>JBCDDQ010000072.1:0-17741 GCA_039180225.1 Pseudomonadota bacterium
AAGCGCCGCACGGGTTGCACTTCTTGGCAGCCGCGCAAGGGTTGCAAGACGTGCGCATGCGCTTCACCGCAAATCCGTTGCCCTGCTCAAGCGAAGAGCTTTTGCACGGATTGCACTTTTTGGCTTTGCAAGGATTGCAAGGATTGCACGCTGCGCCACACGCCGCGCCGCAAGGGTTGCACTTCTTAGCCGCGCAGGGATTGCAAGCGCCGCACGGATTGCACTTCTTCGCAGCCGAGCAGGGGTTGCAAGAGGTGCGCAGGCGCTTCACCGCAAATCCGTTGCCCTGCTCAAGCGAAGAACTCTTGCAGGGATTACACTTTTTGGCTTTGCAAGGATTGCAGGGATTGCAACCGCCACACTTGGCAGCGCAGGGATTACACTTGTTGGCAGCGCACGGGCTACATGCACTTGCTGCGCAGGGGTTACATTTCTTGGCTGCAGAACAGGGGTTACACGAGGCGACCCGAATGCGCTTTTGCGCCGTCGGATTGCCCGGCTGTTCCGCACGCTTCTGGGCCACGGGGTTCTCACCCGAACGGTTGACAGCAGCCGGGTTTGCTTTGCTGGCATTTGCCGGTCCGGAGACAGACAAGCCAATCGCAACGCCCAAAGCCACTGGCACAATGGCCACAGTAGAGAGCAGTTCAGTTTTGCTGATCATTAGGTTCCTCCCGAAAATGATCAATTGAGGTCAATGTGCGAGCACATAAATGAAAGTCGATCAGGGTGCGGACAATATGTACGCCGGACAACAGTGATAGCCTTCCAAGCCGTAACCTATCAAAGCCTCCACGCACGTGCTTTCACATGAGGGGTTCTATGGTTCACTTAAGCGTGAGGATTATAAGCCGTTCGAAATTGACTACTCGCGCACCAGGCGGAAGCCGACCAAAATGTGCTTGATCGCCTTGGGACGGCCATGCCGCGCGGCCGGCCGGCAAACCCCGCAGCCGCTATCGTCCCAAGACCCGCCTTTCACGCGGAAGCGGTTTGTACCTGTGGGCGTTGAGGTCCACTCAAACACCTGCCCCGCCGCATCCAACAGGCCAAACGGGCTTGCACCTTTGGGAAACCTGCCCACGCGCACCGTGTCAAACGGGCCTTTGTCGTGACTGTTGAGCCGCGCGGCATCATAAGTGTTGCCCCAGGGGAAGTAGCGCCCATCGGTTCCGCGCGCCGCTTTTTCCCACTCCTTTTCCGTGGGCAGGCGCCACGTGTGGCCTGTTTGCTTGGAGAGCCAAGCGGCATAGGCTTGAACATCATCGTGGGAAACCATGACGACAGGGTGGTCCGCACGTCCTTCAGGATAGGTGTCCTTTGACCAGGCGTGGCGCAGCGCCCGTTTATACGGGTGAATGAGTTTGTATGAGGCCCAAACGTCCGGCTCGACCCGCGGGATTGGGTGGCCGGTGGCTTTCGTGAAAGCGCGGTACTGGGCATTGGTGATCAGCGATTTGGAGATCATGTAGGCCGGCAGACTTATGGTCCGCCGCTCATCCTCAAAATCGTACCAGCGCTGTTTGCGGGTGACCGAATGGCCATAGGCCTTTTCGTCCAGCCGGTAAGCTTCTTCACGCTCGGCCTGATCGGAGCCGGTGATGAACGCGCCGGCCGGAATGGTGATCAGTTCGGGCACCAATTCGTCCGCCAGTTCACCGGCAGCCTCACCACCGGTGAGCCCAAAGAGAAGGACGATGCCAGCGATTATGGAGAAACACGCCCGCACCAAACCACAGGCACAACGCATCAGGCCGCCTTGCCGTGGGAGAGAATCGCCTGACGGACCGCAGAGATCTGTTTGGGCACATCGATGGGCGTCTCAGACGTGACCTCAAGATCACGGTCTTCGTAAACGTCCGTGTCAGGGTGCTTTTCCTGCCAGTCGGCAATCACGCGCTCGCGCTCACGGATCAGCGCCTCGATCTGCGGGCGAAACAGCACCATGATCGCCGAAATCCAACGGTTGGTGGCAAGACAAGGATAGGTATGGTCCATCTTGAAATTGCTCAGCAGTTCGATGGTATCCTCAGCGGAATAGTAGCTCTCATCGGTCACCCACCTGTTGGTGGTGAAGAGGCCGATGGGCTTGCCCGGCGCGTTCATTGAAATCGCTACGAAGTGGCAAAGCGCATCCTTGCCCAGAGGCCGCTCTCCGTCGCCATCATAGGGCGCCGGCTGAATGTGCTTGGGCATGGCCTTGGCGCGCAGGAAGGTGTGGAAGTGGCCATGCTCCTCTTCCCGGTGGGCGTGGTAGTAATATTGCGAGCCATATTGGTCATCGTAGATGTCGCCGGACGGATAATGGTCGAACTCGTAGAAGGTGCCCTGATTGGCCAGGCACTGGCCCACCACATTGGCGTTGGTCTTGGCCAAAAGGCGGTAACATTCCTCAATCTCCGCGCCGGCAGCGGCCATCTGTTCCAACTGATCGCGGGGCAAATCGGTGAGTTTTACTTTGAGGCTCATTTTGAAGTCAGGCTTCTTGCGCGTTGAATTTGCAACCCAATTTACTCCGCCGTGTGCGGACGAACAGCCCCCTCGCGATCATATAACGCACAAACTTGCGTGATCAGCCCCCATGTTTTCGCCATTTTTGGCGCAAAAGTAGGGAAAATTTCTGGCCGTTATGGTTAATAATACCTTAACAAAAAAGTGGCACCACAGCGGCGAGGACAGTGGATTGGGAGGAAGGTCAGAAAAATGACACACAAACCGGTTGGACGCCCCGTTGCAACACTGGCCGCCACAGTGGCCCTGGCCCTGGTCACAGGCCTCAGCGCCGCCCCGGCGAGCGCGCAGAAGGGCGACAGTTTCTCTACCCGCAATGAAGTCTCCGCCCAGGTGGCCACCATTCTCAATTCTGAGGGCCGGCTGCCCATGCCGGTGCAAATCGTGCGCCCTGCCCTCACCAAGCATTATGTGGAAAACGAGGGGCGTCTCTTCTGGGTGGGCTCGCCTCGTATGGATCAGCTGATCGAGCGCCTGTCGAACGCGGCGCGCGATGGCCTCTTCACGCGCGACTACCCGATCGAATATCTCACCACCCTCAAAGACAGCCTGCAGGCCGGCGAAGCCTTCACGGAAGCCTATGCGGAACTCGCCTTCAGCGCCTTCTTCCTGAAATACGCCTCTGATCTGAAGATCGGCCGCTTTGTGCCGCGCAAGATCGACCCGGAGCTGTTTGTCTCCCGCAAGAAGCTGGACCTGGTGCCGGTTCTCGCCAAGCTCAACACCTACCCTTCGCTTGAGGCCTTCTTCACCGATTGGGAACCCCAGAACTCTGAATATCGCACCTTGCGCAACGCACTGCGCCAATACCAAGCCATCGCGGCAAGGGGCGGCTGGCAGCCGGTGGATCCGGGCGATGCGTTGAAGCCCGGCATGACCGACCCGCGGGTGGCGCAGGTCCGCGCCCGCCTTATGGCGTCCGGCGACCTCACCCAATCGGCAAGTGATCCCAACCTTTATGATGAGGGCCTGGAGATTGCCGTACGTCAGTTCCAAACCGAGCACGGACTCGACAGTGACGGCGTGGTGGGCAAGCAGAGCATTTTTGCCATGAACGTTTCAACCGAGGAACGGGTGCGCCAGATCATCGTGAACCTGGAGCGCTGGCGTTGGCTTCCGGAAGATCTGGGCGACCGCCACATTCTGGTGAACGTGGCCAGCTTTGAGCTACGCCGGGTGGAATACGGCTCGCTGCAGGAGGTGATCCGCGTGGTGGTGGGCAAGCCCGGGACGCGCACGCCGGTGTTCTCCAACAAGATCCGCTATCTGGAACTGAACCCCACCTGGACGGTGCCCCGCTCCATCGCCACAAAAGAGATGCTCCCGAAGCTGCAGGCCAATCCGGGCTATCTGGGCAACAATTTCGAGCTGCTTCAGGGCGGCCAGTCCATCCCGTTCGGCGCTGTTGACTGGGCCTCCGTCACGCGCTCCAACTTCGCCTACACCATTCGCCAGAAACCGGGCCCGAAGAACGCGCTTGGCCGGGTGAAGTTCATGTTCCCCAACAAGCACGCGATCTATCTGCACGACACCCCGTCGCGCAGCCTCTTCAGCCGCACCACACGGGCCTTCTCGCACGGCTGTATCCGTGTGGGGCGACCGCTCCATCTGGCCAATCAGCTGCTCCAAGAAGCACCGGGCAAATGGTCTTTGAAGAAGATCCAGACGGTTCTGGATTCTGCCAAGATCACACGTGTCAACCTGCCCGAGCCCTTGCCTGTGCACCTCACCTACTCCACCGTGTTCCGTGGCCTCAACGGGGCCATCAACTTCCGGCCGGATATCTATGGCCGCGACAAACGGCTCTACCGTGCCCTCTTTGGCAAGCATACGCCCTGAACCGCTCGCGCCCGGCGCATTGGTGCTGGAGACCGAGCGCCTGCGCATGCGGCCGTTGGGAGAAGAGGATATTGACCTGTCGCACGAGATCTTCCTCGATCCGGAAGTGGTCAAATATGTCTGCGAACTGAGCAAGCCTGAGGATCTGGAGAGCGAACTGCAAACCGCGATGACCCGCGGGGCCGGCGGGCGGCTGGGCGTGTGGTGCGTCATGGACAAGGCCACGTCGGAGAAGTTGGGCTCCGGCGTGCTTTTGCCCCTGCCCCTGGAGGAGGAGGACACGGACTGGTCGCTCCTGGTCGAGGACCGGTATCCTGACGCGGAGATCGAGATCGGCTACATGCTGAAGCGCTCCGCCTGGGGCTGCGGATTTGCCACGGAGGTCTGCACGCGGCTGGTGCGCTTTGCCTTTGAGCAGACGGCGCTTGAGGAGATTGTCGCCTGCACGGACCCGGAAAACCTGGCCTCGCAAAATGTGCTTAAGAAGTCGGGCTTAAGAGATGTGGGCCTGCGACACGCGTATGGAACTCAGTGCCCCGGCTTTGTGGTGACGCGGCAGGATTGGTTGGATTTTGCCACTAAATAGTTGATTTATGTCACAAATGGGGTTTTTATCAGAACGAACCCAATTTCGCGTAAAGCCCTGAAGTAGCATGGAAATCAGCGCTATTTGGCCTTGATGGTTGAGTTAGTTTTCCGCGTCCTTGCGAACGCGAGGACCTTCTGAGCCACGGGAAAGGCGCGGGAAGCACTACCCGCTCAGCTTCGACAGCGTGGTGAAGGCCGAAAGCGATTCCTTGCTCGACATCACCTCCACAACAACCGGCCCGTCATTATAGTCCAACGCCTGCTGCACCACATCGTCCACCTCCCCATCAGCGGAAATGCGGAACGCCTTGGCGCCGAAACTCTCCGCCCACTTGCAGAAGTCCGGATTGGTCAGTTCCGTCGCCGACACCCGCTTGGGATAGAACTTCTCCTGGTGCAGCCGAATGGTGCCATAGGTGCCATTGTTGGAGATCACGATCTTGGGCGCCGCCCCGATGTGCATGGCCGTTGCAATCTCCTGGCCGGTCATCATAGCTCCCCCATCGCCGACCACCACGATGGCCGGGCGATCCGGGTTGAGATAGCTCGCGGTCACCGCCGCTGGAACCCCGATCCCCATAGCCCCGGCGATCGCGCCGATCAGCGTATTGTCCGGCGTCATCTTCCAATAGCGGTGCACCCAGCTGGAGAAGTTTCCGGCATCTGTGAGCACGATCGCATCTTTCGGCGAGAGCCGGGCAAAGGCATCCACCACCCGGCCATAGTCGACCCCATCATCGGTCTGGCGCGGCGCAAAAGCGGTGAAGCCGGAGATGAAGCTGTGCACCTCTTCCACCCAGCCGCTCCGGCTTGCGGGCACCTCAGGCGCTTCGGCCGCCAACATCTCAAGGAACGCCACCGGATCGGCGACCACGGCCACATCGGTCCGGAAGTTCCTGCCGATCACGCCGGCATCCTCATGCACATGCACCAGCGTCTGCTCCGGCTCCGGCGATTTGGGCAGCTTGTAGTTCTGCGTGGCCACATCGCCCAGCCGCGTGCCCACGGCCACAAAGAGATCAGCCTGACTGAGCAACGCAAGATGATCAGCCGGCGTCCCGAAGCCCAGATGGCCCGCGTAGAGGGGCGATGTGTTATCGAAGAGATCCTGATGCTTCCACATGGCCGCCACCGGCACCTGGTGAGCCGCGGCCGCCGCCGCCAGAGCTTCCGCGCCGCCGGGAGCGCGGAGCGATCCACCGGCCATCAACACCGGGCGCTCAGCCTTGGCGATCAGCGCCGCCACTTCAGCGACGGTGGCCGCATCGGGCTTGGGCACGGCGGGCAACTGAAGGGCGCGCGGTTCTCCCGCGGCAGCATCCTTCAGCATGTCTTCAGGCACCGAAATCACCACCGGGCCGGGCGTGCCGCCCATGGCGGTCTCGAACGCTTCGGCCATCACCGGCACAATGTCCTGGGCCTGGGTGATCTCCCACACGCCCTTGGCAATGGAGCCGAAGAACGCCTGATAGTCGATCTCCTGCCAGGAGCCCTTGCCGCGCTCGTGCCGGGCCACCTGGCCGATAATGTGGATGATGGGCGCGGCGTCCTGTTCGGCCACGTGAAGCGCGATGGACCCGTTGGTGGCGCCCGGTCCGCGGCTCACCATGTAGACGGCGGGTTTACGCGTCAGCTTCGCCTCGGCCACGGCCATGAAGCCGGCACCGGATTCATGGCGGCAGGGAACGGTCTCAATCTTGCTCGTATCGTGCAGCGCATCGAGCAGAGCCAGATAGCTCTCGCCCGGCACGCACCACACACGCTCCACCCCGTAGGCCTCCAAGGCCTCCACAATCAGATCTGCTGCCCGCTTGGCCATGCTCGGCTCCTTAACTAGCGCGGTGAGAGGAAACCGATAACCTGGGTGCGGAAGGTCTCTTTCCGCGTCATCGGGTAAAAGTGGCCGCCGCTCGGAATAAGGTCGAGCTCGGCGCCTTCGATCAGATGCGCAAGCTCCACCGACAGATGCTTGGGCGTCACCAAATCATCTTCGGCGCACGCCACCAGGGTCGGCACGTTCAGACCCGGCAGATCCGCTCTGCGGTCAAAGGCGCGGATGGCATCCATGCGCGCGGCAAAGCACGTCACATCCGGCACGGCCAACGCCACATCCTCCGGCTTCGGCGCCAGGCTGATCGCCGGATTGTCGCGCAGCCAGTCGGCCGGATAACCGATAATGGAAAGCGTGCGCACATATTCATCCGGACCCAGTTCCAAGATCATGCGTTTGCGCGAGCGGAACAGCTCTTCGAAGTAAGGATCTTTGCCGCCCCAGCTTGCGGCCAGCATGAGCCGCGACACCCGGTCTGGATGGTCCAGCGCCAGTGCCTGGCCAATGGCACCGCCCGTGGAATGCCCGATGAAGGCGGCGCTCTCCACCTCCAGATGATCCAGCAGCGCGGCCACATCACCGGCCATCTGCTCAACCGAATAGTCCATATGCGTGAGACTGGACTGGCCGCAGCCGCGATGGTCATGGAGGATCACCGTGAAGTGTGGCGTCAGCGCGTCCAGGTGGGGTTGCCAGAACCCGGCACGCCCGCCCAGTCCGGTCACCACCAGCAAGGGCGGTCCGGAACCATGGGTCTCGTAATAAAGCTGATCGCCGTCCGGCAAGGGTGTGAAGGGCATGTTGAAGCGGCTGGCCTGAAAAGATCGCGTGGGATGGCTCCATCTATTGAACTGTTTTTCCTGGTTTTCAAGGCCCGTTTGTGCCTTTTTCGCCGCAACAGCCGACGGAAGCGGGATTTAGGGCAGACCGATGGATATACTTGAGCGCTCCAAGCACCAGATCAAAGGCACCGGCAAACGGGTGGCTCTGCCGGAAAGCGCCGATGAGCGGATCATCGCAGCCGCCCGGCGCCTGATCGAAGAGAACCTGGCCGTTCCGGTTCTGAGCGCCGACGGCGAGCGGATCAAGGGTGCGGAGTATATTGATCCGGGCACGGACCCCCGCCGTGCCGGCTACGCAGAGACCCTGGCTGCAGGCAGCAAGAAGCTGGATGCGCAAAGCGCCGGCGTCTTGTTGGAGAACCCGCTCTATTTCTCCGGCATGATGGTGCGCGAGGGCGCGGCCGACGCCCTGATTGCCGGCGCCGCCGCCCCCACCGCAGATGTGCTGCGGGCGGGCCTGCGCACCGTGGGCCTGGCGGCAGGCATCCGCCGCATGTCGAGCTACTTCCTGATGGAGGTGCCGGACTTCTTGGGCGAAGGGCCGGCCAGCTTCATCTTCGCCGACTGCGCCGTGAACATCGATCCCACCGCAGATGATCTGGCAGACATTGCCATTGCCTCAGCGGCCAGTGCCGCGAAGCTGTTGGATGAAGAGCCGCGTGTGGCGCTCCTCTCCTTCTCCACCATGGGCAGCGCTCAACATGAGCTGATCGACAAGGTCACCGCCGCGCTCGCCATCCTCAAGGAGCGCGCACCGGATCTGGTTGTGGACGGCGAGCTTCAGGCCGACACGGCGCTGGTGCCTCGGGTTGCGGCCACCAAGGTGAAGCGCGACAGCGCCGTTGCCGGCCGGGCCAACGTGCTCATCTTCCCCGACCTCAACTCCGGCAATATCGGCTACAAGCTGACCCAATACATGGCCGGCGCCCAGGCCATCGGCCCTCACCTTCAAGGTTTTGCCAAGCCGGTCTGCGATCTCTCCCGCGGAGCCAGCGTTGACGACATAGTTGCCGCGACGTCAATCACTTTGGCCAATTGCTGAAAAATGTGCTATAAAGGGCATAGGATCAGGTTGTACTAGACTGAAGGCAAGCGAGGAGACCGCTTGTTAAACACGCTGCAAGCGTGGGTGATGGGCTGGTTACAATCGTTATGATAACAGACGACGGCAAAAGGGCGTTTGCTAAACTCGGACTGCGCACGCAGGCCCATACGCTTGATATGGTCAGCCAAGGCGCACGGCAGGTCGAGATCGCCCATAAACTCGGCATCAGCTCAGAAACGGTGAAACAGCACCTGCAGCGGGGCCGCGCCATCCTTGGCGTGCCCAACACGGTGGCCCTGGCGGCCGTGGTTGTGCAGCAAGGCTGGGTTAAAGTTGACAGCCTGAGTTGAGGACATTTCGGCAAACTGTTGCAGTTTCAGGAAAATCGCCTAATCTGTTGCAATGCAGCAGAGTGCCAGTTTTTTTGACGAGATGCTTCAGCCGGGCGAAGATGAGCCCCGCGAGCCCTACCGGAACTACAAGGCTTGGATCAATCAGGAAAACCCGGCCCACCTCAAACGCAAGGCCTCTGAGGCCGAGACTTTCTTTCGCCGCACCGGCATCACTTTCAACGTTTATGGGGAGGATGAGGCCACCGAGCGCCTGATCCCGTTCGACATTGTGCCGCGCATCATCTCTGCGCGCGAATGGGCCAAGCTCTCGCGCGGCATCGAACAGCGCGTGCGCGCCATCAATGCCTTCCTGCATGACATCTACCACCGCCAGGAGATCCTGCGCGCCGGCCGCGTCCCGGCCCGCCTGATTGCTGAGAACGAGGCCTTTCTGCCTCAGATGATCGGCGTCTCGCCTCCCGGCGGTGTCTACACCCACGTGGTGGGCGTGGACCTTGTGCGCACGGGAACCAATGAGTTTTACGTTCTGGAGGACAATGCCCGCACCCCGTCCGGTGTCTCCTACATGCTGGAGAACCGGGAGACCATGTTGCAGATGTTCCCGGAGCTTTTCAGCGCCAACAAGGTGGTGCCGGTGGGTGGCTACCCTCAAAACCTGCGCCGCTCTCTGGCGGCCAGCACGCCCGGCAGGCATGACGGCAAGCCGGTGATTGCTGTTCTCACCCCCGGCATCCACAACTCGGCTTATTTTGAGCACTCGTTCCTGGCTGATCAGATGGGCACCGAATTGGTGGAAGGCCATGACCTGAAACTGGTGGACGGGCGCATCGCCATGCGCACCGTGCGCGGCTACAAGCCCATCGATGTGCTCTACCGGCGGGTGGATGACGGCTTTCTGGATCCGCTGAACTTCAACCCTGAATCGGTTCTGGGCGTGCCCGGCATCATGGATGTCTACCGCGCCGGTAACATCACGCTGGCCAACGCGCCCGGCACCGGCATTGCCGATGACAAGGCGATTTACTCCTACATGCCCGACATTGTGGAGTTCTACACCGGCGAGAAGGCCCTCTTGCAGAACGTGCCCACGTGGCGCTGCTCAGAGGCGGATTCGCTGGCCTACGTACAAGATCACTTGGCCGAACTGGTGGTCAAGGAAGTGCACGGTTCCGGCGGTTACGGCATGCTCGTTGGCCCGGCCGCCAGCAAGAAGGAGCTCTCCGCCTTCTCCAAAAAGCTGGCGAAGGATCCGGCCAACTACATTGCTCAGCCCACCTTGGCGCTCTCCACCGTGCCTATCCTCACCCAAAAGGGCCTGGCGCCACGCCACGTGGATTTGCGGCCTTTCGTTCTGGTTTCGCCGGAGAGTATCAAAATCACCCCCGGTGGCCTCACCCGGGTGGCACTGAAGGAAGGCTCCCTGGTGGTGAACTCCAGCCAGGGCGGAGGCACAAAAGACACCTGGGTGTTGGAGGAGTAGCGCGCATGCTCGGCAAAACCGCAGGCGGGCTGTTCTGGATGTTCCGCTACCTGGAAAGAAGCGAGAACACCGCACGGCTCTTGGAAGCGGGCTTCCGCATGGCCTTGACGCGCTCAGCGGTTGGGGAAGACGAGTGGCGCTCGATAGTCAGTGCGGCGGGTGTGCGCAGCCAGTTCGAAGCCCATCACAGCGGCTATGCGACCCGCAATGTGATCGACTTTCTGCTGCGCGATCCCGCCAACCCCTCAAGCGTCAAATCCTCCATCGAGGCAGCCCGGGTCAACGCCCGCATGGTGCGCATCGCCCTCACCCGCGAGGTTTGGGAGGCCACAAACGAAAGCTGGATGACCCTCACCAAACTGCTTGCCGATCCCATCCGGGAGCGCGACCTTCCGGCGGTGCTCGGCACCATCCGCCAGCAGAGTGCCCTGGTGCGCGGCGCCCTGCACGGCACCATGCTGCGCAACGATATCTACGACTTCGCCCGCATCGGTACCTTCCTGGAACGCGGCGACAGCACAGCGCGGATCTTGGATGTGAAGTACTACGTGTTGCTGCCCTCCATCTCCTTTGTGGGCAGTTCGCTGGACAATGTGCAATGGGAAACCATACTGCGCTCGGTTTCCGCCCACCGCTCCTACCGCTGGCTCAATGGCGGGGAGATCACGCCGAAGGGGATCGCCAACTTCCTCATCCTGGACCGACGCATGCCCCGCTCGCTGGCCTTTTGCGCGGCCAAGCTGGCCGACAATCTGGGATATCTGGAAGGCGATTATCAGACCCGCCTGCCCTGTCACGATCTGTCCGAGCACCTGCGCGACCGGTTGCGCCACAACACCATCGACATGATCATGGAAGATGGCTTGCACGAGTTCGTGCAAGGTTACATCCGAGACAATCTTGCGATCGGCAATGAAATCGAGCGCAACTACAGGTTCACCGGATAGTCCCATGCTGCTGACGATCGCTCATACCACCCGCTATTCCTATGATGAGCCTGTGCCCTATGGAATGCAGCAGGTGCGGCTGACGCCGAAGACCCGGGCAAGCCAGAAGATTATTGACTGGTCGGTGGAGACCGAGGGTGGCGAGGTGCAGCTCCAGTTCGAAGATCAGCACCGCAACACCGTGCTGCTGGTGGTCTTCGAGCCGGATCGCAGCGAGATCATCATCCGCTGCACCGGGCAGGTTGAGACCTCAGACAATAGCGGCGTGATGGGCGAGCATCGCGGTTATGCCCCGTTGTGGTACTTCAAGCGGACCACCGAACTCACCCAGCCAGGGCCCAGGATCAAAGCTCTGGTCGAGGCGGTCGGCACTCATGGTGAAGATGCCATCGCCCAGCTTCATGCCTTGTCGGGAGAGATCTCCAACAAGATTGCCTATGAGCCGGGGCGAACCCATGTGCGCACCACTGCCGAGGGGGTGTTGGAGCAGGGCAACGGCGTCTGCCAGGACCATGTGCATGTGTTCTTGAGCGCAGCGCGCCTGATGGGGTTCCCGGCGCGCTATGTGAGCGGCTATCTGATGATGAACGACCGCGTGGCCCAGGACGCCACCCACGCATGGGCTGAAATCCATGTGAAGAATGTGGGCTGGATCGGCTTTGATATCTCCAATGCCATCTCACCGGACGAGCGCTATGTCTGCGCTGCCACGGGGCTCGACTATGTGGAAGCGGCCCCTGTCTCGGGGATGCGGCTTGGGGATGGCAACGAATCTCTTTACGTGGACCTGCAGGTACAGCAATAGTTGCACCTCTAAGGGAGACGGGGTCCGGCACCATTTTATGACTTACTGCGTAGGATTGAGATTGAACCGCGGCCTGGTGTTCATGTCGGACACCATGACAAATGCCGGCGTGGACAATGTCTCCAGGTTCAAGAAGATGTTCACCTGGGCCAGTGAAGGTGAGCGGGTCATCACCATAATGACCGCCGGCAACCTTGCCACCACCCAAGCCGTCGCCAGCATCTTGGATGAACGCACGAAAGCACCTGAAGAGCGCAAGCCCTCCATCCTGGAGCTGCCCTCCATGTTCCAGGTCGCCCAGTTGGTGGGGGAAACATTGCGCGACGTGATTGCCGCCAACGAGGGTCACGGCCAATCGGCCGATGCGTTCAACGCCAGCATCATTGTGGGCGGACAGATCGGCCAGAGCGCCCCACGTCTGTTCCTGATCTATCCGGAAGGCAACTTCATCGAGGCCTCCGACGACACGCCCTTCTTCCAGATTGGTGAGACCAAGTATGGCCGCCCGATTCTGGTGCGCGCCTACAATGCCGAGATGAGCTTTGAGGAAGCGGTCAAACTGTTGATGGTCTCGTTCGATTCGACCCTGAAGGCCAATCTGTCTGTGGGCCTGCCATTTGACCTACAGACCTATGATTCGGACAGTTTGACGGTTGGCCACGAAATGCGGATTGAGGAGGATGACCCCTACTATCAGGCGATCTCTTCCACCTGGGGCGAAGCGTTGAAGCAGGCGTTTTCGTCTTTGCCGGGGTTTAAGTTTTAGGGCGCCGCCCTCAACCTTCGTCATCCCCGCGAAAGCGGGGACCCAGATCCGCGACCTGTGAGCAGACCGCCCTAGGCCCCGGATATTTGCGTGCGCAAATTCCGGGGTGACGTTGGAAAGCCCTAAGGCTCCAGCTCGCTGTCCCAATAGAGATAATCCATCCAGCTCTCATGCAGATAGTTCGGCGGGAACAGCCGCCCATTGGCATGGAGCTGATAGACCGTCGGTTGGACGGGATGCTGGCGCGGCCACATCTGCGCCTCTGCGGGCATCTTGCCCCCTTTGCGCAAATTGCAGGGCGAGCACGCGGCAACCACATTGTTCCAGAGGGTCTTACCGCCCAGCGAACGGGGAACCACGTGGTCGAAAGTGAGATCCTCGGTCGCCCCGCAATACTGGCATTGGAACTTGTCGCGCAGGAACACATTGAACCTGGTGAAAGCGGGATATTTGGCTGGTTTCACATAGTTCTTCAAAGACACCACGCTGGGCAGTTTGAACTCAACGCTGGGGCTATGGATAACCTTCTCGTAGTGCGAGACGATATTCACCCGATCAAGGAACACCGCCTTGATTGCATCTTGCCAATTCCACAAGGAGAGTGGGTAGTAGCTGAGCGGACGAAAATCCGCGTTCAGCACGAGAGCCGGACAACTGTCCGGCGACACCGATTGGGGGTCTGGAATATCCCTTACAGCTATATTCACGGCGCCTCCTATGCCCGGGCTTAGAGGGCCCTCCGGCACACCCTGTTGATCAAACAATCGGCCGCTGACCGTTTCAAGCCACCGCCTGTACCAACAGGCAAAAGCTCAAGTGAATCAGCTGCCTCGTTCATACTATATCCCGTGTGACAGTTCCTTGAAAGCCTCATGGACGGCATGTCACATGCCGCCTGGTTATCCTCAGTCCACGTCTTAATTCTGCCAAAAGTTAACGGCATCAATTGACTCAGATGGCTGGGATGAGTCATCTTTTTGGTACATTGCCGGAAAAACCGTTGGAGAGGGGAATCTCATGCCGGTTTTGTCACGTGCACGTTGTGTAGTGTCTGCCGTTGCCGTCGCGTTGGCCTTGCAAGTTGGGCCGGCCAGTGCTGAACCTTTGACCAAGGAGCGGTTCGAGAAGGCGATGGAAGACGTCTTCTCCGGGAAAATCTTTGAGGCCGCCGTTAAGCAGGTCCGCGAAGCGCACCAAAAGTATGTGGTGAAGCCGGCGAGCAAAAACCGCAACTGGCCATTCTATATACCCGATCAAAGCAACAAGCCTGTGAGCCTTGTGCCCAAGCCTGCCCCGGCCACCGCAACCGTTCAGCCTAAGGCAAAGCCGCTGGTTGCCGACCCCAAGGTGCGCCGCATGCAGGCCGCCTTGAACACGCTTGGTTATGATGCCGGACCCGCAGACGGGATCTACGGACGCAAGACCGCCCAAGCCGTGGAACGCTATCAAAGCACCGTCGGAGAGCAGGTGACGGGCTCGCTGACACCTGATCAGCGCGCACTTCTTTTGTCTTCGGCACAAAAGAAACGTCAGGTTGCAGCGGTGCAGCCGAAGCATCAACCGGTCAATGGCGGCCACACCGTGGTCATGAAGCAGGCCGACACCTTGACTGTTCCCCGGCCCTCCGGCGTCAGCAAGCAGGCCCGGACGATTGGTGTGACACCTACGAAGAATCAGCCCGTACCGGGTGATGATGCCAAGTCGGCCCTGCCGCAAAGCTCCGATGCCAACCCGTTTGATGCGGACGATCCGGACGACGTGCTGCCGGCCCAGTAGGCGCGCTAAAGTCCCTGATCTTGACGGCCGGCCATCAGCGCATAGTAGGCCCACAGCACCCTCGCCGCTACGCTGCGCCAGGGACGCCAGGCTTGGGCCATCTCCGCCATGGCCTTTGCATCGGGCCTCACCGACAGCGCAAAGGCCTCAGCCGCAGCGATCTGCAAGGCAAGATCACCCCCAGGCCAGGCATCTCTGCGCCCCAGACACGTCAGCAAATAGACCTCCGCCGACCAGGGACCGATGCCCTTCAGTGCACACAGGCTGTCGGACACCGCTTGATCGTCCAGAGCCTCCAGTGCTTCAAAGTCCAAATCACCCTGGGTGATCGCCGTGGTCAGGGCCTTCACGGCCCTGATCTTGGGGCCCGAAAGCCCCGCGGCCCGGAACGCCGCCTCGTCCAAACCGGCCACATGACCTGGTTCCATCGGGGCCAAGGCCTCTTCCATTCTGAGCCAAATGGCGGCTGCGCTGGCTTTGGAGACCTGCTGCCCGGCAATGATCTTCATCACCCCGCGATATCCCGCCTCCGAGCGCCGCAGCGGGGGACATCCGGTCTTGGCCACCACAGGCTCAAATCGCGCATCGGCCTTCACGAGGGCGGCAATGCCGCGTTCCAAATCGGCAACATCGTTGATGATCTGCATGATTGAGAATTGACCTGGCTGGTGTGACTGGCAGATATAGCCATGAGATGAGCACAGCAGAAAAGCAACCCGTATTCCGATTCGCCCCCAGCCCGAACGGTCGGCTGCATTTGGGTCACGCCTATTCGGCCCTGTTCACAGCTCAGGAAGCCATCAGAGCGGGGGGCCGCTTCCTGCTGCGCATCGAAGACATTGATCTGGTGCGCTGCCGCTCGGAATTTGTCGATGGCATCTTTGAGGATCTCGCCTGGCTCGGCCTTCGCTGGGAGGAGCCGGTGCGGCGACAGTCGGAGCACTTTGAAATTTACTTTGAAGCGCTCGACCGGCTGCAGCACCTCGGCGTGCTTTATCCCTGCTATGCCACCCGCTCCGAAATCCGCGCTGCGGTCGAGGGCAAAGCCGATCATCCGCTGGATCCTGATGGGGCGCCGGTTTATCCCGGGCTCTACCGGGACGGCGCTAAGGCCCTGGAGCCGGAGCGCCCGTATGCACTTCGCCTCAACCACGCTCTGGCGATCAAGCTGGTGCGCGAGAAGCTGGGGCATCGGCCCAGCTTTCTCGAAGAAGGGTTGGGACCATCCGGCGAACGCGGCTCTTTGCCGGTAACGCCGGAAATTTGGGGCGACGTGGTGCTGGCCCGCAAAGACATCCGCACCAGCTACAACATTGCTGTGGTGGTGGATGATGCGCTTCAGGGCGTGACCCACGTGACCCGTGGCCAGGACCTGTTTGCCGCCACCCACATTCACCGGGTGCTCCAGGTGCTCTTAGACTTGCCAGAGCCTGTCTATTGCCATCACCCCCTGATCAGCGACGAGACGGGACGCAAGCTTGCCAAGAGCGCCAATGACCAGAGCCTGGCCAGTTTACGCAAGAGCGACGTGACGGCAGGGGACATTAAGCAGGAACTGGGGTTCACCGGCCTCTGAACTTGGCCCCAATCAGGTAGCCACCAGTTCCATGGCGCGGGCCGCCTCTTCCAGCACGCTGGCCCCTGCCCCGTCCCGGTGCATGTGTTGCGATAAGTAGCGGCGCCAGTGCCGCGCTCCAGGCTCTCCCTGGAAGAGACCAAGCAGGTGGCGGGCCATGTGATGCAGCCGCGCACCGCCTACCACCTGGGCATCCACGTACGGCAGAATGCGTTCAAGCGCCTCGCGCCGCGAACTGACCTGGGGTGCGTCTCCAAACAGGCGGCTGTCCACATCGGCGAGAAGCCATGGCGTTTGGTATGCGGCCCGTCCGATCATCACTCCGTCCACACGTTCCAGCTGCCTGAGGGTCTCCTCAAGGCTGGAAATCCCTCCGTTAATGGCAATCTGCAGGTCGGGTCTGCGGGCCTTGAGGCGATGAACCCTGGTATAGTTCAGGGGTGGGATATCCCGGTTCTCCTTCGGGCTTAGCCCCCGGAGCCAAGCTTTGCGGGCATGCACAATGAACGTGGAGCAGCCCGCATCGGACACTGTGTCGATAAAGGCATTGAAGTCGTTTTCCTCGTCTTGGTCATCGATCCCGATGCGACACTTCACGGTAACCGGGATGGCGACCTTCGCCATCATTTCCGCCACACAGCTCCCCACCAGCTGTGGCTCTGCCATGAGGCACGCCCCGAAGCGGCCTGATTGCACCCGATCTGACGGGCAGCCCACATTCAGGTTAATCTCATCATATCCCCAGTCCTCCCCAATCTTTGCAGCTTCGGCACACTCTGCAGGGTCCGAGCCACCGATCTGCAGGGCGACGGGGTGTTCGGCCGGCGCAAAGTCCAACAATCGTTCCTTGGGTCCATGAAGGATTGCGCCCGTGGTCACCATTTCGGTGTAGAGCAAGGCACGACGCGTGAGCACGCGGTGAAAGGCCCGGCAGTGGCGGTCGGTCCAATCCATCATCGGGGCGACGGAGAATATTTTATCTCTATTTTTCAATACTTTAAAATATTCTTAGGGCAGTCAGAACAGAAGGGATTCGGCTGAGTGCGGGTAAACCCTTGCGGCTCTACATCTGTGATAACCTGATAGCGCAAGAAAGAGTATGGACCGGTAGACATGTACAAAGCGTGATCGGCATAGTCAAAACCTAATGCGCCGCCTGACCGGCACGTCCTCGTAATCCTGCATATGGCATGTTACGAGCGGTGTGCCAGAGTGCTGCTGTCAATCAATACCCAATAAATAATGTCTTCTTCGAAAAAATATATATTACGAACAAAAATTCTCTTTTCGAATAAATGCGTGATTCAAAAACAAAATAATCTCCTAAGTTCCACAAATTTTCCGAAAATTTCAGAATAGAAATATACATCTGTATTTATCTC
>JBCDDQ010000073.1:0-17674 GCA_039180225.1 Pseudomonadota bacterium
ATTCTCCTTCAAGCGCAATTCCGTAGGCCAGGGCTTGTTGGGATCGTACGGGTCACTCATCTGGCAGCTCGCGCGCCTCTTCCACCAGCTGATCTCAAAGAAGGCGCGGCTGGCCTACCCGATCCGCGACGGTATTCCGATCATGCTGGTGGAAGAGGCGCGCGAGCTGCCAGATGAGTGATCCGTACGATCCCAACAAGCCCTGGCCTACGGAATTGCGCTTGAAGGAGAAGGGCAAGATCCTGGCGGTCACCTTTGACAATGGAGAAGCCTTTGAATTCTCTGCGGAGTTTTTGAGGGTGGAAAGTCCTAGTGCAGAAGTGAAGGGCCATGGGCCGGGTCAGGAAGTGACGGTCGCCGGTAAGCGCAATGTGGCGATCTTGTCCATCGAGCCAGTGGGCAATTATGCGGCCAAGCTGTTATTCTCCGACAATCATTCCACCGGGCTTTATGCCTGGAGCAATCTGCTCACCATGGGCCGCACACAAGATGAGATGTGGCAAAACTATCTCGGCAAGCTGGAAGCCGAAGGCAAAAGCCGCGATTAGGCCATGAGCCGGTAGGCAATGCGGGCGATGATCACCAGCCCGACCAAGATCAGCACCGAGGCGACGATCTTCTTTAGCCCCTCCTTTGGCAGCTTGTGGGCGAGTTGCGCGCCACCATAGGACCCAATAGCGAGGGCGATCCCCAGCAGGATACCGAGCAGTATGTTCGGATTGCCAAAGGCAAAGTTGCCTGCTGTGGCCAGGGTGGCAATGGGCAGCTGCACCGCCTGGCTGAGGCCGATGGCCGTGAGGACGGGCACCTTCAGCCACAGCATGAGGGGCACCAGAACGAGCGGCCCGCCCGTGCCGGTGATGGCAGATAGGACGCCGGTGAGGCCCCCTATGGGCACGAGCCGGGACTTTGTGAGCGTGGCGTGCCGACCGCTTGCCTCATCGCTGCTGAAGAGCGTGTGAAGGCCAGATCCTGCGGTGAGGATCCCGATAAAGAATTCCAACACTGCGCCCGGCATATTGTTGCTGAGCCAGGCGCCAGCGACGGCAGCCGGCATGGCGCCCGCACAGAGCCAGCCCGCCATTGACCAGTTGATTGATTTGTTGCGCGCATAAACCACCGTTCCCACCGCTCCGGTCAGCAGGTAGCCCATCATAGCTGCGGCAATGGCGGTCTGAATGGGAATGGCGCCCAGATAGAACAGGCCCGGGACGAGAATGACGCCGCCTATGCCGATACATCCGATCGACAAGCCGGAAATCAGCCCCAGGGCCATAACAAGGATAAGACCATCAGGCATGGGCGCGGGAAGGAGATGTGATGATCAAGGCGACTGCCTCATGGGTTGCAGGCATCAGTGATCTACAGCAAATTGCCCGCCCGGCCAATGGGCCGCAAGACGGGATAGGATAGGGTGGACCCCCATGATCTTTTCATCGGCTTTGGCCATGGCGCGGGCCATCCGTGGCAAAGAGATTTCGTCGCAGGAACTCGTGGCGTTGCATCTGAAGAGAATTGATGAGGTTAATCCGAAACTCAATGCTGTTGTGTGCCTGGCCGCAGAGCGGGCCTTGGAGGAAGCGCATGCGGCCGATGCGTCCCTGAGCGAAGGCGCCCTGCACGGTGTGCCGGTTACCTTGAAGGATTCGTTTGATACACAAGGCATCGTGTCGACAGGCGGCACGGCGGGCCGCAGAGATTATGTGCCAGCCGCGGATGCTGTGGCCGTGGCAAGGTTGCGGGCTGCCGGTGCCATTGTTCTGGGCAAGACGAACACGCCGGAAATGACCATCGCGTCGGAATGCTGCACCAGCAATGATCTCTTCGGCCGTACAAACAATCCCTATGACCTGACCCGGACCACCAGCGGTAGCAGCGGGGGCGCGGCGGCGATCATTGCGGCCGGCGGGGCACCGCTGGATCTGGGCACGGACACCGGCGGCAGCATTCGCGATCCGGCCCACCATTGCGGCATCACCGGCATCAAACCCACCTCTGGCCGTGTGCCGAAAACCGGGCACATCATCTCTCATGGTCTTGGGCCTTTGGACTTTCTCACACAGATCGGTCCCATGGCGCGATATGTGGAGGATCTGGCGCTGGTGTTGCCCCTGATCTGCGGATCTGATGGGGCAGATCCTGGCGTTGTGGATATGCCGCTGGGAGACCCGGCCAAGGTCATGCTCTCTGAGCTGCGGGTGGCGATGTACACTGATAACGGGGTTTGCGCGCCGAGGGCAGATGTGGCCCAGGCTGTTGAGGCGGCTGCTCAGGTGATCGCGGCGGCCAATGCTGAGGTGAGGCCGGCCGTTCCCGAGGCGATAGCGGACGCAGGAGCCTTGGGGCACCAAATCAGAAGTGCGGATGGTCATGCCTGGCTGCGGCGCCTTTTGGAGCGTGCCGGGAGCGACGTGGAGAGCTCGTCTGTGGCCTGGATGCTGGAGGCCTCTCAGCCGGTTTCGGCGGAGGCGTTCTCGCGCATTCTGGAGACGGTGGAAGGGTTTCGCAGCCGGATGCTGGGGTTCATGAGCGACTATGATGCCATCGTCTGCCCCGTGGTGCCCTGGCCGGCTTTACCCCACGATGCGACGGTGCGGGACGATTTCGACAATTGGAGCAACCTGGGCGCCTACAACCTCACGGGCTGGCCTTGCGCGGTGGCGCGGGCGGGCGCCAGTGCGGAGGGCTTGCCGATTGGCGTGCAGATCGTGGGTAAGCCTTGGCGCGAAGATGTGGTGCTCGCGCTCGCGGCCCATGTGGAGCGCGAGCTGGGCGGGTACCGGAAGCCGGAGCTCTAAGCGACCTCGGCCTGCTTGGCGCGTTCGGCCCGTTTGCGCTCGTGCGGGTCGAGGATGGCTTTGCGCATGCGGATCGACTCCGGCGTAACCTCCACCAGCTCATCATCCTTGATGAACGAGAGTGCTTTTTCCAGAGTGAGCTTGATCGGCGGGGTAAGCTGCACGGCATCGTCTTTGCCCGATGCGCGCATGTTCGTGAGCTTCTTGCCTTTCAGCACGTTCACTTCCAGATCATTGCCACGGGTGTGCTCACCAACGATCATGCCATGGTAAACCTTGGTGCCGGGAGTGATGAACATCGGCCCGCGATCTTCCAGGTTCCACAGGGCAAAGGCAACCGCGCTGCCCTCTGCGTTTGAGATCAGAACTCCTGTGTGCCGCGAGGCGATGGTGCCCATGTAGGGTGCGTAGTCCAGGAACACCCGGTTCATGATGGCCGTTCCGCGGGTGTCGGTCATAAGCTCGCCATGATAGCCGATAAGGCCGCGGGTGGGCGCGCGGAAGATCAGGCGCTGCCGGTCAAGGCCGGACGGGCGCATATCGGAGAGTTCCGCCTTGCGCTCAGACAACTTCTGGATCACCGCGCCGGCATAATCATCATCAACGTCAATGGTAACTTCCTCCACCGGCTCCATGCGCTGGCCGTTGTCGCCCTCACGCATCACCACCCGTGGGCGACCAACGCAGAGCTCAAAGCCCTCGCGCCGCATGGTCTCGATCAACACGGAGAGCTGAAGCTCGCCCCGTCCGGCCACCTCAAACGCATCTGAATCTTGCGTGGTGGTGACGCGCAACGCCACATTGCCTTCGGCCTCGCGCATCAGGCGGTCGCGGATCACCCGGCTCTGCACCTTGGAGCCTTCCTGGCCGGCCAGGGGGCCGTCATTGATGCGGAAGGTCATGGTGAGCGTGGGCGGGTCCACGGGATCGGCCATGAGGGGTTCGGACACTGCGGCATCACACAAGGTGTCAGCCACCGTCGCCTTGGTGAGGCCGGCAAGGGCCACAATGTCTCCGGCTTCGCCCCGCTCAATGGGTTGGCGCTCAAGCCCGCGGAAGGCCAGCACCTTGGAGACCCGGCCTTGCTCGATCACCTTACCATCGCGGGACAGGGCCTTAATGGACTGGTTCGGACGGATTTCGCCGGAGCGGATACGGCCGGTGAGAATGCGTCCCAGGAACGGATCGGATTCAACTGTCGTTGCGAGCAAGCGGAACGGGCCCTGTTCGGTCTCCGGCTCCGGCACGTGGCTTGCCACCAGCTCAAAGAGCGCGCCCATGTCTTCTTTCGGGCCGGAGGGCTCGGCGGCGATCCAGCCGTCTTTGGCTGAACCATAGAGAATGGGGAAATCGAGCTGCTCATCGGTCGCATCAAGAGCGGCGAAGAGATCGAAAACCTCGTTCACAACCTCTTCATGGCGCTCATCAGGCTTGTCGATCTTGTTGATGACCACAATGGGTTTCAGGCCGATCTTGAGAGCCTTGGCGAGCACGAACTTGGTTTGCGGCATCGGCCCTTCAGAGGCGTCCACCAGCAACACGGCGCTGTCCACCATGTTGAGGATACGCTCCACCTCGCCGCCGAAATCGGCGTGGCCCGGTGTGTCCACAATGTTGATGCGGGTGTCCTGCCAGTGGATCGATGTGACCTTGGCCAAAATGGTGATGCCGCGCTCGCGTTCCAAGTCGTTGGAATCCATGGCCCTTTCCGCCACGCGCTGATTGGCGCGCACGGTGCCGCTTTCGGCCAGAAGCCGGTCAATGAGAGTGGTTTTGCCATGGTCCACATGGGCAATGATGGCGATATTTCTGAGAGACATCACGGTTCCAATCGCTGCGCTGAACATCGCAGTCGTCAAGCGTTGCGGCTCATGTAACCCGCTTATTGTTGCATTGCAACAAAGAACAGAAGACTAACGCCGGTCCCGCATCCCCAAGGTGCGCAAGCGCAAGGCGTTGAGGCGGATGAAGCCCTTGGCGTCCACCTGGTCATAGGCGCCCTCATCATCTTCGAAGGTGACCAACGCGTCGTCATAGAGAGACTTTTCGCTTTCCCGGCCCACAACGATCACGTTGCCTTTGTAGAGCTTCAGACGGACGGTGCCTTCCACATGTTCCTGGGATTTGTCGATGGCCGCCTGCAGCATCTCGCGTTCAGGGGCGAACCAGAAGCCGTTATAGATCAGCTCTGCGTAGCGGGGCATCAGCTCGTCTTTCAGGTGAGCCGCGCCGCGGTCCAGGGTAATCGATTCCATGGCGCGGTGGGCGGTCAGCAGGATGGTGCCACCTGGCGTTTCGTAAACGCCGCGGCTCTTCATGCCCACGAACCTGTTCTCCACCAGATCAAGGCGTCCAATGCCATTGTCATGGCCCAGCCCGTTGAGGGCGGTCAGCAGCTCGGCCGGAGAATGGGCCTTGCCGTTGATAGACACCGCATCGCCCTTCTCAAAGCCGATCTCCACATAGGTGGGCTCGTCAGGTGCGTCTTCCGGCGCGATGGTGCGCTGGTAGACATAGGGCTCCGGCTCGATTGCCGGGTCTTCCAGCACCTTACCTTCCGAAGAGGAATGCAAAAGGTTGGCATCCACGGAGAAGGGGGCTTCGCCGCGCTTATCCTTCGGCACCGGGATCTGGTGCTTCTCGGCAAAGTCGATGAGCTGGGTCCGGCTTTTCAGATCCCACTCGCGCCAGGGGGCGATCACTTTGATGCCCGGATCGAGGGCATAAGCTGCCAGTTCGAACCGCACTTGATCGTTGCCCTTGCCGGTGGCGCCATGGGAGATCGCGTCGGCGCCGGTTTCATGGGCGATCTCCACCAGGCGCTTGGAAATGAGCGGCCGGGCGATGGATGTGCCCAAGAGGTAGACCCCTTCATAAACCGCATTGGCTCGGAACATGGGGAAGACGAAGTCGCGGCAGAACTCCTCGCGCAGATCCTCAATGTAGATCTCCTTGATGCCCAGCATCTCCGCTTTCTTGCGCGCCGGCTCCAGCTCTTCGCCCTGACCCAGATCTGCGGTGAACGTCACCACCTCGCAGTCATAGGTTTCTTTCAGCCACTTCAGAATGATGGAGGTGTCCAGACCGCCGGAGTAGGCGAGCACCACCTTGTTGATTTTTGGATCTGACATTTGAATTCTTGTCCTTAGATTACCGAGGCTCAAGCCGAATGGCGCCGTCCAGGCGGATGATTGAGCCGTTGAGCATAACGTTCTCCACAATGTGGCGCACGGTGGCGGCATATTCCGCCGGATCGCCCAGGCGCGACGGGTAGGGCACCGTGGCGGCCAACGCATCGCGCGCCTCGTCAGGCAGCGTGTCGAACATGGGTGTGTGGAACAGGCCGGGCATGATGGTCATGCATCGGATGCCGTCGCGGGCGAGGTCCCGGGCCACTGGAAGGGTCATCCCGGCAACACCGCCCTTCGAGGCGGCGTAGGCCACCTGGCCAATTTGGCCTTCGATACCGGCGATGGACGAGGTGTTGACCATCACGCCGCGTTCTCCGTCTTCGCCCATGGGCTCGGCATTCAGCATGCCAGCGGCGCATTTGGCCATCATGTGGAAGGTTCCGATCAGGTTGATCTGGATGACCTTGCTGAAGGAGGCTAGATCATGGGCCACCGCTTCGCCCGATGTGCGGTCTCGGGCTGCCGTTTTCCGGCCGATGGCGATCCCGGCGCAGTTCACCAGAATGCGCTCCTGGCCTTGGGCCTCACGGGCCTTGACGAGGCCCGCGTCGACGCTGGCCTCATCGGTGACGTCCACCGGGCAGAACAGGCCGCCGATCTCCGCTGCCAGCGCTTCGCCGCGCTCTGCATTGAGGTCGAACAGCGCCACTTTCACTCCGTCCGCCGCCAGATTCCGTGCGGTGGCTTCCCCCAAGCCCGACGCGCCACCGGTCACAATGGCACTGATTGACCCATCTATCTTCATGTAACCCTCGTTTTTCAGGAAAAGGGCCGGTTTTGGCGGCAAACTTGTGCAGCAGCGCCAGGCACCCCATATATTGGAGGACTATGTAGATCAGGGCGTTCGCAGAAGGCAAGGAGCCGATGGCCGCAGGCACCAGCAAAACACCGCCAGACACTGAGCCGGACTATGCACCGAAGGACGAGGACTCGGTAAAGCCCGAGGTGATGGCTCAGAACCAAAAGTCCGTGGACGAAGGGTTCTGGGGCAAGATGGGGCGGTATGCGGCCCACGTGCCGTTCGCAAAAGACGCCCTGGCGCTTTACTATTGCGCCCGCGATCCGCAAACACCGATGCATGCCAAGGGCATTCTTTTGGCGGCACTGGCCTATTTCATTCTCCCCACCGATGCCATGCCGGATCTGCTGCCCGTTTTGGGTTTCACCGATGATGCGGCCGTTGTGGCTTTGGCAATCGCCAAGATCCGTCAGCATTTGAAGCCTGAGCACAATGAGCAGGCTGAAGCCAAGCTCGAAGAGCTGAAGACCGGTGCGTTGGAGGACGCAGAGGCTTAGGGCCTCTTTCATCAAACCCCGATAAGCAAATCCGCAAGGGCCATATAGAGCGGGATGGACAGAATGGCCACTGGCGTGCCGATCCCGGTCGACGTGCCCACATAGGCGGACGGGTTGGCCTCGGGCAGTGCGGCGCGCATGGTGGGTGGGCCTGAAATATCCGAGCTGGAGCCCGCCATCACCGCAAGCAGCACCACACCGCCGGCTGAAAACCCTGTGAGGTGGTGGGCGATGAGCCCCACGCCAAACCCCAGCAAACCATGCACCACTGGCGCTAACAGGCCGTACAAAACATAGGCGTGAGCCACGCGCCGCATTTCCGACAGCCGTGCCCAGGCCTCCATGCCCATGATCAGCATCAGGACGGACAACAAGCCCTGGAACAGTACGGCATAGAAGCTCTCATAAACGCCATCTGGCCGGGCAAAGAGGCCCAACCCCAGCCCCAGAACAAGCGCAGAGATCGCCGGGCTGCGGAATGTGTCGACCAGGATGGCCTTGATCGCGCTGCCATCAAATCCCTCCACCGGCAGACCGCCGGATCCGCTCCCCATGGTGAGTGTGGCTGTACCTGAGCTTTGCGGCGCTGCCATCGGGCTGCGCGTAGCCGCCAGGCGGGCCAGCACAATGGCCGTCACCAGGGCAGCCACATCCATGAACGGATAGAGCGCACCGATAAAGCCTTCATAGGCGATGCCCTCTGCATCCAGCATGGCCATCCCGGCCGCTAGTGTAGAGGCCGAAACGGCACCGAAGAGGCCTGCGGTGGCGAACGCATCCGGCGGGGAAACGCCGCGCCATCTGGAGAGCGCCTTGCTGCTGAGAAGGACGATGCCTATGCCCAGGACGACGGCGCCCAAGGCCGGAACGATCAGCGCCACAAAGTCGGCCTCGCGCACGGAGATCCCGGCGCCTATGCCCACCTTGAGCAGCAGAAGCACCACGATGAACTTGTAGATCGCGGCGGGAATCTCAAGCTTGCTGCCGGCTGCCGCAATCAACATACCGCCGATCAGAAAAGCCAAAGTGGGCTTTTGAAACTGGCTCGCCACGGTGCTCGCAATGTCGGCGATCATTTCCATCCTTGGTCTCCTGGTCCACATTCACCGCGGTACATAGGAGATTCCAAGGGAGATAAAAATTATATCTTTTATCTTAATTTGTTCTATAAAACAGAACGATGGGCCAACTGAACTACCACCATCTCCGGCACTTTCGTGAAGTGGCACACGAGGGCAATCTGGGACGTGCGGCAAGGCGGTTGAACGTCTCGCAATCGGCGCTTTCCAGCCAGATCAAGACCCTGGAAGCGCGGCTCGGTCACCGGCTGTTCGAACGGGTGGGGCGCGGGCTGGTGCTCACAGAAGTTGGGCACATGACGCTGGATCATGCCGACAGGATCTTTGACGTCGGCGATGAGCTGCTGGCCACGTTGGCGCAGACCAATGCCTCCTATCCGGCGTTGCGTGTGGGGGCACTGTCGACACTGTCGCGAAACTTCCAGATGATGTTTCTGCGTCCGGCCATTGCCCATGGCGAGGTGGACATCGTTTTGAAATCCGGCAACACGCCCGTTCTGCTTGATGGACTAAGGTCCCTGTCGCTGGATGTGGTGCTGACGACCGAGGCCCCGCAAGGCGAGCAGGGCTCGGAGTTTGCCGCGCGGCGCATTGCAGAACAGTCGGTGGGTATCCATGGCCGCCCTGAGCTGTTGCGCCATTCAAGCCTCACCGATCTGTTGGCCCATGAGCCCCTGATCCTGCCAACGGACAGTGCAATTCGTTCGGGCTTTGAGGGCCTGATCGCCAGACTGGGCGTGACGCCGCGGATCGCCGCGGTGGTCGACGATATGGCGATGGTGCGTCTGTTGGCGCGGGATGGGGCGGGGCTCGCCATTGCGCCGCCGATTGTGTTGGCCGATGAGATCCGCACCGGCATGCTGGAGACAGCGCCGTTTGAGCTCGACATAATTGAGCCGTTCTATGCGGTGTCCGTGCGCCGGAAGTACCCACATCCTCTTCTGGCAGAGCTATTGAAGGTGGGGCTTGGCTAAAAGAAAAGGCACGCCCAAAGGCGTGCCTCTCCGCGACGGCCGTTTAGCCAGGTGTTTAGTCGTAGGTGAAGCCCACGCTGGAGAACGGATCCTTGCCTGTTTTGCGGGCAAAATGGGAGGCGCAGCGATAGAGCTTTGAGAGCATCCGATCTGTGCCGGTGAGCTTGAAGCGCATGACCCGGTTGTCGGCAGCCACTTTAAGGGTGTGACCGATCTTGAAGTGGCGGAACATGCGGTCTTTCGGCGGCAGGTGCACTTGCACCATTTTCGGGTTCTTGGCTGTGGCGATGCCTTTCATGATTGGCCCGTTGTCCACTTGGTAGCGAACCGGGTATTTGCGCCCCGGCGTCAGGTCCCAATGGTCGTTGAAGAAGCCCATGGACCATTGCCGGTCATGGGTGACGGAGAACAAGAGGGCAACACCGCTCTTGTAGCGGGCGTTGGCTGCACAGTGGGAGAAGCTGCCCGTGGCGTTGCTGGTGTAGGCACCGCCCTTCCAGGCGCCCGAGCTCAGGTTGGCGATTTTCTCGGCAGAAGCGGTGGTGGCTGTGAAGGCCAGTGCTGCGGTCATGGCGATGGCGGCGGCGAGAGATTTGGTCGTCTTGATCATTTGATTTCCTCCAGGAAAATTTTGAGTTGTGATGCGCTCCTTCCGTGCGCGTCCTTGAGGAGGAGAATGACGTTTCAACGTTTGACGCTGATTGCTTAAACGGTTTCTTTTGTTACCAGTTTGTTTCAATGCGCCCGTCCAGGACTTGGCAGCACTCGAGGGAGGGGATAGTTTTTGAAGCCGATGAACAGATCAACAGGTGAGGATGATCCCCTATGGCCATGGCCGCGCTAGATTTGAGCATGGAAGTAACCCCCTTTCCGGGAACGCCGATTGGTGAAGACCGGGCCTGGGTTGCTCAGGATGTGGCCGATGAGGATTGGCTGGTTACACTTGGTCCAGATGCATTAGCAGAGATCCGTCAAATGGCGGATCAGATGGCGCGCCAGCCACTGCCGGTGATCCTCAGATCGCGTGATGAGTTCAAGCTGGACGCCGTCAGTGCGGTGGCGGCGCGGGCTAAGGCAATTATGGACGAGGGCCGGGGCTTTGTGGTGCTCGACCGGTTGCCCATGGATGACTACCCGGAAGAGGTCATGCTGGGGTGCTTTTGGGTGATCGGCCAGTATTTCGGGCTTCCGGTAGCACAAAAGTGGGACGGCACCGTGCTTTACGACGTCACGGACACAGGCAAGGCCTGGCAGTATGGAGTGCGCGGCTCGGCCACCAGCGTGGAGCTGGTGTTTCACGTGGACAATGCCTTTGGCGTGCGGCCGCCGGACTATGTGGGGCTGCTTTGCAAGCACCCGGCGCTTGAAGGCGGCTTGAGCCGGTTTTGCAGCCTCTATACGCTGCATAACCGCATGCTGGCAGAGTGCCCTGAGCTTTTGCAGCGTCTTTACGAGCCCATGTTCTACGACCGCCAGGCCGAACATGCGCCTGATGCGCCCAAGACGTCCTGGGCCCCGTTCTTTGCCCTTGAGGAGAGGCGGTTTGCCGTAAGGGCCAACGTGTCCCTGGTGCGCAACGGATACAAGGTGGCGGGCCAGGACATGGATGAAACGCTGGCGAACGCGCTGGAGGCGGTGGAACGGATCTCGCGCTCAGAAGATCTTTGGTATGAGGCGCCGATTGAGCGCGGCCAGATGCAATATCTCAATAATCAGCATCTGGGGCACTATCGCAGTGAGTTCCACGATAATCCCGATCCGGCCCTGAAGCGGCATTTGTATCGCACCTGGCACCGGATTTCGGGGTCTCGGGCGTATGATGGCGGCTAGTATGTAACTCAGCGCCCTTGCGAACGCGAGGGCCCATAGCTCACACCTTTCCCTTGGTTGAGAAGGTCCTCGCCTTCGCAGGGACGCGCATGTGGCTTCAACACTGCACGATCAAACTGGCAATCGACAGCGCGCCGCCGCAGGTGCTTTTCGTTTTCTTTATCGAACCGGTATGAAGCGTGCCTAAGTGCAGATCGGCCAGCAAGCTGCGCCGTTGTTTCTTGCCAAAGCGGGCACGGTAGACCTGCACGTTTTGCAGCACCTTCTTCACATAGTTCCGGGTTTCCTGGAACGGGATGGATTCCGTCCAGTCAATCGGATCAATGGACTTGGACCGCGGGTCGCCAAACTTTGCCACCCATTTGCGCACATTGCCCGGACCGGCATTGTAGGCTGCCAGGGTCATCACTTTGGAGCCGTTATAGTCCGCCAGCAGGTCGCCCAAGTGCGCCGCGCCCAGCATCACATTGTACGCCGGATCGCGGGTGAGTTTTGCGCGTGAGTGGCGCACCCGGTGCTTGCGGGCAATGATTTTGGCGGTGCCCGGCATGATCTGCATCAGGCCCTTGGCGCCCGCATGGCTTCCGGCATGGGCCACGAACTCGCTTTCCTGGCGGGTGAGGCCGAAGACCAGAGCTTTTTCAACAGGATGGCCGATCTGCTTCCAACGCGGCATGGCGTTTTTGGGGAAGGCCCAATTGTCGATTTTAAAGCCGCGCATTTTGGCGATTTTGGCGTAGCGCAAAGCATTGCCATAGCCCGCATGGGTGTGGACGATGCCGGCCACCGCCGCATGGTGTCCGTCAGCGTTGAAACGGCGGCTAAGCGCCCACAGGAAGCCGCGCTGATGACGTTTGGCGCCTGCACGGGAGATCAGCCTGAAGGCCCGCACCACTTCATCGCGCTGAGCGACGGCCTTATCGGCGGCGGTGGGCGTGACGATGTTGAGCGGCAAGGGACGCTTGCCATAGCCCAAGGCATCGCGGGCCAGCTGTCCGTAGAACAAGGTGGGATAAGCAGAGGCAGCCGCAAAGGACTTCTTGGCATCGGCCGGCCGGCCAAGGGCCAGCTGGGCCCGGCCCTGCCAGTAGAGGCCGCGGGAGCGCTCGCTGCCCAACTTGGCAGCTGGGGGAATCTTTGAGAAATGCTTGAAGGCGGTTGCGGGATCGTTCAGGTACCGCAACGCAATCCAGCCTGAGAGAAAATTGCCTTGCGCATAAAACCTGCCTGAGCTGAAGCCGTGACCCGCGGCCACCTGATAAGCGGAGCGCCACGTGTTCTTCGTCTTCTGACCCAAGAGCTCGCGCGCCACTCTTTGGCGCAAAACCCACCAGGCATCGCCTGCACCCTGGTTTGCCGCTTTCTGATTGGTGCCCACCAACAGTTTGCGCGCCGTATCAACCTTTCCGGTCCAGCGGTAATAGTGGGTGATGGCAAAGCGCATGGCATTCGTGTTGCGCACTCGGGCCGGCAGCTTGCGGTAGGCGGAAACGGCTCCCTTGCGGCGCTTGAACAGGAGGCCCGCAACGCGCGTTGCTTGGGCGTGGCTGCGGGAAATGTGGTTGGCGTTGCGCCGCGCTCCGCCCAGCTTGCGGTGATAGATGAAACTCGCCCAGCGCCGTTCCATATCGCCGCGGTTGAGCAAGGACTTGAACTTTTGCAGCACAATTTTCTCACCGCCCGAGGTGAGCTTGCGGTCCAGCCAGGCCTCACGGATCAGGCGCTTGGCTGTTTTCTTGTTTCCAGCAGCCAGTTTCACCCGGGCCAGCGCAATCTTGCCCTCAGGGCCTAAGACCGTTCGTTCGGCCACATGGGCCTGGAGGCGCGCAAGCGGCACCGAGGCGCCGATCAAGTGGCGCTCTGCTTTCTTCTCCAGCGTTTGAATGTAGGGCCAGCGTGGATTGCGGCGCACGAAGGTCATCAGGCGCTCATAGGGGGCCTTCGCGCTTGAGCGCAAATAGAGCCACTCCACGGTCTTGCGGGCCAACGGATCCTTGGCACGGGAGAAGGCCTGCTGATACTTGCCTTTCGTGGCGAGTTTGATGGCCTGTTCAGATGAGCCTGCCTCAGCCTTGGTCGCGAAAAACAGGATGCTCAGAAGGATCAGGGAAATAGCATAAATGCCGGTACGTCCGGTCGTTGCCCAGTTCGTGTACATCAAGTTGCCTTTAGCCCGGTTGATGAAAGATCTGCACGTTGCGTCATTCACGGCACGCCATATGCCGGCCCAGACTCCGCGAATATGGCGTTCATCATGACCGGATAATGGCGAAACTCTTAAGGAACGTTAACGAAACGCGACTTAAGTGGCTAAAATGCGGTTTAACCGGCCCTGGCGGGTCCCGTCCGTCAAATGCAACACAAAAGAAACCATAAATCTGCTAGCTTGCCCCAATCGACCCCACCGGCCCCTTAGAAGAGGATTGCCATGAAATTCTTTATCGATACCGCTGACGTTGACGCCATCCGCGAACTTGCCGACACAGGGCTGGTGGACGGGGTGACCACGAACCCCTCGCTGGTGGCCAAGAGCGGTCGGGATTTCAAGGAAGTGATTGCCGAAATCTGCGAGATTGTGCCAGGTCCGGTGAGTGCTGAGGTCACGGCGTTAGAGGCCGACAAGATGATTGAGCAGGGAAAGCACCTGGCCGAAATCGCAAAGAATGTTGCGGTCAAGGTGCCGCTCACCATGGATGGGCTGAAGGCCTGTAAGGCGCTGAGCAGCGAAGGTCTCATGGTCAATGTCACCTTGTGTTTCAACGCCACCCAGGCCCTGCTGGCGGCCAAAGCCGGCGCCACCTTCATTTCACCGTTCATTGGCCGGCTCGACGATATTGGCCTCGACGGCATGGAGCTGATTGAGGAGATCCGCGAGATTTACGACAATTATGATGCGCTGGAGACCGAAATCCTGGCCGCTTCCATCCGCACGGTTGGCCATGTGCGCGACAGTGCGCTGGCCGGAGCAGATGTGGCCACCTTACCGCCCAAGATCCTCTCCGCCCTTGCCGCCCATCCTCTGACCGACAAGGGTCTGGAGGCATTTCTGGCTGACTGGGAGAAAACTGGTCAGTCCATCCTTTAGCGCTGCGGGGAGCCCCGATGTCTGAGCGCACATTGGTCTCGGTCGATCAGGATGCCGGTGCGGCCGCGCGTGCCTGGATCACCCATCTTGAGACCGAACGCCGGATGGCCGCCAAGACGGTTGAAGCCTATGTGCGCGATTGTGGGCAGTTTTTCGACTTTCTGCAGCAGCATTTTGGTGCGCTGGTGTCGATCTCTATGCTGGCCTCCCTCAAGGTGAGCGATTTCAGGGCGTTTCTGGCCAACCGTCGGCGCGGTGGCACCTCCTCGCGCTCGCTTGCCCGTCAGCTCTCGGCCATCCGCTCTCTGTTCCATTTCATGGAGAAGCGCGAACTGGTGAAAAATCCGGCCATCAGCGCCATTCAAACGCCCAAACTGCCGCATTCGGTGCCCAAGCCCTTGTCTGTGCCGGCGGCCAAGAAGGTGATGCGCGATGCCCATGAAGCCGCTCATCATGAGGCGCCCAAATGGGTTTTGAGCCGGGATACGGCCGTTTTGATGCTGCTCTATGGCTGCGGTCTTCGGATTTCAGAGGCGCTGGATCTGGATGCGGAGCATGCCCCCAAGCCGGACGATGACGTGATGCGGGTTACGGGGAAGGGCAGAAAAGTCAGGCTTGTGCCGGTGCTGGAGCCGGCGCGCAAGGCGATTAAAGAGTATATGAGGCTGTGCCCGTTTCCACTGGAGGACGGAACGGCTCTGTTCCGCGGGGTCAGAGGCAAGCGGCTGAATGCGCGCAATGTTCAGCTTCTGGTGCAGAAACTGCGGGGCTATCTGGGTCTGCCCGACACCGCAACGCCCCATGCGCTGCGCCATTCGTTTGCCACGCACCTTTTGGGCAATGGCGCGGACTTGCGCTCTATTCAGGAACTGTTGGGCCATGCAAGCTTGTCCACCACGCAAGTTTATACCCAGGTGGACCGGGCACATCTGCTGAAAGCCTACGAGAACGCCCATCCGCGCGCATAATTTCGCCTCCGTTTACGAATTATCATGATTACTCTGAGATGATCAGGACCTTGAGGACCTGAAGGGAGCTGGAGGAGAACCCCCGTCATGATTATGCGCCAAGTTGTCAAACTGCTTGCCGCTCTGGCCTTTGTCGCAGTGACGTTGGTGCCCACCACAGGCAGCGCAGAAGCCGCCGTGTGCAGGGGCAAGGACCTCCTTAAGCAGCTCGAAGTGGAAAATCCCAAGGCCTACGCCAGTATTATGGGCCAGGCCGGGCGCACCCTGAACGGCAACGCCCTGCTCTGGAAGGTTGAGAAGGGCGAAGACGATCCCGTTTCCTACCTGTTTGGCACCATGCACCTCAGTGATGAGCGGCTGCTGGACGTGCCCGACGAAGTTTTGAACGCGCTCAACGGCGCTGAGATCGTGGCGCTAGAAAATCTGGACGTGCTCGACAGCTCGGTGACCCGGCAGCGGATGAAGGAAATCCCGGAGCTCTGGATGTTTCAAGACGGCAAGAGCCTGCGGGACTATATGAGCGAGGAGGAGCTGGAAACCCTTCGTCAGGCCGCGCGGCAGTTTCAGTTCGGCTTCTTCAAGATGCTGAAATTCAAGCCCTGGATGGTGATGTCGATGATCTCCACGTCCAAGTGCGAGCGTCTGCGCAAGGCCAAAGGCCGGCCCGTTCTGGACAATGCCATCGGCGCCCGGGCCCAGCGGATCAATGCAGACCTGGTGGGCCTTGAAACCCTGCGCGAGCAGCTGGCGGCCATGGACTCCATGTCGATGAAGTCGCAAGTCGCCTATCTGGTGGGGGCGGCCCATCTGGCCGGCAGCTCAGAAGACGGCCTGGAGACCATGATCCAGCTCTATCTGCAGCGGAAGATTGGCGCTATCCAGCCCATGTTCTCTTACTACTCCAGCGACAGCAAAACACTGGAGACCGCCTATTCTGAGTTCCAGGCTCTCCTGATCGACAAGCGCAACATTGTCATGCGCGATCGCTCACTGCCGCTGTTGGAAAAAGGCAGCTCGTTCATTGCCGTGGGCGCGTTGCATCTGCCCGGTGAGATGGGGCTGGTGAACCTCATCCGCGAAGCCGGCTACACGGTGACCGCCGTCTGGTAAATCACATATGGATCGTGCGGCCCTCAACGCCGAGGGCCGCCTCTTTCACAGCCTCCGAGAGAGTCGGGTGGGCGTGACAGGTGCGTGCCAGATCCTCTGAGGAACCACCGAATTCCATGAGCACGGCGGCTTCGTGGATCATGTCTCCGGCGCCGGCTGCGATGATGTGAACCCCTAAGACCCGGTCGGTTGTCGCATCAGCCAGAACCTTAACAAAGCCATCCGTTTTGCGCATGGACTTGGCCCGGCCGTTGGCGGTGAAGGGGAACTTGCCCACCTTGTACTCAACACCGGCCTCTTTCAGTTCTTCCTCGGTTTTGCCCACGGACGCCACTTCCGGCATGGTGTAAACCACGCCCGGAATCACGTCATAATTCACATGGCCGGCCTGGCCCGCGATGATTTCCGCAACCGCAATGCCTTCATCCTCGCCCTTATGGGCCAGCATGGGGCCGCGCACCACATCGCCAATGGCATAGATGCCCGGCACATTGGATTGGAAGTGATCGTCAATTTCCACGATGCCGCGCGGACCCATGGCCACGCCCACCTCTTCCAGGCCGAGGCCTTGGGTGTAAGGCACCCGGCCAATGGCCACAAGAACCACATCTGCCTCGAGCACCTCGGCATCGCCCCCGGCGGCCGGCTCAACGGTGACCTTGAGGCCCGACTTCTGCTTTTCTACGCCTGTGACCTTTTTGGAAAGCATGAAGGTCATGCCTTGCTTCTTCAGCATACGCTGGAAGTTCTTGGCAATGTCGGCATCCATGCCCGGCAGGATCCGGTCCAGGAACTCTACAACCGTCACCTGTGCACCCAGTCGGCGCCACACCGAACCCAGCTCCAGGCCGATCACGCCGCCACCCACCAGGATCATGTGCTTGGGCACCTTGGTGAGCTCCAATGCGCCGGTGGAGGAGACCACGCGCTCTTCGTCGATTTCAATGCCCGGCAGTTGGGCCACGTCGGAGCCTGTGGCGATGACGATGTTCTTGGTCTCGATCACCTGGGGGTCGCCCTCGCCGGAGACCTCAACCTTGCCCGGCGCGATGATTTTGCCGGTGCCCTTAAACCCGGTGATCTTGTTCTTCTTGAAGAGGAACTCGATGCCCTTTGTATTGGCCTCGATGGTCTCGGTCTTGTGCTGCATCATGGCTGGCAGATCGAGCTTGGGCTTGGCGATCTTGATGCCGAGGCTGGCAAAGTCGTGGCCGGCCTCTTCGAACAGCTCGCTCGCGTGCAGCAGCGCTTTAGAAGGGATGCAGCCGATATTGAGGCAGGTCCCGCCATAGGTGGGGTCCTTCTCCACCACTGCGGTTTTTAATCCAAGCTGCGCACAGCGG
>JBCDDQ010000074.1:0-17346 GCA_039180225.1 Pseudomonadota bacterium
ATATCCTTATATTATATCCAAACTACACTCGATATTGCAAGCCTGATGACGCCCGGCAGATCGGTTTGCTGTGTTTTGATCAGAAGTGTGGTGGGCTACGTGCCGGGCAGCGCGGCCTTGTCCAAAGCCGCCCGGATCTCTTCAGCTGTGGCTGACATTTTTTCGGCACCGCGCAAGTGGACGAAGCGCCAGATTTCTTTGCCCTTTGGGTCGTAAACCACGAGGCTTGGGATGCGCTCAATGTTGCCGAAGGCTTTTGCAATCTCCGGATTGCCCTTGACCACGTAGAACTCCGGCTCTGTGCGGCGCAGGAACTTGGCCATGCGGGAAGGGTTCTCCTGACCGCCCCACTTCTCGAACAGATTGACGGCAACAATGGTTGCTTTGCCTGCGGGATACGCCGCCCGCACGTCGTTGAGCGCCTTGAACTCATCGGTGCACGGGGGACACCATGATGCAAAGAACGTCACGACCACAGGCTTTTCCGCCAGTTCGTTGCGGGGAACTTGGTCGCCAATGATCGCGGGTGCAGCCGGCAGCAAGCTCAGCGGTGCGGTTTGCTCCGCCACTGCAGAGGCAGGCGCCAGTGCAACCCACCAAACCAGCCATATGAATGCTGCGCGAACCATGAGGATCTTCATAGCGCAGGCCCGTGCTCCGGGCTAATCACACTCACGGGAGCGCTTGACAAATCCGGTCGTTGGGCCACATGCCAGAGACCAGCATGCCCAAAGAGGTTCTTTAGATGACAGCGATTAAAGCCTACCACGCTCATATCTATTTCGACGCGGACACGATCGATCAAGCCCGAACGCTCTGTGAACAGGCACGCGACGCGTTTGGTGCAGAGATGGGGCGAATGCACGAACGACCGGTGGGCCCGCATCCTTGTTGGAGCTGTCAGCTGGCGTTCGGGCCTGAGACATTCGCCGACATCGTGCCGTGGTTGGCGCTGAACCGCGATGGTCTGGTGGTGTTTCTGCATCCGGAAACCGGAGATGTTTTGGCCGATCACACCAAGCACGCCATTTGGATCGGAGCCAAGTTGGAGCTGGATACCTCCATCTTTTAGGCTCCGGAATGGCGCTTGCCCGCGAGGCCGCGGCGTGGCATCCTCTCGGCTATGTTGGGATCGATCAGCAAAACCGGCCGGCTTCGCCGCGCCAAGCGCCGCACCAAGCTCGGCGAACTTCTCATCCTTTGCGCTCGAATCGACTACACACCTTAAAGTTCGCGTTCTCTCCGCCGATTTCCTCCGTGGGCACTCACAAGCCCCGCGTCCTCATCGTTTTCTATGGAGTGACCCATGACGTTCCAAGCTCAGAACATAAACACCGACGAACTCGTTTCCCTCGACAACGCTCACCATTTCCACCCCTTCACCAACCATGCCGCCATGGAGAAGGAAGGCGGCGCGCGGGTGATCACGCACGCCGATAAAGCGTGGCTTTGGGATTCCAACAATCGAAAGATTCTCGACGCCATGGCAGGGCTGTGGTGTGTCAACATCGGATACGGCCGCAAGTCCCTGGCCGATGCCGCCCACCGGCAGATGCTGGATCTGCCCTATTACAACACCTTCTTCAAAACCACGACCATACCGGCCGTACAGCTGGCTGAAAAAGTTGCAAGTCTCCTGCCGGAACGCTTTAAAAAGGTGTTCTTTGTGAACTCCGGTTCCGAGGCCAACGACACGATCGTGCGTCTGGTGCGCCATTATTGGGAGCTGAAAGGCCAGCCGGAGCGCAAAGTCATCATTGCCCGAAACAACGCCTACCATGGCTCCACCATGGCATCGGCCTCCCTTGGCGGCATGCAGCATATGCACGCCCAAGGCGGCTTGCCCTTGCCAGGTATTGTTCATGTTCAGCAGCCCTACTGGTTTGGCGAGGGCGGGGACATGAGCCCGGATGAGTTTGGCTTGAAGGCCGCTCAGGCGGTAGAAGACAAGATCAAAGAGATGGGCGCTGAAAAAGTGGCCGCCGTTATTGGCGAGCCAATCCAGGGGGCGGGCGGGGTCATCATTCCTCCTGCCACCTATTGGCCGGAAGTTCAGCGCATCTGCAAGGAGTATGGTGTCTTGCTCATTGCCGATGAGGTGATTTGCGGCTTTGGGCGCACTGGCAAGCTGTTCGGATTTGAGAGCTTGGGGATGGAGCCTGATATCGTGCCCATGGCCAAGGGACTCTCCTCAGGATATGCGCCCATCGGAGCGGTGGCCATCGCTGACCACATCATGGAGGTCATCGATGCGGCCGACAGCGAATTTGCCCATGGCTTTACCTACTCAGGTCATCCCATGGCCTGTGCTGTGGCGCTGGAGAACATCCGCATTCTGGAAGAGGAAAAGCTGGTGGAGCGGGTCGCCGAACTGGCCCCATACTTTCAGGAGAAGCTTGGCAGTTTGTCCGATCATCCGGTGGTGGGCGAAGCGCGGACATTCGGTCTCCTGGGGGCTATCGAGATCGTGAAGAACAAACAAACCCGCGAACGCTTTGCAGAAGAAGGCCGGGCCGGCGGCATCTGCCGCGATGCGTGTCTGGCCAATGATCTGATCATGCGTGCCTGCCGCGACACCATGGTGCTCTCGCCGCCCTTTGTGATCACGCGCGAAGAGATTGACCTTCTCGTGGAGCGGGCAAGGATCGCGCTTGATGCGGTCTATGAGGCCCTCAAGGGGGAGATGGACTGAACCGGGCCACGTACAGCGCGTTCTCCTTAGAAGAGTTCCGCGTCCGCTTTGAGCGCGCGCGCGCGTTGCTCCGCACTGAAGGCCATGCTGCCTGTGTGATGATGGCGCCGGAGCACCTCTATTACTTCGGCGGCTATGACAGCTGGGTTGCGGTGAACAGCCCCCAAGCGCTGATCTTCACTGGCGGCAACGATGCGCCGGTGCTGCTCTTGCGAGATGTGGATCTCTCCTTGGCGATGGAGACCACTTGGGTTGAGGATGTGCGCACATACTCTCTGGTCCTGGAAGACTTCTCCAGCCGGGTTGCAGAGATCCTGAAGGAGAAAGGCGTCACGAGTGGCCTGCTCGCCCTGGAGAGCCAGTCTTATGCGGTGCCTCATGCGCTCGGCGAAGCGCTGAGCAATGCGCTTAAGCCCGCCGAGTTGGTGGACGCAACCCGGCAATTCGGTCTGTTGCGGTTGATCAAGTCTCCTGCCGAAATGGTGTTTCTGGAGAAAGCTGCAGGCTACGCGGAAGCCGGTCTTGGCGCGTTGCGCAGTGCGTTAGTGGATGGCGTTGGCGAAGTTGCGTTGGCCGGTGCGGTGGAGGCGGCGATGCGGCGGGCGGGCAGCGATTATCCGGCCATTCCAACCGAGCTTTCCTCCGGAGAGCGTTCAGCAGGCGGGCACGCGACGCCGCGTGGACGCACAATTGGGTTCGGTGATGTGGTGCATGCGGAGTTCGCGGGGGTGCATGAGCGCTACCATGCGACGGCCATTCAAACGCTCTCACTGGGCTCACCTGCGCCTGAAGTGCGCGAGCTGTATGGCTTGGCGTTGGCCTCATTGCGCGCCGGTATGGCCTCCATTGTACCTGGCGTATGCGTCTCTGCGGTGGAAGAGGCCTCCTTGGTGCCCCTTCGCGCACAAGGTTTGGAGCATGCCGCGCAGATGCGGTTCGGCTATGGTATCGGCGTTGCTTATCCGCCCATCTGGCTGGAAGCATTGCAAATCGCGCGCGGGTTTGAAGAACGGCTTCAGCCCGGCATGGTGTTTGTGCTGCACTCGTGCCTGCAGCTGCCGGAGGAAGGGTTGGGCGTAATCCAGGGCGGCACCTACGTGCTGAAGGAGGACGGCCTAGACGTGTTGGCGGGAGCAGGAGATCTGGATCTATTCGTGGTTTAGCGTCCTCATCATTTCCTTGACGCGACAAAGCGGTGACCTGATGAATACAGGCTTGCTTGGGGCCTAGACGCCAAAGGCTGACGTCCAATAGGGAGCCCGGTGCGCTGGACCCGCAATTGATGTGTGTCCCGTGGACAGTTCCTTATGTCTATACAAAACCCCCGGCCCAGAGGGCTTTTATTCGACTGCGGTTCCGATTTGCGCTGATTGGGCCAGCTTCAGCGGATCGAAAGGTACTGAAAGATCTCCCGGAACGTGCCACTCGCCATCGGCACTGAGCTGTTCGCGGCCGTCTACAGAAACGCGCCAGTGGAGATCGCAGGTCTGAAAACCCGCTGCCCCTTTGTGATTACCCCAGACTTCGTGCATGTAGCCATCCGCGCCGCGCTGGCGCAAAAACGCTCTCTGCGTGGCACCGGCGGAATAGTGTGAAGGAGCTTTAGAGGACCAGCGCACGGGCGTGGCATAAGACTGCGCCCATGCGCTCACCATCGCCTCGCACTGGGCTGGTGAGCTGACCGGCGTCTCTACCTGCTGCACTTCTATGGCGGCGATGGATCTGGTGGTTTCGTCGATGAATGCCATCACGTGCTGTCCCTGGTCGCCCTCCTGGCGATCAGCGAACACAGCCAATTCTCCAAAACAGGTGCGGCCGAAGAAGCCCTGACCCTGAAAGGCGGTTTCCGCTTCTGCCCGGGTCTGGCCGATGGCGAGATCAAGCGGGGAGAATTGCCCTTGCTGCGGCATGAGATGCCACATCAGCCCTGTGGCAAGTGTCAGGGCAACTGAGGACACGGCTAGAAGGCGATTGCTGAGCATTAAACACATCCTGCCGGGCTATTGCGATTCGAGCGCCTGGGAAGATTGCCGCACCCGACCTTCAGCTTCCAAATGTGCGCCTGTGTCACATAGGCATCAAGCCTCGATGCGCGCTCAAACAGACCCCATGATCTCGCGTTCTCATATCCGCCGCGCGCTCGGTCATTTTCTGCTGGCCCTGATGCTGGTTGTGCATGCACCGATCGCTGGCGTGATGGCCGCTCAAGCGGGCCATGGCGCCGGGCAGGGACTGGTGATCTGCGTGGATGGACACTTCGCTGAGATCGATTTTCCAGCTGAACCCCAATCTGAGAAAACAGGCGCTCACGAGTGTCTATGTCCTTGCGGCACACTCTCTGCCGGGAAGGTCATCGCGGGTGGATCTGCGCTCGGCGCGGACCTGCGTGCCAAAGACCTGCGGCGGGCCCAACTGCCGCATCAAACACGGGCTCTGCGCGCGCAGATGCCGCAAACGGGCCAGGGCAGTCCGCGCTCTCCTCCCCAAGCTTCTCTCTGATCGTTCTTGTGCCGTGAAGGGGCGTGTTCCCTTCGTATGCCTTTTCTTGATGACGAGAGAGAAAGTCCAATGAAACTGAAAACCGTGTTGATTTCCGCAATGGCGCTCGCCTCGATCAGCGTGAGCGCGCTGGCGGACGACTACAAAGTTGGCCAGGTGATGATCAAAGACACCTGGGCCAGAGTGACGCTGCAAAGCCGCCCGGCCGCAGCCTACATGCAGATCCATAATATGGGGGAAACCGCCGACAAAATCGTGGCGGCCTCCTCACCCCTGGCCGAACGTGTGGAGCTACACACCCACTCCATGGATGAGGGGGTTATGCGCATGCGCAAGGTGGAGGAGATTGCCGTGCCGGCCAAGGGCCAGACCGAACTCAAGCCCGGCGGCCTGCATCTCATGATCTTCGGCCTGAAGCGCGAGATCAAGAAGGGTGAGATGTTGCCCCTGAAGCTGACCCTTCAAGAAGCCGGAGAGGTGGAGATCATGGCCAAGGTTGGCGCTAAGGCCGGCGGCTCAGATCATTCCGGCCACGACCACAACCACAGTCACAGCCACGGTCAGACACAGTAAGCTCTCGGTCTGCGGGATAGGCAGTTGGTTCCTGCGCGCAACTGACTTATGTCTGTGTGCCGGCACCAACATCATCCTGACAACGGGAACGATCTGACATGAAGCAACGGCAACTGGGCCAAGGCGGGCCCATGGTGAGCGCTCTTGGCCTTGGCTGCTGGAGTTTTGCCGGCGCCTATGGCCCCACCACGCAAGAAGAAAGCCACGAGACCCTGGACAAGTGCCTGGAGCTCGGCATCGACTTTTTGGACACAGCCAATGTGTACCGTGGATCGGAAAAGGTGATTGGCAACTACATCGCCTCCCGGCCCGGCGCCTTCAAGATCGCCACCAAGGGCGGGATCACCCGGGACCCGGACACCAACGAGCGGATCTTTAACAACCGCCCGGAGCATCTGCGCCAGGTGCTGGAGACGTCGCTGTCTGACTTGGGCGTGGAGCATGTGGAACTCTACTACATCCACAGACGCGAGGAGGCGGTGCCCATTGAAGATGTGATGGGCACTCTGTTGCGTTTCAAGGAAGAGGGTAAGATCGGCGGCATCGGGTTTTCGGAGATCTCGCCCGCCTCGCTGCGCCGCGCTCATGCGGTTCATCCGGTGATGGCAGTGCAGAACGAATATTCGCTCTGGTCGCGTATGCCCGACCTTGGTCTGATCCAGGCATGCCGGGAGCTTGGCGTAACGTTCGTGCCGTTCTCGCCACTGGGACGCGGAATGCTGACCTCGCGCGCGCTTGATCCGTCCACCTTTCCTGATGGTGATTTCCGGAAGAACAATCCGCGGTTCCTGGAGCCCAACTTCAGCCACAACACCAAAGCACTGGAGCCGTTCAAGACGTTCGCCGCAGAGATCGGCGCCACGCCGGCTGAGCTTGCCATTGCCTGGTGCCTTGCACGGGGGGAGCATTTGATCCCGATACCTGGAACCCGTTCTCAGACCAACTTGGAAGACTGCGCCCGCGGCGCATCCCGACAGCTTGGCGCGGACGAGATGGCGGAGATCGAACGCATTCTTCCGGTGGGCTTTGCTCACGGCGACCGGTATTCGGTGGCGCAGCTGCCGGGAGCTGAACGCTACTGCTGAGCGGCGCCCGGCACCAACCCGCAGATCCAATCGGCAAAGATCTTTGCCCGGGGTGCGTTCCGGCCCCGTGCGGTGTGGCAGCAATAGTATCCGCGGGCGGTGGCCACCCGGCGCTTGCTGGCGCGCACCAGGTGGCCCGCTGCCAGATGGTCCTCCAAGAGATGCTCCCAGCCAATGGCGATGCCTTCCCCGTTCAGGGCCGCCTGGAGACAGACCGTGAAGCTCATGAACTTCTCCGAAGAGGTTGCCGGCGGCAACACCACGCCGGTGCCGGCGATGAACCGGTCCCAGTCTTGTCTGTGAATGCCTTGTGTCAGATGAAGCAGCCTGCAATCTGCGAGCTGCTCAGGGCTGAGCGAGAGGGCCGGGGCATAGGCCGGGGCGCAGACCGCGATCATTTCCTCTGAAAAGATCAACTGATGATGGCTGCCCGGCAGGCGCTCCGGCTTGTCAAACGCGATGATCAGATCGGCCTCGCTCTCCCGAAAGCTGGCGTTGAGGTCCCGCGAGATCAGTTCGACCGCGATATCCGCGTGGGCCTCGCGAAAGGCGGCGAGCCGTTTAAGAAGGAAGCAGCTTGCAAAGCCGATGGTGGTGTCCACAACGAGGCCCGATTGCTCGCCAGACCGGCGCACCTGCTCAAGAGCGGTTTCAACCTGCACAAGGCTGGAAGAGATGGCGCGAAACAGGATTTGGCCTTCTGGCGACAAGCTGAGCTTTGGCCGCGTACGGTGGATAAGGTGCACACCTAAGGCGCGTTCCAACTCGGCCACCCGGCGGCTCATGGCCGGCTGCAATACGTTCAATTCCGTGGCTGCATGGGAGAAGCTGCCATGGCGGGCCACCGCCTCAAAGGCTATAAGGGCTTTCCAGTTGGGATGCATGCTTTACTATTCCTCCAGGGAATAGATTATATGCGCTTTTTCCGGCTTTCCAGTGACCATGAACTGGGTTAGCCCTCTGGCCATGAGCGAAACCTCTCTCATGCGGCTTGGCCGCTTCGTTGCTGAAGATCCGCTTGAACTTGACGGCGGTCTGCTGGGGACCATACGCACCGGCGTTATTGACTGCTTTGGCTGTATCCTGGCCGGCGCGCGCCATCCTTTGAGTGGCCAAGCAGCGGCTGCCGCGGAGATGCTCGGTCTGTACGGTGAGCGGCCGGTCTATGGAACCGGTTCCCTGGTCTCGAAACCGGCTGCCGCGCTCCTCAATGCTTCGGCTGGCCATGCGGTTGAGTTCGATGATTGGGAAGTGCCGGGCAACACCCATCCGAGCGTTGTGCTGCTTCCGGCCCTTCTGGCCGCTGCGGACGAGGGAACTGAGGGTCGGGCGCTCGCGCAGGCCTATCTGGCGGGCTTTGAAGTGATTGCCAGGTTGGGAGAAGGGCTTAACTTTGAACACTATGACCGCGGATGGCATTCAACCGCCACCTTGGGGACCATCGGTGCCGCGGGGGCCGTCTCGCGTCTTCTGGGTTTGACGGCGGAGGAGGCGACGGGTGCGCTTTCCTTGGCGATCAGCCGGTCGGCCGGGCTGACCTGCCAGTTCGGATCAGCGGCCAAGGCCTTGCAGGCGGGGTTTGCCGCCGAGGCCGGGCTGAGTGTTGCATACCTTGCCAAGGCGGGTCTGTTCGGTCAGCCTCATGCTCTGGACCATGACTTTGGCTTGCGGGCTCTTATGGCCGGAACGGCCCAAGAGCGGCTGGACCGAGCGATTGAGAAACTGGGAACCAGCTATGCATTGGCTGAGCAGGGGCTTGTGCTGAAACCCTGGCCCAGTTGCGGATACACCCATCGTCTGATGACCGCTGCCCTGGAGCTTGCCTCTGAGGTGCCAGACCTTGCCGATGTGGAACGCGCCGACCTTCATCTGCCGGACTTCCACGCCAAGATCTTGCCGTTCAGGCAACCCCGCATCCGGGCCGAGGCTCTGTTCAGCGCGCCGTTTGTGGCGAGTATGGGCCTGGCGGATGCGTGCTTGCGGCTGAGTGATCTGGACGATCAAGCGTGGCGGCGTCCGGAGATCCAATGCCTGATTGGAAAAACGCATGTCCACCCGTTTGCCCCAAGCCGGCCGCATCTGAACTACGATCCGCAAGAGCCGGATCGCATTGTTCTCACCTTGACGGGTGGGCGGCAGGTGGAGGCGCGGTGCAGCTACCCCTTAGGGGCGCCGCAAAATCCAATGAGCGCCGCCCAGATCGAAGCAAAATTCAAGGACAATGCCGCCCACCTGGCACCGCATCAGGCGGACCGGGTGTTTAACTGGATATCCGACGGAGCGGTGACTGACGTGTTCGCATCTGCAGGAGTTCAACCATGAGCAGCGCTCGAATGGGCCGCGGCGCGCGGCGGGCAGCCCGTAAAGAGGGTGCCGGTCAGGGCGCCACAGACGCCATCTGGCCGGGCATTGAGGGTGGGCGGTTTCAACCTCTGTCGGAAACGGATGTGGAGCGGGTGCATGAGACTGCGCTGCGTATCCTCGCTGAGGTGGGTTTGGCAAATGCCTCAGAGCGGTGCGTTGACACCATTGTTGCCGCTGGGGGTGTGTTAAGCGATCAGGGCCGGTTGTTGATGCCCACAGCGCTGGTGGAGCGCGTCCTGGCGCAGGCCGGCCGTGGCTTCAAACTCTATGCCCAAAAGCCCGAGCACGACTTGGATCCGTCGGGTACCAGGATCCATTTGGGCACATCGGGCGCGGCGGTTCATATTGTCGATAGTCAGACCCGGCAGGTGCGCGACAGCACACTGGCTGATCTTTACGATATGGCACGCCTGGCTGATGTGCTGCCCAATATTCACATGTTCCAACGGACTGTGGTGGCCCGTGATCTTGCCGATACGCATGAGATGGATCTGAACACGGCATATGCCTGTGCGGTCGGCACGGCCAAGCCCATCGGCACATCGTTCACCCATGCCCACACCATGCGAGATGCCGTTGGAATGTTCCATATGATGGCGGGCGGCGAGGCGGCCTGGCGGGCACGGCCGTTTTGCTGCGTCTCTACCTGCTTCATCGTTCCGCCCGTGAACTTCGCTGAGGAAGCCCTGGCCATCATCGAAACGGCCGCCGACACCGGAACACCGCTTAAGCTGGTCTCTGCCGGCCAGGCCGGGGCGACGAGCCCGGCACCTCTGGCGGGGGCTGTGGCCCAGCAGACGGCTGAGGTGTTGGCCGGCCTTGTTTATGTAAACCTGCTAAATCCCGGCCATCCGGCCCTAATGGGGATGTTGCCCTTCGTGAGCGATCTGCGCACTGGGGCCATGTCGGGTGGCAGTGCAGAACAGGGGGTGTTGATGGCGGCCTGCGCGCAGATGGCTCAGCACTACGGCATCCCTTGTGCGGTTTCTGCAGGCATGACCGACAGCAAGATGCCTGATTTTCAGGGCGGCTATGAAAAGGGCATTACAGAGCTTTTGAGCGCTCTGGCCGGCGCCAATCTGATCTATGAGGCGGCCGGCATGTACGGCTCTTTGCTGGCGGCGTCGAAAGAGAGTTTTGTGCTCGACAACGACCTCATCGGCAGTGTGCTGAGGGCAACCCGCGGCATTGAGGTGAGCAAGGACACGCTGGCGTTCGATGTGATCCGGGATGTGTGCGTGAACGGGCCAGGCCATTTTCTGGGGCATGACCAGACCTTGGCACGGATGCAGGCCGACTACTTTTACCCCGCGCTTGCCGACCGGCGCACGCCCCAGGAGTGGGAAGACCAAGGCGCAGAGGACCTGCTGGAGGCAGCGCGGGCCAAGACAGAGGCGCTGCTGGCCGCCCCGCCGCCGATGCATGTGAGCGCTGAGGTGGATGCTGAGATCAGGCGGCAACTGCCGATCCGTCTGCTGCCGCGGGGATGACGATGGGTGCAGCATCCCTGCGAAAGCGGGGACCTTCTTTGCCAAGGGGAGGGGTGTGGCTATGGGCCCTCGCGGACGCAAGGGCGCCCGGGGGGCTAGTTCACCACCAGTTCCTCAGGCGCGTGGGTCACCGGCTCACAGGCGCCGTCCGTGACAATGGATGTGTCCCCTAAGCTCATGGTGAGGCCGGTGCGGTCATCCAGCAAGATCATATGCAAGAAGAACACCATGCCGGGCTCCAACACATCCGGATGGTCCGCCCAGATCATGGGCCAGTCCATCCAGGTGGGCGGATAGGAGATGCCGAGCGTGTAGCCGCAAGCGTTGAGCGCGGCATGACCGAGGCCGGCGGCTTCAAGAGTTGAGCGGTGTGCTTCAAAAAGCTCGCCCACTGTGTTGCCGGCCCGCAAAACCTCCTTGCAGGCATTCAGTGCATCGTGGGCGGCGGTGAACATGGCCCGTTGCTCTGCGCTCGGTTTGCCGGTGACCACCACGCTCATGGCGCAGGCGTGGTAGTGGCGGTAGGCTGCCGCGAACTCGTGCTGCACTTGATCGTGAGATGCGACGGTTTCCTTGCCCGTGTGATAACGGACCATCATGGCCTCCTCGCCTGCGCCCATGGGCCATCGGCTGGCGCTGGGGTCGCCTCCGCCGGCCATGATGGTGTGCATCATCTCTCCATAGACTTCGCCGAGAAACACGCCGGGCACGGTTTTTGTGTTGGCCACGTTCCACGCCGCATCGCAAAGCTCGCCGGCCTTTCGCACATAGGCCAATTCGGCCTCGCTCTTGATGAGGCGCACAACGCGGACCAGATCGGAGGCATCTTCGGTCTCGCAAAACCCGTGGAGGGCGGTGTCCACCATCTTGCCGCGCTGGGCGGTGAGCCCATAGGCGTGATACTCAATGCCCAGCCGCTGTCCCGCACAGCCGTAATCGGCCAGCATGGCGCGCAGGTCATCGCCCGGCGAGGCCCCTTCGCGGTCCGTCCAGATGCGGATGTCGTCCAGAACACTGGTCATGGCCGATTGCAGTCGGTCGGCTGAGCGGGTGAGCAGCGCCATGCGGCCATCCGCCCCGAAATACATGCCCTGGAACATGGTGTAGCCGGAGGTGTCGTAGCCGGTAAGGTAGTACATGCTCTCCTGGCGAAAGAGCACGATCCCATCCAGCTCTGCGGCCGCAAGGGCCTTGCATGTGCGGGCCTGGCGTTCAGAAAATTCGTCTACTGAAAAGTGCAACGCCATTGTTCTCTCCCGCCTTGCCCTTGCGTGCGATTGGTTAACTTGGCAAGATATCTAAGTTAGCCAACTGTCACATAGGAAACCTAAGCAGACAACAGGGGCGGTGACGGGTTTGAACGCCAGGATGACCCTGGCCGGAGCAGGAGGACTTTAGAGAATGCTGAAGAAGACCAAACTTTTTGCCTTGGCCGCCACTGCGGCTTTCGCGATCAGCGCAACGGCAGGTGTGGCGATGGCTGCCGACCTGACCATTGCTTCATGGGGCGGCTCTTATCAGGCCGCACAAAGCAAAGCGATTTTCCAGCCGGTCGCCAAGAAGCTCGGCATCACGATCAAAGAAGAATCCTATGGCGGTATTTCCGATGTGCGCCTGCAGGTGAAAGCCGGTGCTGTGACGTTTGATATCATCGATACCGGTTCGGGCGGCGGAGCCCGCGGCGGTGTGGAGGGCATTCTGGAACCGCTCGACTACAACATGATCGATGTGTCGCATTTTGTGGATGGCACTCATCTTCCCGCATGCGTGGGCACGATCACCTTCTCCACCGTCTTTGCCTATAACACCGACACCTACAAGGACGGTGGGCCGAAAAGCTGGGCCGACTTCTTCGACACAAAGAAGTTTCCGGGCAAGCGCTCCTATCGTGCCAAGTATCATGGCGCTCTGGAGCCGGCCCTTATGGCCGACGGCGTGCCAATGAACGAAGTCTATAAGGTGCTGGACTCTGAGGAAGGCATTGACCGGGCCATCAACAAGATCCGCTCCATCAAGGACGATGTGGCGATCTGGTGGAAGTCCGGCGCTCAGCATGCGCAGCTGATGAAGGACGGCGAAGTGGATATGACCACGGGCTGGAACGGCCGGTTTGACGTGGCCATCAAGGACGGCGCCAAGGCAAACTATAACTACAATGGCGCGCTTTTGGACTATGACTGCTTCGGTATCCCGAAAGGGGCACCGAATAAGGAATTGGCCATGAAGTTCCTGGCCGAAGCGTCCAAGCCTGAGTATCAGGCCGCCATGCCGCAATACATCACCTACGGTCCCACCGATAAGCGCGCTTATGAGATGGGTGTAATCGATGAAGCGGTGGCCAAGACCCTTCCCTCGCACCCTCACAATGCGGAAACCCAGCTGGTTGTAGACAATAGCTGGTATGCGAAGTGGGAGAAGGTCGCTTCTGAAAAGTATCAGGAAATGCTGACCGAATAGGTCCCGCACTCTGAAATGCAATAAGGCGGCACCCCTTTAAGGGTGCCGCCTGTTTCGTCGGGTAACCAAGGGGTGGGCTCACGTGAGTGATAACCAGGCGCGCGGTGAAGCGCTTCCGATCTACATCTCCAATGTGACGAAGACCTACGGCAAGGTGTTTGCGCTGGATGATGTGTCGCTGGATGTGAAGCAGGGAGAGTTTCTCACTCTGCTTGGGCCGTCCGGGTCGGGCAAGACCACGCTGCTGATGGTCTTGGCCGGATTTACGCGGCCTGATCATGGCAGCCTGAAGTTCGGCGACCGTGAAGTGATCCTCACCCCACCCCACAAGCGCGATGTGGGCATGGTGTTCCAGAACTATGCTCTGTTCCCGCATATGAATGTGGCGGCCAACGTTGGTTTTCCGTTGAAGTTGCGCAACGTGCCCGCTGCGGAGCTTGCCGACCGTGTGGAGGCGGCTCTGGAGACGGTGCAGCTTGGCGGCTATGGCGAGCGCGGCATCGATCAGTTGTCTGGCGGCCAGAAGCAGCGCGTGGCGCTGGCCAGAGCCATTGTGTTTGAGCCGCGTATTCTGCTGATGGACGAGCCGCTGTCCGCGTTGGATAAGAAACTGCGCGAGCACATGCAGATCGAGCTGCGCCACTTGCACGACAAGCTGGGTATGACCACGGTTTATGTGACCCACGATCAGCGCGAGGCGCTCACCATGTCGGACCGGATTGCTGTTATCAACTTTGGCAAGCTGATGCAGCTGGATGAGCCGCGCACCATTTATGATTTTCCCGCCAACACGTTTGTGGCCGATTTCATCGGTGAATCCACGTTCGTGCCCGTGTCGGTCTCCGGCGGTAAGGTGAGCTATGATGGCGCGACTTTGAAGACCGCCATGAAACCTGACGGCGCCACCAAGTATAACCTTATGATGCGGCCGGAAAGGCTGTCCTTCGTGTCTGGCCGCAAGCCTAAGGATGTGAATGTCTTCAAGGGGACCGTCAGCGAGCTGGTCTTCCAGGGCGAGAGCTTTTTGATGTATGCCGACTTGAGCGACGGCACCCAAGTGGCCGTGCGCGGTGCCACCCAGAAGGATGCAATGGCGATCGTCCCGGAAGTGGGCAAACCGGTGAGCCTGGGCCTCCACAAGGACGATACGGTGCTGATCCCTGACACAGGAGATATGCCGGCATGAGTGTGGCAGAGAGCCTTCATGCGCCATTAGCGGTGCGAACGGAAGATGCCCCCAATGCCGCCGGTCTGAAATCGGACGCAGCCAAAGAGCGGATGCAGCTTTTGGGCCTGTGCTCTCCGGCGCTTGTGCTGGTCACCATCACCATGGTGCTGCCGGTCATCTGGCTGTTCTATCTGTCCTTCCTGAGCGACGAAGGCACCTTCTCGCTGGAGCATTATCACCGGCTCACCGCCAGCAAGGCCTATGCACGGATCTTCTACACCACGTTTCAGGTGAGCGTTTTGACAACGCTGATCTGCGTTGTGATCGGTTATCCGCTGGCCTATTTCCTGGCGCAGCTGCCAAGGCGTGCGGCGGCCTTGTGCATGATCACCGTGCTGCTGCCGTTTTGGACCTCGCTCTTGGTGCGCACATATGCATGGCTGGTGCTGTTGCAGCGCAAAGGTCTGGTGAACACCTGGGCGATTGAGCTGGGGCTTTGGGATGAGCCGATCAAGATCGTGCATAATCTGAACGGCACGCTTATCGGCATGGTGCACATAATGCTGCCCTTCCTGGTGTTGCCGGTTTATGCGTCCATGAAGGCGATCGACACGGACTATGTGAAGGCCGCAGCCAACCTCGGCGCCTCACCGATCCAAGCGTTCTGGAAGGTGTTCTTCCCGCTTTCCTTGCCGGGACTGTTTGCCGGTGCTCTGATTGTCTTTGTGTTGTGCCTTGGCTTCTTCGTGACACCGGCTGTGCTGGGCGGTGGCCGGGTGATTATGGTGGCCATGAGCATTACCGACACCATTGAGCTCTTCTTTAACTGGGGTGCGGCCAGTGCACTTGGCGTGGTGCTTCTTGTGATGACGTTAGGCAGCCTGTTTGCCGCTTCGAAGCTCTTGAACCTCGACCGGATCCTCGGCGGCGGCAGGGGAGGGCACTGAGCAATGAGCTGGTTCTCCAAAGCAGCCTCTGAAACCCAGATCACCCATGGCAGCCGTCTATGGCTCTATGTGGTTGCCGCTCTTGTGATGATCTTTCTTGTGGCGCCCACGATCATCGTGATCCCCATGTCGTTTTCGGAAAGCCAGTATCTGGAGTTTCCGCCACGCACCTGGTCAACGCGCTGGTATGATCACTATTTCAACTCTTATGAGTGGATGTCAGCCACGCGCACATCCGTCGTGGCCGCGTTTCTCACCATGGTGGTGGCAACGCCCCTCGGTGTGATGGCGGCATACGGCCTGTTCGTCTCCAGTTTCCGCTTTTCCCACATGATCTTCCTGCTTCTGATTTCACCCATGATGGTACCGGTGGTGCTGATCGCGATCGGGGTGTTCTACGTCTACGCAAAAATGAAGCTGGTGCACTCGATGACCGGCCTTGTTCTGGCCCATTCCATGCTGGCCATCCCGCTTGTTCTGATTGTGGTGAGCTCGGCGCTCAAAAGTTATGACATGAACCAGGAGATGGTGGCCCGCAGCCTCGGGGCCTCGCGTCTTCGGGCGTTCATGGTGGTCACCCTGCCGCAAATCCGGTTCTCCGTGATCACAGCCGCGCTGCTCAGCTTCCTCACCAGCTTTGATGAGGTGATCGTCGCCTTGTTCATCTCCGGCGGCGACAATGCCACCTTGACCCGTGGGATGTTCATCACGCTGCGAGATCAGATTGACCCCACCATTGCGTCTATCTCCACCATCATGGTTCTGGTCTCTTCGAGCCTTTTGGTCTTGGCTCAGGTGTTTGGGCAGAACAAAGACGGCAAATGACCCTCCCACATTCAGTAAGGAGTACATAGCGTGCCGACAGTTGGAATATTGGGCGTTGGTCTCATTGGCCGGGCCTGGGCGAATGTGTTTGCCCGGGCAGATTGGGATGTGGTGCTGTGGGACGCCAATCAACAGGCTCTGGCCGAGGCGCCTCAGCTGATTGCAGACAGCCTGGAGGATCTTGCGCGGCACGGTCTTGTCGACGATGCACCGGGTAAGGCGGCCAATGTGCGCACCGGATCCTCGCTCGCCGCCATGACGGAAGGTGCTAGTTTGGTTCAGGAAAGTGGGCCGGAGCGGGTGGAGGTGAAGCAGGATCTGTTTGCCCAGCTGGATGCGGCGGCGGCGCCGGGCACCATCCTTGCCTCCTCGTCGTCGGCCATTGTGGCCTCGCGCTTTACCGAAGATCTGCCAGGGCGTGGCAGGTGCCTCATCGCGCATCCGGTGAACCCACCCCATGTGGTGCCCATTGTGGAGCTGTGCGGGGCGCCATGGACCGATGCGCAGGCGGTTGCCCGGGCCCGCGACATTTATGACAGCGTGGGCCAGACCACCATTGAGGTGAAGAAGGAAGTGGACGGCTTCATCCTCAACCGCATGCAAGCGGTGTTGCTGGCTGAAGCCTTCCGTCTCGTGGGCCAAGGCTACGTGTCGGCTGAGGATCTGGACAAGACGATCAAGGATGGCCTTGGCCGCCGCTGGGCCTTCATGGGACCGGTGGAAACCATTGAGCTCAATGCTCCTGGCGGCATCATGGATTATTGCGAGCGCTACGGCGAAACGCTGCTCAGCCTCTCGCGCGAGCCGGTGACGGAAGAGATCTGGGACCGGACAAACTGCCAGAGTGTTGCAGACAGCTGGGGCGCCGCACCATCGGTTGATCAGGTGGCGGACAAGACCGTGTGGCGTGACGGCCGCCTCGCCGGGCTTGCCGCTCATCTGCGCGATGCGCCGCGCTACAAGAAAGATTAAAGGCAAGGAGAACTGAGGTCATGAGTACAAACAACAAGGTGATCATCACCTGTGCGGTCACAGGGTCAATCCACACCCCCACCATGTCGCCGCATCTGCCCATCACGGCCTCGGAGATTGCAGACAATGCCATTGGTGCGGCTGAGGCGGGGGCGGCCATCATTCACCTGCATGCGCGCGATCCGGAAACCGGCGCCCCAGACCAGAGCCTTGAGGCCTACCAGCCCATTCTGGGGGTCATCAAACAAGCTTCCAACTGCGTGCTGAACCTGAC
>JBCDDQ010000075.1:0-17223 GCA_039180225.1 Pseudomonadota bacterium
CGGCCGAAATCCTCCACATTGAGGGCGACAGGGCCTTTGTACGCGGCACATTCACTGCCGGCGCGCGCCTCTTGCTGGAGGGCGTCAACCGCGTCACCCCCGGTCAACAGGTTGCCCTGGCGAGCAAGGGGTAGGGGCCATGGAAACGCTCTTCTTCCGCAACAAGCGCATAGTGGCTCTGGCCATCTTTATGGTCTTGGCCGCCGGCCTCTCGGCCCTGACAACTGTGGGACGTCAGGAAGATCCGAGCATTTCGAAAATCTTTGCCACCATCATCACCGCCTATCCGGGCGCCGACCCGGCCCGGGTGGAAGCGCTTGTGACCGAAAAGGTGGAAGAAGAGCTGAAGCAGATCCCGCAGATCAAGCAGATCGAATCCACCTCGCGCACGGGCATCTCCGTGATTCAGGTGGAGCTTGGCTGGAAACTCAGCAAGCCACAGATCGAGCAGGCCTGGTCAGAGGTGCGTGATGCGCTGTCCGATGCGGCGCGAAACTTCCCGCAAGGGGTGGCAGAGCCGAGTTTTGATGACGACCGGGTGGGCGCCTTTTCCGCAATCAGCGCGCTCCATGCTCGTCCCGGTGCTGAGGTCAGTCCGGCGGTGCTGAAACGCTATGCAGAGCTCCTGCAGGACCGCTTGCGCGAGTTGTCCGGCACCCAGCTCGTGGAGACCTATGGCGCGCGCAGCGAAGAGATCCTGGTGGACATCGACCCGCGCAAGCTCACCTCCATGGGTCTCACCCCTCAGCAGGTTTCAGCGGCCATCGCCCGGGCGGACACAAAGATCCGCTCCGGCCAGATCCGCGGGAAAGGCCAGAACCTGCTGATTGAGACCAAAGGCGAGATCAAGAGCTTGGAGCGTATCCGCTCCATCCCGATTACCGGCACAGACGCAGGCTCTATCGTGCGCATCTCTGATGTGGCCACGGTCAGCCGCACGGTGCGTGAGCCGGCCACCTCGCTGGCCTACACCAATGGAATCCCGGCCATCCTCGTTGCCGCAAAGATCGAGGACAATATCCGCGTGGATCTGTGGATGGATCAGGTCAAGGCCATTCAGACAACCTTCGCCGCCGAGCTGCCCGGCGGTGTGGTCCACAAGATGGTGTTCGACCAGAGCGTCTACACCTCTGAGCGGCTCGAAGAGGTGCTGACAAATCTGATGATCGGGATCTCGCTGGTGGTGGCGGTGCTGTTCATCACCCTTGGCTGGCGGGCGGCCCTGATTGTTGCCGCCATTCTGCCGCTGGCCAGCTTCATGTCTTTGGCGGGCTTGCAGATCGTGGGCATTCCCGTTCACCAGATGTCGATCACCGGGCTGATCGTTGCTCTTGGCCTGCTGGTGGATGCGGGCATCGTCATGACCGATGAGATTCGCAAGAAACTTGAACAAAACGCGGAGCGCATTGCCGCTGTGCGCGATGCGGTGAAGCGTCTGGCCGTGCCGCTGCTGGCCTCCACGGTGACCACCGCTTTGGCCTTTGTGCCGATGGCCATCCTGCCTGGTCCGCCTGGCGACTTCATCGGCGCCATTGCGGTCTCGGTGATCATCATGCTGTTCTCCTCGCTCATCCTGGCGCTGACCATCACGCCGGCGCTGAGCGGCTGGTTCCTCTCTGCCGGCAAAGCCAGAGGCGGCATGTTGACCAGCGGCATGCGGTCAGAGCGCCTGGGCCGCGGATTTGCGGCCACCTTGAAGCTGGCCGTGGACTTCCCGAAACTCGCCATGTTGGGTGCCATCGTTTTGCCAATTATCGGCTTTGCCGCCATGCCCACCCTGAAGGGCCAGTTCTTCCCCGGCGTGGACCGCGATCAGTTCTATGTTCAGGTAAAGCTGCCCGGCGGCACCGCCATTGGCCGCACACAGCAAAGCGTGGTGGAGGCGGAAAAACTGATCCGCGCCCATTCGGACGTGCGCCATGTGCATTGGGTGCTGGGTGAGGCTGCACCGGCCTTCTACTACAACATGCAGACCACCCAGGACGGTGAGGCGAGCTTTGCTGAAGCCTTGATCACCACCACATCCCCGGCCGCCACCGAGAGCATTCTGCCGGTTCTACAGCGGGAGTTCGACGCCAAGATGCCTGAGGCACGGGTGATCGTGCGCGGCTTGGTGCAGGGCCCGCCCGTGGCCGCACCGGTGGAGATCAGGGTGGTGGGCCCCGATATTGAAGTGCTCCGCAAGCTGGGCGACGAGCTGCGCGCGGTGATGGTGACAGTACCGGACATCGTTCAGGCCAAGACCCAGCTCACCGGCGGGGCTCCGAAAATCTCTCTCGACATTGATGAGGAAAAGGCTCGCCTGGCCGGCCTTAACCTCAGCGCCATTGCCGGACAGCTGGAAAGCGGCCTGGAGGGCGCCGTGGGCGGCTCATTGGTGGAAGCCAGCGAAGAATTGCCCGTGCGCCTCAGAGTGGGCTCAGAAGGGCGCAGCAGCATCGATGCCTTGCGCGGTTTGGATGTGGTGCGGGGCGATGCGAGCGCTTTGCTCGCCGCTGGCCAGTATCCCGGTGTGCCCCTCAGCGCCATTGGCAAGATCAGCCTGGTGCCGGCAGAGAGCCCCATCTTCCGGCGCGACGGCGAGCGCGTGAATACGGTGCAGGGCTTTACCCACCGCACGGTTCTGCCCGAAGAGGCGTTGAAAAAAGTGCAAGCGGCGATCGCTGCTTCGGGGCTGACGCTGCCGGCCGGATACCGCTTTCAAGTGGGCGGGGATTCCGATGCACGCAACGATGTGCTGCGTGACCTCCTGGCCGTGGCGGGTATCGTGATCGCCTTGACCATCGCCACAATCGTGTTGACGTTCAACTCGTTCCGCTTGTCCCTGGTCACCGCGGCGGTGTCCGTCCTCTCCATGGGGCTGAGCTTGCTGGTTCTGGCCGTCTTCCAATACCCGCTGGGCGTCATGGCCATCATCGGGGTGATCGGCTCTATCGGTGTCTCCATCAACGCGGCGATCATCATCCTCACGGCCCTGCAGAAGAACCCGGCGGCGGCGGCCGGCAGCCGCGCGGCCATCGTGGATACCGTGAGCGCCCAGAGCCGCCACATCATCTCCACCACGGTGACCACGTTCGGTGGTTTCCTCCCGCTCATCCTGGCTGGCGGCGGGTTCTGGCCGCCCTTTGCCATGGCGATTGCCGGCGGGGTGTTGTTATCGACGGTGGTGTCGTTCTACTTCGTGCCCCCGGCCTTTGCTCTGCTCAACAAACCTGAGACCAAGGACGCTGCGAAGGCTGACGTGTTGAAGCTGGAGAGGGGCAAAGATGAGGTCCCGCAGGTCTTCATGCAGGCGGCTGAATAGACCGGGCGGGGGCACATGGCCCCCGCGCAGTTTAGCGTTATGCGGCGGCGTAGTTCTGCGGGAAGAGGGCGCGCATGGCTTCTTCGTCGCGCTCTTTCTTGAACTCCAGATCCTTGCCGACTTCCCGGGCACGGGCTGCGGCCGGACGGGCGTTAATCGCTTCAAACCAACGCTTTATGTTCGGGAACTGATCCAGGGGATCCTCACCGAGCACAACGCCGGCCCTGTCAACCCAACCCCAGGCGGACACATCGGCAATGGTCAGCTCATCGCCCACAATATAGTCGCGCCCGGCCAAGTGTTGATCCAGAACCTCGTAGTGACGAACGGCCTCGCGGTGATAGCGGTTGATGGCGTAGTCGAGCTTTTCCGGCGCAAAGTGTTTGAAATGCACCGACTGGCCGGAATAGGGGCCAATGCCCGTAGCAATGAACATCATCCATGACAGGAGCTCAGCGCGGTCTTCCGCCTTGCCGGCGAGTTTTCCGGACTTCTCGGAGAGATAGAGCAAGATGGCGTTTGAATCGAAAACCCGCTGGCCATCATCCTCGATCGCAGGGGTTTTGCCGTTGGGGTTGATCTTGCGAAAGGCATCTTCGTGCTGTTCGCCCTTCAGGGTGTCGACCGGCACCACCTCGTAGTCCAGGCCTGTCTCTTCCAGGAAGAGCGCAACCTTCATTGGGTTTGGAGTGTGGTGGAAATAGAATTTGATCATATCGACCTCATGGCTGGTGGGAAGGGTGTTGCGGTATTGAACCGATCGGTTCAACATAGTTGCACCAATCAGTTCAAGATGGCAAGATGATTGTTGTTTTTAACCGATCACGCCTGTGAGATCCCATGAGTGGCCGCAAACAATTCAACGAGGATGAAGCCCTGGAAGCGGCCATGCGCGCCTTTTGGCATCAGGGCTATGAAGCCACCTCCTTAAGCGATCTGGAGGTGGCGACCGGGCTCAACAAGTCAAGCCTCTATAATGCCTTTGAGAGCAAGGAGGCGCTCTTCGTGCGCTGTCTTGAGCGCTACGCGGAGCGGGTGGCCAAGCCGCTGGCGTGGGAGTTGAAGAAACCGGATTTCCATGCGGCCATCACCGGCTTCTTCGATCGGCTGATCAGCCGGTTTGATGATCCCAGTGCGCCGCCCGGCTGCCTGGCCACCATGGCGGCGATGGAGTTGGGTCAATCAGCTGGCGTAACGGCTGGTCTCGTCTGCGCCAACCTGGAGGCCCAGCACGAAGCGTTTGAAGCGCGGTGCCGCCAGGCGGTGAGCGATGGCCACTTGGCAGCCGATACAGATTGCGGGGCCCTGGCGGCCCTACTGGTTTCCATCAGCCGGGGCTTGGCGGTGCTCAACCGGGCGGAAGGCAATTCGGCCCTGGCGCGCCAGGCTGTGGCCGGGCTCCTCAATCAGGTCACGCCGGCTGGCGCGCCACGACCGCAGTAAACGCTCCGGACTGCACGTCCTCATCACGCTGGTTGAGAATAGTGACCGTCATGGAGACATTGCCCCGGTCAAGTTTTCTGGGGTGCGCCTTCAGCTCCACAACCTCAGCGCGGACCCGCACCGTGTCGCCGGGCTTGACCGGCCTGTCAAACTGCCAGCTCACGCGGCGCAAGGCCAGCACCGTGCGCTCAAACAGATCGAACTGGCTGAGAAGCCCAAAGGTGAGCCCCACAAAGAAGGGCCCATGGGCGATACGCCCTCCAAACGCGGTCGAGGCCGCAAACGTCTCATCCATATGCAGGGGATTGTAATCGCCGGTCATCCCGGCGAAGGTCACCAGATCCGTCTCGGTGATGGTCCGCCCGTAGGTTTCGAACACATCGCCATGTTCGAATTCTTCAAAGTACTTGCCCATTGCGGCCTCCTCCTCACGCTAAACAAACTGCCGAAACCGGCCTCTTACAGCTGGGCACGGCCGGAGATCACTTGGCCGCCCTGGGCACCTTGGAACACCAGCTTTCGTTTACGGAGCTTTTGCCGGACGTGTTGGCGCCTTCATACATTCTGACCGAGGCAATCGCCACAAGAGCGGACTCTGCGTTCGCCCCTTCCAGCTTGTGGAAACGCAAAGGATAGCCGCCCGCAAACCCGTTGGCTTGCGCATGGCGCCAGGCCCGGCAGTAGAGCACCGATTGCAGATGGTCATAGGTGAAGTCGTTGCTCGACGAACCGCGGAATTGCACCACATTGTTCAAAGCCGGCGTCACCTTCACGGCGCTCACCTTGGTGATGACGCCGGATGTGGGCCCCTGGTCGAGCGCTGCGGTAAGGCTGCCATCGCTGCCGCCGGAGCCTGTCCCCAGTGTCGGTTCGTTGCCTGCACATCCGCTTAAGGACACCGCTCCGGCCAATGCGGCCAGCCCAAGCCATCTGTTTAAACCCACCATGCTCGCAACCACCCCTAGCCAACTTCGTCTCAGAGCCGCTCACGCAGAAAACCTATCGTCTCCACATCCGCATTGGCAAATGCAAAGCGCAAATACGCTTCCTGTCCGCTGCCAAAATAGGTTCCCGGCAACGTCACGATCCCTTTCACCTCAGCCAGTTCCTTCGCCACCTCACGCGCAGAAACGCCGGCATAGGGATGCTCCACGTAGGCAAAGTATGCGCCGATTGCCCTCAGTTTCCAGCGGGGCAGGTGCTCAAGAACGGCGCGGAAGGCATTGGCGCGGTGCTGCATCTCATGTGCATTGTCAGCCCGCCAGCCGGCAAGCGCGGGCAGAGCCTTGGCCACCGCCAATTGGGCCGGTCTCGGGGCGCAGATCTGCAGGTTGTCCATGACCTTCACCGTCTCGGACACCAGCGCCGGCGCCGCGATCAACCCGCCCACCCGGTGGCCGGGAATGCAAAAGGACTTGGAGAAGCTGTAAAGCTGGATGAAGGTGTCGCGCCATCCCGGTTCGGCGAACAAATCGTGCGGCGCCGCGGCATCAGGTGCCAGAAAATCGCGGTAGGTCTCATCAATCACCAGCCAGGTCTGCGTGTTCGCACACATCCGGTAAATCTCTCTCAACAATTCTGCCGGATAGACCGCACCGGTCGGGTTGTTGGGGCTGCACAGCACGACGGCCGCGGTCTTTGGGCCAATCGCCTCGGCGATGTCCTCCGGCTGAGGCAAAAAGCCGTTCCCGGCGGCGCACTCCACCATGCGCACGTTCAGGCCCTGCAACCTCAGGGTTGCCTCGTGATTGAAGAAATTGGGGTTGGTGAGCACGACCTCATCGCCCCGGTTGGCAATGCTCATCAGCGCCACGTAGAAAGCCTGATTGCATCCGGCGGTGATTTGCACCTCTTCAGGTGCGATCGGGCTGGCGTAAAGTTCAGACACATGACCGGCATAGGCCTCCACCAACTCCGGCTCGCCCTCAATCAAGCCATAGCCCGCCGCGTCTGTGTTGTGAGCGGCTTCAGCCGTCCACGCCAACAGGTCCGGGTGGGGTGCATAGCCCGGCACCGCTTGGGAAAGCTGGATCATCGGGCCGTAAGCGCCGCCATAAGCGGCAGCCCAGCCTTGCACTTCTGGTATGGGCGGGGTGGCGAGATCAGCCACGACCCGGTTCAGACGTTTCCGCACGAAAGTCACTCCACGACAGCGCTCCTGTTTCCCATGAACGGGGCTTCATTTTCAATCGATTTTGCGGCAAGGAGTGAGGACAAAGAACAGGTTATGAGGCGAGGAGCGGCGATGTCATCCAATTTTACCCATGGCGAGGCGCTGCGCACCGAGATCGCCGGCAACATGGCGCGCTTCGAACGGGTGGCGATTGAGCCCGGTGAGCTGAGGCTGGCCGCCGTGGCGATCGTGGTGGTGAAAAGCGAGGTGTCCGACGAAGCCTGCTTCCTCCTCACCTTAAGACCCATGCGCATGAACCGGCACAGCAACCAGTACGCCCTGCCGGGCGGACGGCTGGATGAGGGCGAAACGGTGGAGCAGGCGGCGTTGCGCGAACTCCACGAGGAGCTGGGTGTTGAGCTGGGGCCGGAACATGTGATGGGCGCGCTCGACGATTATGCCACCCGGTCCGGGTTTCGCATCACACCCATCGTCATCTGGGGCGGGTTGTGTGAAACCCTGGTGCCTGACCCCGGAGAGGTGGAGGCGGCGTACCGCATTCCGTTCACCGACATCAATGCAGACACGGTTCCTCGGCTGATCCCCTCGCAAGCGGGCGAGCATCCGGTGTTATGCGCCCATATCGACACCCTGGGACACACCGTTTATGCCCCGACGGCGGCAATATTCTATCAGTTCCGCGAAGTTGCTTTGCGCGGTCTGTCTACGCGCGTCGCCCATTTTGACCAGCCGGCCTTTGCGTGGAAGTAGTTTTAAATATCGATTTTTAGAATATTTCTGAAGTATTGTTTGAAAACTGTCATTAAGTTGTCAAGATTGGATATTCGTGGAGTTGTATTTGACAATTTTGATTTAGTATCACAGTATACATCGTGGGCGGGTGACGGAGTTGAAATGTATCTATAGAAGGAGAGCATGATGAAGCTGTATCACCTTATGTTTGGTCTGGGAATTTCAATGCTTGCCATAACGTCCATGGCGGCAACATCAGCTCTCGCTGATGAGGATGGCTATGGCGAGGACATCCGCAGCACAGTCTTCGGTTCTGCCGGCCACCACGGGCAGGGGGGCAATGGACGCAACTGGGTTCCCCGCGCAACCGGAAGCTCGATTGGTATTTTGAGGGTTTACCGCACACAGGCCGTCATCAACATCAACGCCAACGTCTATTGGACGAATGATGTGACGTGGAACGACGAGTATTCTGAGGTGTGCGTGAAGTGGCCTGATCCGGTCCCTGCGAGCAATCGGTGCTGGCAGGTGCGCAAGAACGATGATCCTGACCGGGAGTTCACCGCAAACGTTCCGTTGCCGTAAACCGCTTCCTCCCCCTGGCAACGCAAAGTGCGGCCCCATCTCTCAGGGGCCGCATCTTGTTTATGGCTATGATGCCGCGGGCTGAACCTCGGTCATGTAATCTTCCATGAGCGTGCGCGTGATGTCGCCCACTTCGAAGCTGTAAGGGCCGATCTCCGAGACGGGCGTCACTTCCGCCGCCGTACCGGTGATGAAGCACTGCTCAAACCCTTCCATCTCTTCGGGCATGATGGCCCGCTCGTGCATCTTGATCTGCCGGTCGCGGGCAAGGCCAATCACCGTGCGCCGGGTGATGCCGTCCAGAAAGCAGTCAGGTGTTGGCGTGTGAAGCTCACCGTCTTTCACGAAGAACACATTGGCCCCGGTGGCCTCAGCCACCTGGCCGCGCCAATCCAGCATCATGGCATCGGCATAGCCTTTGCGCTCGGCTGCGTGCTTCGACAGTGTGCAGATCATGTAGAGGCCGGCGGCCTTGGATTTGCACGGAGCGGTTTGTGGGTCGGGCCGGCGGTATTCGGCAAGATCGAGCCTGATGCCCTTCAACCGCTGTTCCGGGTCGAAATAGCTGGGCCATTCCCAAACAGCGACCGACACGTTGATCTTGTTGGACTGGGCCGATACGCCCATCATCTCAGAACCGCGCCAGGCAATGGGGCGCACATAGGCGTCTTGGAAACCCTGCTTCTCCAGGGTGTCAATGCAAGCCTGGTTGATTTCGTCCACGGTGTACGGGATTTCGAAATCCAACAGCCTGGCCGATTCAAACAGCCGTTCTGTGTGCTCATTCAGCTTGAAGATCTCGCCGCCATAGGCCCGCTCACCTTCAAACACCGCACTGGCATAATGCAGGCCGTGGCTGAGCACATGCACCTTTGCATCTTCCCACTCAACAAACTCTCCATTAAGCCATATCTGGCCTTCCATTTGATCGAAGGACGGTGCGGGCATTGCCTGAACTCCCAAAATTGCCATAAACCGTTGCACAAACGCGACGGCGGAATGTATCAAGGAAGAAAAATATGTCAACAATGCTGACATATTTTTCTGGTAAGCCTATGATGGGATTGAGCCAAGGGCAGACCGAGGGTGCTGGTATGACGTCACGCGAGCAGGAGATTATCGAGCTGATCGAGCTCTTGTATTTCGCCTACAGGGACTTTGTCTCCGATCCGGACGAGATCTTGCGCGAGTATGGTTTCGGGCGTGCGCATCACCGGATCATCCATTTTGTTGGGCGCAATCCGGGCATCCGCGTGGCCGAGCTCCTGGATATCTTGCGCATCACCAAACAAAGCCTCGGCCGGGTTTTGAAAGACCTGATCGAAAGCGGCCACGTGGAACAGCGCGAAGGCAATAGCGACCGCCGCCACCGGCTCTTGTTCTTGACGGCCAAGGGGGAACGCTTGCGCGGCGAATTGGTGTCTCCGCAGATCGAGAGGTTCACGGCCGCGCTGGAGGCCTCCGGCCCCGGCTCCACCGGCGCTTATAGGGACGTTCTGTTACATCTGGTCAACCAGGAAGACCGCAAGGCCGTGGAAGCGCGAATTTCGCGCGCCCTGGCGGAGCCTGTGTTAGATTGAGCAGAATCAAAAGGGCAACCGGCCGCTGGAGCCCAGATGCATGAGCCATACAGCATTGAGCGACGATGCGCCCCACATCCTTGTGGTTGATGACGACCGGCGCATCCGTGATCTCATCAAAGACTTCCTGGCCACCCATGGCTTCAGAGTCTCCACAGCCAGCGATGCGGCCCAGGCGCGCGAGCAGCTCGCAGGTTTGTCGTTCGACCTCCTGGTCCTTGATGTGATGATGCCGGGCGAGAGCGGCCTGGAGCTCGCCAAATCCATCCGCGAAGAGGGTGATGTTCCCATCCTGATCCTTTCGGCCCTGGCGGACCCAGAGCATCGGATCGACGGCTTTGAAAGCGGTGGGGATGACTACCTGGTCAAACCCTTCGAGCCGCGTGAACTGGTTTTGCGCATCAATTCCATTCTCAAGCGCTCAACGCCCCCGGCCCAGGTGCCCGACGAGATCAAGCTGGCCGATCTTGTGTTCCATGTGGAGCGAGGCGAGTTACGCAAAGGCTCTGAAACGATCCGCCTGACCACCCGCGAGCAGGAATTGCTGCGGCTCTTTGCCGTCCGCCCGGGCGAGCCGATCTCCCGCTCTGAACTGTCTCAGAACGGCGCCGATGAAAGTGCCAGAGCTGTGGATGTGCAGATCAATCGCCTGCGGCGGAAGATCGAGCCCGATCCGTCCGCACCGACCTATTTGCAAACTGTGCGCGGGGCAGGGTACATTTTATATACAGATTAATGCGAGCGCCCCAGGACGCTTGGAGAACCATGGCCGACATTGCGAACAAAGACGTCGCGCCGGAGAAGCAGAGCCTCTATTGGCATTTCAACCGCTTTCTTGAGCGGCACTTGCCGGAGGGGCTCTATCCGCGGTCGCTGATCATCATTATCGCCCCCATCGTGCTGCTCCAGGCCATTATGGCGTTTGTCTTCATGGAGCGCCATTGGGACAATATCTCAACGCGCCTCTCCAAGGCCGTGGCGCGTGAGATCGGCTTCCTGGTGGAGCTGTCGGAAACCATGCCCAAGACCAAGGAGAGCCGCGATCTTTTGGAGCGGCTGGCCAAAGAACGCCTCGCCCTGGGTCTGGAGATCCGGGTGGGTGACAGCTTGCCGCCACCTGCGGCCAAGCCCTTGTTCTCACTTCTGGATTTGAAGCTGTCCAAGCAGATACGCAAGCGGGTGGGGCGCCCCTTCTGGCTCGATGTGCTGGGCAAGTCCGGCTTTGTGGATATTCGCGTGCAGGTGGGCAAGGACACGGTGTTCCGCGTGGTCACCGACCAGAGCCGGGCTTATGCCTCCAACTCCTACATTTTTATCCTGTGGATGGTGGGCTCATCGCTTGTCTTGCTTGCGGTCGCTATTGTGTTCCTGCGCAACCAAATCTGGCCGATCCAGCAACTGGCCGAAGCGGCGCAAAGCTTCGGTAAGGGCCACGACGTGCCCGACTTTCATCCGCGCGGTGCATCGGAAGTGCAGAGCGCCGCCCGGGCGGTGATCGGCATGAAAGACCGCATCCAGCGCCACGTGGACCAGCGCACGGCCATGCTGGCGGGCGTCAGCCATGATTTGCGCACGATCCTCACCCGCTTCCGTCTGCAACTGGCCTTCCTGGATGAGACTGCGCAAGTAAACGAGCTCAAGCATGATGTGCAGGAGATGCAGAACATGCTGGAGGGGTATATGAATTTTGTGCGCGGCGACGGCGGCGAACAGGCCGACAGGACCGACGTGGGCGCCATGCTGCATCAGATTCAGGCGGAGCTGGAGCGCGACGGTATGGCATGTGAATTGGTGATTGACGCGCCGCTCGTCGTCAAGGTGAAGGCCAATGCGCTGAAACGCTGTGTCACAAACCTGGTGCACAATGCCGGTCGCCATGCAAAAACCGTCCGGGTCGCGGCCGGCTTTGTGGGCCATGAACTCTTGATCATGGTGGAGGATGACGGACCGGGCATTGCCGAAGAAGACCGTGAGGAGGTGTTGCGGCCCTTCGTGCGCCTGGATGATGCCCGTAACCAGGACGATACGGGCTCAGGCCTCGGCCTCACCATCGCACTCGACATTGCCCGCAGCCATGGCGGCGAGCTGACCCTGTCGGACAGCAGCCTTGGCGGCCTTAAGGCAAGTTTGAGAATTCCAGTTTGACGCAGAGAAAACTGTCACAAATGTGTTAGACTTGTGTCACAGTCCGAATGTGGGAGGACGAGATGGCGAACAACGGCAGTTCAAGTTGCAAACCTAAAGGCCCGAAATCCAAGGCCTCCAACGGCGCAGGTGCAGGAAACGGGGCGCAGCCTGCAGCCACGAAGCCTAAGAAGATCAAGTCGGCCGTCTATGAGGCGGAGCTGGCGCGCCTGCAGATTGAGCTTGTGAAGCTGCAGGAATGGATCAAGAACCAGGGCTTGCGGGTTGTGGTCATTTTCGAGGGCAGGGATGCTGCAGGAAAAGGCGGCGTCATCAAGCGCATCACCGAGAGCCTGAGCCCGCGCATATGCCGCGTGGTTGCGCTGCCTGCGCCCACCGAGCGGGAGCGGCATCAATGGTACTTCCAGCGCTATGTGGCGCATTTGCCCTCGGCTGGCGAAATGGTGCTGTTTGACCGCAGCTGGTACAACCGGGCAGGTGTTGAGCGCGTGATGGGCTTTTGCACAGATGAGCAATATGCCGAGTTTATGCGCAGCTGCCCGGAGTTTGAGCGCATGCTGGTGCGCTCAGGGATCATCCTGATCAAATATTGGTTCTCCGTCAGCGATGAGGAGCAGGAACGGCGCTTCCAGCAGCGCATAACCGATCCCGTGCGGCGCTGGAAACTCTCGCCTATGGACCTGGAGAGCCGCTCAAAGTGGTTCATGTACTCCAAAGCCAAGGACGAAATGTTCCTCTACACCGACATTAAGCAAGCGCCCTGGTATGTGGTGAACGCGGACGTTAAGAAGCGCGCGCGGCTCAATTGCATCTCTCATCTGCTGTCGATGATCCCCTATAAGGATCTCACACCAGATCCCATCAAGCTGCCGCCGCGTCAGGACGATGTGGGGTACATGCGCCCGCCACTGTCTGACCAGTCGTTCGTGCCGGAGATCTTCTGAACCGCGTTGCCTGGCATGTAATTTGCTGCCCTGACCTCCAAGCAGCCGAACGTTAAATCGCCTTGGAGACGGGGATCACTTTGTCGGAACAACCGCTTTTCAAATCCAGCGTACGCGCTGAATTGCGCGCTCAGAAGACGGCCTCAACCGGCTGGCTATCTGTCTTTTCCGAGCCCCATCAGCGCACCATCTTGCTCCTGGGCAACACCCATGCGGCCGTCATTCTGGCGCGGGCGCTGAAGCGCGAAGGCTACGCGCTTGTGTGCGGTGTGGAGGGTGATGAAGGCGGTGCGGAACATAGCCGCGATGTGGATGAGCTTTGGGCTCACAGATCCGTTGAGAGCGACCCGTCTGGGTTTTTGCGCGATCTTGAAACCCTCCTGCACGAACGCCCGGAGATTTCCGTGGTCTACCCAACCTCACAAGGGTTTTTGCAGGCGCTGACCAGGCATCACCACAGGCTTCCTGCCGGTCCGGTTTACGCCATGCCGCCGGCGCATTTGGTGAATTCGGCCTTCGATAAGCTCAATCTGCTGTCATTGGCGGTGTTGAACAAGGTGCCGATCGCGCCGTTTGAAGTGGTCGAAACACCTGCTGGCTTGTTTCAAGCCGTTGAACGCCTCGGTTTGCCCTTGGTGGTGCAGCCGGCGAACTCTGGCGGGCCTGGCACGCCAACCCTGTGCGAAACCTTGGCCGACCTGCAAGCCGTGATCCTTAGTCTGTCTGGCGGCATGCAGCCCCTGGTGCTTTGGGGCAAAGGCAAAGGGCGCCGTCACCGGGTTTACTTTGCGGCCCAGGACGGTCAACTCGTCCGCTATGCACAGGCCGCCATCATGAGGACCGCGCACGCCGGCGGCTGGGGCGGGGCGTTGGAAGGCAAGACGGTGCAACCGAGCCGAAACGTGCGCCTCGGTCTTGAGCGCTTAACGGGCGCTATCAGGTATACCGGCACCGGCTGCGCGGAGTTCTTGGTGAATGAGCGTGATGGCACCGCCTGCTTTGTAAACTTGACGCCCCATATTCCGGCTGATCTGGCCGTTCCTGAAGCCAGCGGCCTGAAGCTCAGCACTTTGGCCATTGCGCTGGCACAGCACCCTGATGACCCGGTTCCCAGACGTGAGGGCGCCGTCGGGCTGCACTATGTGGCCGGGGCGTCTGACCTGGGCACTGCAACCTGTCTTTCGCGCATTTACCGGGCCGTTGTTGCGAGCTTGCGGGCCGATATTCATTTGCTCTGGAGTTGGCGCGACCCGTTTCCGGGCTTTTTCGCGCTCACGGAGATCTTGCCGTCCTTCGTCGGCGCAATCGGGGGGCGGGCCTATGGGACGAAGGCTTGGCACGGTTCTTGAAATGCCTGTCTTCACGGCTGCTTCGTGCCCGAAAGCGGATCGGGTCCAGCCGTTGGAGGCTTTGCGAATGAACAACGTTATCGCGCTTAAACATTACAATAAAAACATGGCTGTATCGGGTATTCTTAGCCCCGAACAGCAAGAGACATCAGGCGCTGACTGCAAGATCACAGTACACTTTGTGGACGGTCCCCAGTTCGATCAGCGCGCGGTGCGTTACCTGGATGTGGTGAGCGAGCAGACCAACCAGTTTACCAGCAGCCGCTGGGGCGCACACCGCACTGAATGTGCCGTTGTGGAACGCGATGACGAAGAGATTGCCTTGGCGGCCGTTGTGATGATTGCGCTTCCAGGGACACAGCGCGGCTTGGCGATTTTGAAGTGGGGCCCGCTTTGGCGCACCAAAGGCGAGACGCCAGATGTGACGCGCTTGCGCGATGCTTTGAGCGCGCTCACCGAAGAGTATGTGACACGCCGTGGCTGTTTCCTCTCCGTTCAAACCCATGCTGACCCTGAGTTCAGCGACGCTCAGCTGGCCGCACTGGAGAGCCTCGGCTTTGAGCCCGGCAAATCGCTTGCCTATCCGGATCGCTATCTGGTGGATGTCTCCGTGTCGCCGGAGGACCTGAAAGCCAGCCTCGACCAGAAATGGCGCTACAATCTGAAGAAGGCCCTCAAAAACGATCTTGAGATCAAGTTCGTCGAGGCCGAAGAGGGCTATGCGGCGTTCATGCAGCTCTATGAGGAAATGCTGGACCGCAAGCAGTTCCGCGACACCTCTGCGATCTATACCCTGTCGGACCTGATGAAGAGCGCTGCGCCGGACCTCAAACCCGTGTTCGTCATGGTCTACGCGGACGGCCGGCCCACGGCCGGTGCGGTAATCGGTGTGGCGGGTGAGCGCGCGGTCTATCTCTACGGTGCGACCGACGATCGGGCTCTGCGGCTGAAGGCCGGTTATGCCATGCACAGCTGGATTGCCGACTGGCTTTGTGGCTTGCCCCAGGTGCGGTGGTACGACCTTGGCGGCAATGATGGCGACAAAGGCCTGCATCAGTTCAAGAAGGGCTTTTGCGGCAAACTCGGCCCGATCGTGGCCACACCGCCCAGCTATCAGCGCAGCCGCTCAACGCTCGACGATCTTCTGGGCCGCTCCATCTACATGGCGCGCGATGTGAAGGCGGCAACGTCCAGCGCGCTGCACAAGGCGAAGGCCCTGTTCTCCGAATAGGCGGACTAGGCGGCGGATCTTAGCCCCAATATCTCGCGGGCCTGCTGCCAGCTGGCCACCGGGCGTTCATACTTCTCGCACAATTCTGCCGCGCGCTTGACCAGCGCGGCGTTGGACGGTGCGAGGGTCTGCTTGTCCAGGCGCACATTATCCTCAAGGCCAGTGCGTGCATGTCCCCCTTGAGAAATGCACCATTCGTTGAGCACAATCTGATTGCGGCCAATGCCGGCCCCACACCATTTTGCATCAGGCGCCAGGCGCTTGACCGTTTCCACATAGAAGTCAAAGACGTTGCGGTCCACCGGCATGGCGTTCTTCACGCCCATGACGAACTGCACATAGAGCGGGCCTTGAAGACGGCCATCTTCAGCCATCTTCACTGATTGAAAAATGTGACTTAAATCAAAGGCTTCAATCTCCGGCTTGACTCTATATTTCAGCATTTCCGATGCCAGCCAGTCCACCAGGTCGGGGGAGTTCTCATAGACCCGGGTGGGGAAGTTGTTGGACCCCACCGTAAGAGACGCCATGTCCGGCTCCAAGGGCAGCATGGCACCGCGCTCATGGCCGGTGCCCGAGCGCCCGCCGGTGGAGAGCTGCACGATCATGCCCGGACAGTGCTTGCGCAAGCCCTCGGTGAGCGCGGCGAACTTGTCCGGATCCGATGTGGGGGTCTGGTCTTCATTGCGCACGTGGCAGTGGGCAATGCTGGCGCCGGCTTCAAACGCCTCATGCGTGGACTCAATCTGCTCGGTGATGGTGATCGGTACTGCCGGATTATCCTCTTTTGTGGGCACCGATCCGGTGATGGCCACGCAAATAATGCAAGGCTCGCTCATGAGGTTGGTCTCCTTTAACTCACGCGCTGAACAAATCAGGTTCGCCAGCCTCCTGCAAGACCTATTGCGCTGCCTGGGAGCGGGGGCCGTAGACCGTTCGATTGACCTCCGGATCGCCGATCACCCCGGGGTCATCCTCATAGACAAACACAGCCATGAGGCGCTCCACATCGCCTTCAACAGGACTTACGCAGTGCACGGATGTACAGCCGCGGAAGATCACCAGTGCCCCTGGTTCGCGCGGAACGGTGACCACGTGGGTGTCGTCGCCGTCGAGCACCGAGCGTAACTTGGCCAGCTTGGCAGGGTCATCGCTTGCATCCTCGTTGCGCGTATGCGGCGCAATCTTGAACTCCCCGCCCGCCTCTGCTGCTTGCAGCATCAGGGTAGGGGTGAACGCGCTGGTGGAATCAAAATGCCAGGCAGACCGGTCGCCCGTGCCGTAGCAAAGAACGTTGGCGGGCTGATAGATATCCTCGCTGAGGTAGAGGGTCTCCGCGCCCACAATATCGGCCACAAAGCGGCGCAGCGGCTCCCAGGTGTACAAGGCCCGAAGCAACGAGCCGTCCTCAAACAAATCGTAGGCCATCATGTTGTAACTGGCATCGAACAGCGTGTTGGACGGGTGATCACTCGGGAGCGCTTCATCTCCCTGGCGCTGAAGGTAACAGTTCCGGCGCGATCGGTTCCCATAGGCCTCCGGCAGCCGCTGGTAAACTTCCTGAACCAGCTGAGCGCACATCTGCGGCCCGATAAACTCCGGCAACACGCAATATTGTTGGCGGTCCAATTCATCACGCAACCTGGCCACGGTCCGGGCCCTATCCGGCGCGGCGGGGTCTGCAATGGGGTAGGCCGCCAGATTGATGAGGTCTGCCATGGGGCGCTCCTGATGCAATTGCCGCTTCAGCCTGCCGCTAATCTGCGAATTGTCAAC
>JBCDDQ010000076.1:0-17169 GCA_039180225.1 Pseudomonadota bacterium
AGGTTGGCGCGGGCCTTGCGGTCGACGGGTGCGATCTGCATGTCGTCGCCCTGTTTCTGAAACACCCCGATAATGCGCCGTGCGCCGCCTTCCAGCCGACGGATGACGGTGGCCTCAAAGGGGTAGTCGGGATCATTGGTCTTGGCCACGCGGATCAAGACCCGGTCGCCGGGCCCCGGCGGCTGCAGGGCCGCATCATGACCTTTCGCCTTGCGCATCTTGATGAGAATGCGCGGCGGATCTGCCGGGCTGTCTGAGGACCAGTTGGCGGGCTGGCCGATCACTTCGCCGTCGGCATCGATCTCGATGATCTCTGCCACGATAACCGGGGGCAACTGCGTGGGATCCTGCAGGCGGCGGGAGCGTTTCTCCAACAGGCCGCGCTCGGTCATATCCTTTAAGAGGCGCTTGAGCGGAATGCGCTGGGCACCCTTAATCCCAAAGTGCCGCGAGATCTCGCGTTTGCCCACCTTGCCCGTGCTGGATTGGACGAACTGCAGAATCTGCTCCTCACTGGGAAGGGCGGGGGCAGCTTCGGCGCGGCGTGCTTTCTTCGTCGACTTGGCCAAGCCCTAAGCGGTTTCCGCCGCTTCGGCTGCGTCTTTGGTTTTCTTTTTGGCGGCCGTTTTCTTCTTTGCCGGAGCCTTCTTGCCCTTGGCAGCCTTGGCGGCGATCAGCTCCACCGCCTGCTCCATCGTCACCTCTTCGGGCTCTGTGCCCTTGGGCAGAGTGGCGTTGGTGCGCTTGTGCTTCACGTAAGGCCCATAGCGTCCGTTCATCACATTCACCGGGCCGCCTTCGGTGGGATGCTCTCCGAGCTCCTTGATGGTGCCTGACTTACCGCCGCTTTTGGCCGCTTTCTCGGCGATCAAAGCGACGGCCCGGTTGAGGCCGATGGTGAAGAGGTCTTCAAAGCTCTCAATGTTCGCGTAAGTGCCATCGTGCAGCACGAAGGGTCCGTAGCGGCCAAGGCCTGCTGTAATGTCTTTGCCGGACTCAGGGTGCTGGCCCACCAGGCGCGGCAGGGAGAGCAGCTTCAGCGCGAGCTCAAAGTCCACGTCATCGGTCGGAATGCGGCGCGGGATGCTGGCGCGTTTCGGCTTGGTCTCTTCCTCAAGCGTTCCGCCCAGCTCAATGAAGGGCCCAAAGCGGCCCTGTTTGAGCAGAACCGGAAAGCCCGTGTCAGGATCGATGCCGAGCTCGATGCCCGTGGTGCTCATGGCCGCCTTCTTGGAGGCGTCTTCGCCTTCCTCTTGGGTGAACTGGCGGGTGAAGCGGCATTCGGGATAGTTGGAGCAGCCCACAAAGGCGCCGAACTTGCCCACCTTCAAAGACAAACGGCCATCGGCACAATTGGGGCAGGCACGCGGATCTGAGCCGTCTTCGGGCTGGGGGAACACGTGCGGGCCGAGCAGCTCGTTCAGAGCGTCCAGCACCTGGGTGATCCGCAAGTCTGCCGTTTCGCCCACGGCATCTGAGAACTCGCGCCAAAACTCTTTCAGGACCTGCTTCCAGTCCAGCTCCCCGGCGGAAATCCGGTCGAGCTGCTCTTCCAGGTTGGCTGTGAAGTCATACTCCACATAGCGCTGGAAGAAGCTTTCCAGGAAGGCCGTGACCAGGCGCCCCTTATCCTCGGGGATCAGGCGCTTCTTGTCCATGCGCACATATTCGCGGTTGCGCAAGGTTGTGAGGATCGCGGTGTAGGTGGACGGCCGGCCGATGCCAAGCTCTTCCATGCGTTTGATCAGCGTGGCCTCGGTGAAGCGGGGCGGGGGCTCGGTGAAATGCTGCAGCGGTTCCAGCTTGACCAGGCCGACGGTTTCGCCCTTGGTCATTTTGGGCAGGCGGCGGCCGTCCTCATCCTCACCATCATCGTCGCGGCCTTCCTGATAGAGTTTCAGGAAGCCGTCGAACACCACCACCTGGCCGGTGGCGCGAAGGGTGTAGCGCTTGCCATCCGTGCCCTCGGTGATGACGTCCACCGTGGTGCGCTCAAAGTCGGCGCTTTCCATCTGGCTTGCCATGGTGCGCTTCCAGATCAGCTCATAGAGCTTGAACTGCTCATCATCGAGCGCGCTTGAGACATCTTTTGGCCGGCGCCACAGGCGGGTCGGGCGGATGGCCTCGTGCGCTTCCTGAGCGTTTTTGGCCTTGGATTTATAGATGCGCGGCGAGCTTGGCAGATAGGGCTCACCGAAATCGTCCTGGATCACATTGCGGGCTTCGGCGATGGCCTCGTTGGCGATCTGCACGCCGTCTGTCCGCATATAGGTGATGAGGCCGGTGGTCTCGCCATCCAGGCTGATGCCTTCATAAAGCTTTTGCGCAATTTGCATGGTGCGGGCAGACGAGAACCCAAGCTTGCGCGAGGCTTCCTGTTGCAGGGTTGATGTGGTGAAGGGGGCCGCCGGATTGCGCCTGGCGGGCTTGGCTTCAACCGAATCTACCGTGTAGCGCCCCTCTTTGATGGCGCTCTCAATCGCCTTGGCATCGGCTTCGGCGGGCACATCGAATTTGCCGAGCTTGGTGCCGTTCAACGCATTGAGGCGGGCGCGGAAGGGTTTGTCTTCGGCGGTTCTGAGATCGGCCTCGATGGTCCAATACTCTTGCGACTTGAAGGCCTCAATCTCCAGCTCCCGCTCACAGACCAGGCGCAAGGCCACCGATTGCACGCGCCCGGCCGAGCGCGAGCCCGGCAGCTTGCGCCACAAGACGGGGCTCAAGGTAAAGCCAACCAAATAGTCGAGCGCGCGCCGGGCAAGGTAGGCCTCCACCAGATCTTCATCCAGATCGCGGGCGTTTTCCATGGCGGCGGTCACGGCGGATTTGGTGATGGCGTTGAAGACAACGCGGGCCACATCCTTGTCTTTCAGTGCGCCTTTTTCGCGCAAGATGTCGAGCACGTGCCAGGAAATGGCCTCGCCTTCACGGTCCGGGTCGGTGGCGAGGATCAGCTTGTCGGCGTCTTTGAGGGCCTTGGCAATATCATTGACCCGCTGGCGCGATTTTGTGTCCATGTCCCAAACCATGGAGAAATCGTCATCCGGTTTCACCGAGCCATCTTTGGACGGCAGGTCGCGCACGTGCCCATAGGAGGCCAGCACTGTGTAACCTGATCCCAGATACTTGTTTATTGTTTTGGCTTTGGCCGGGGACTCGACAACAACAACGTTCATAAGCTGACAACGTTCCTTTTATGGGAGCAATCCAAACCAGGGATACGACCGAGGGATTTAGTCGCTCGACGCCTGACGCGCAAGTGTAGGATGGTCACGGGTGGAAAAAAGCGCCGGTAAAGGTGCACTTTCGTCATCCCCGCGCAGGCGGGGAGCTGCCGTCGGGCCGAATCTGGGTCCCGGATATTTTGCTTGCGCAAAATTCCGGGATGACGAGGAGGATGCATAATTCCGGGATGACCAGAGGGGCGCGGCAATAACCGTCATCCCCGCGAAAGCGGGGACCCAGGGCGGAAGGCTAAGAGGCACGCGAATCTGGGTCCCGGATGTTTTGCTTGCGCAAAATTCCGGGATGACGAGGGAACCGCAGGTGCACACGCTACAGCGTCCGACACAAACGGAAGGCATCCATAATGGCTGAGGAGATGTCCCGGCTGGTCACCGCATCGCCAATCCGGTGGAGCTCATAAGGGCCATCAGGTGCCGCGTCATTGGGCTGGGCGTCACCGTTCAGAAGCGCATCAATATCCGTGGTGCCATTGTTCTTTGCATTCGCGCGCAGGGCATCGGTGAACTCGTCGGCGGGCACCGTGCCATACTCCACAACGATCTGATCTGCACTTATACGGCTTTCTGCGTCGGTTACCTCATTGCGGAAGAGGGCCGAGAGCCGGTTGCCCCGGCGCTCCACGGCAATCAGGCGTTCATCGAAAGTGCGGGGAAGTTTGAGTTCGTATGCCCGGCGCTTCCAGATGACCTTTTCCGCATAGCCCATCTCCATCGACATGGAATCGTCAATCGTCACCAGTTCCACCTCACGGCCCGCCATGGCGAACCGTTCCGCGCAGGTCAGGGCGGCGTGGCGGCCCGTTCCGTCATAGACAAGCGTGTGCCCACCCTCCGGCAGCGGCTCGCTCAGGGCATCCCAGGACGACGTGCACAGCTCTCCGCCCGGCAGCCACTCCAGGTTCGGCACTCCGCCGGTGGCAACGATGATGATCTGAGGATCTTCCTCAAGCACGTCAGAGGGTTCTGCGTATTTGTTCATGACCACGCTGACCCCCAGCCGCTCAAGCTCAGCGGCCCGCCAGTCGGCCAGTCCGATCACATCGCTGCGCCAGCTTGCGGTGGCGGCGAGGCGCACCTGGCCGCCCAATGCGTTGGCCGCCTCAAACAGCTTGACCTCATGACCGCGCAGCGCTAGAACCCGGGCCGCCTCAAGACCGGCCGGACCGCCGCCCACAACGACCACCTTCTTCATCATCTGGGCCGGCGCAACCCCGTGGGGCAGCTTGCGTTCGCGCCCGGTTGACGGGTTGTGGAGGCAGCTTGGGCGGGTGTTACCCATACAATGGGTGGCGCCAACGCAGGGGCGGATGCGCTCTTCCGCGCCAGACGCCAGCTTGGCGACCAGGTGCGGGTCGGCAATATGAGCCCGGGTCATGCCGGCCATGTCGATCAGACCTTCGGAAATCGCGTGCCGGGCGGTGGCCACATCGGCGATGCGGGCGGCATGGAAGACGGGCAGGGAGATTTCCTGCTTGAATGCCGCCGCCTTCTTGAGCCAGGGGCCAAGGGGCGAGGCCATGCCCGGCATGTTGTGGGCCGCCAGACCAAACGCTGTGTCCATGCGGCCATAGACGGCATTGAAGAAGTCAATGGTGCCGGAGGTCTCGAAGATCTTCGCGATCTCCACGCACTCTTCAAATGAAAGCCCGTCCGCCATGGCCTCATCGACGGTGTAGCGGAAGCCCACAATGAACGCATCTCCCACCACACGGCGGATTTCGTCATAGACCATCAGGCCGAAGCGGCAGCGGTTCTCAAGGGAGCCTCCGTACCCATCTGTGCGCTGATTGGTGGCTGGCGACAGGAACTGGCCGATCAAGTGGGCGCCTGACAGGGTTTCTAATCCATCCAGTCCGCCTTCCTTGCAACGGCGCGCCGCTTGGCCAAAGGCTTTGACCACCCGGGCGATGTCATCATCGTCCATCTGTTTGGGGATGGAGCGGTGCAGGGTTTCGCGCACGGTTGACGGCGCGATGGTGGGCAGATAATTGCCCATATGGGGATCTCCGCGCCGGCCCAAGTGGGTGATCTGTATCATCAGCGCTGCCCCCTGGGCGTGGATCCGTTCTGAAAAGCGCTGGAGATGCGGAATGACGCCGTCATCGCCCACATAGAGTTGGCGGAACACAGATGGCGAATCGGGGGCCACGTTGGAGGAGCCTCCAAACATTGTCAGCGCGAGACCACCTTTGGCTTTTTCTTCGTGATAGCTCTGGTAGCGATCGGCCGGATAACCGTTCTCATCTTCCAGACCGCAGGCATGGCTGGTGCTCATGATGCGGTTGCGCAAGGTGAGATGTTTGAGTGTAAGAGGTTGAAGAAGCGGGTCTTTGCTGGGCGCCGAAGCCATGGTGGGGGATCCTGTGAGCCGTGGGGCAGGGCAAGGGCTCGAACGATACGGAATGGCCGGTGCGGGGGTCAAGCGGGCAATTGCGGGTCTGGGCTTATGCACGCGGCCTCAACTTATGATTGCAATTTAAGATTGAGTAGTATTTTAGTTTACTACCATAAGGAAGCACGCTACGTTGGGCCCCATAAGCCGATAGTGTCGGCACTCTGTTCGATCAACGGAGCTGGGGCCAATGAAGAACAAGAATGCAGATGGACCCGATGCCGGTGAGGCCGAAGGTGCGAGCTTTGAGGGCAAGCTGGCCGAGGATCTGCGCGATGCCAGTCCTGCCGATATTGCTGCGTTCATCGCCGCGAGCCTGTTTGAAATGCGAAAACTGGCGGTGACGTTTCAGATGAAGTTTTTGGTTTATCTGATTGAAATGGCTTACCAAGAGGCGGAAATTCAGGCGAACAATGGCAACGCCAAGGAGCGTTAGCTTGCCGCACAGATCAATCCTGGCCGATTGGAGAAGGCGGCAGCACAGTTTGCCACTAAATAGTATGACTAACCGAACGAACCCAATTTCGCGTAAAGCGCTGATCTGGAGAGGCAATTAGGGCTATTTGGCCTTGATGGTTGAGTCTTGCCCCGTCCGTCATCCCGGAATTTTGCGCAAGCAAAATATCCGGGACCCCGAGCCGGTTGCTCCGAGCGCCAATGCCCTAGGTCCCCGCTTTCGCGGGGATGACGCGTGGAGGTGGCGGGGGATGACGGGGGGAGGTGGCGGTTCGAAGTGTCAAACCCAGCCAAAAAGTAAATTTCTGCCAAACGAACCCAATTTCGCGTAAGGCCCTGATCAAATTCGATGATTCCGGCTATTTGGCCTTGATGGTTGAGTTTTGCCCTGTTCGTCATCCCGGAATTTTGCGTAAGCAAAATATCCGGGCCCCCGAGCCGGTTGCTCCGAGCGCCAATGCCCTGGGTCCCCGCTTTCGCGGGGATGACGCGTGGAGGTGTCGGGGGATGACGGGGGGAGGTGGCTGGGGATGACGAGGGGAGCGCGAGGCGATGGCGCAGGTTTGTGGAGGCTGCACTAAAGCAACGACACCAGGCTCCCCGTATGCCGTTGCAGGCGGCCGGCCAGTTCCAGCTCCAGGAGCACCAGAAACACCGCGCCGGGCGTCTGACCGCTTTCGCGGATCAGATCGTCAATCTCCGTGGGCGCAGGGCCCAGCAGCGCCAGGATCTGCTGGCGATCGGTTTCCGGCACCTCCCTGATGGGCACGATGTCCGCAGCCGGCGCCTCCGGGTCATCCAAAGTCAAGCCCAGCGGATCGTCCCGTCCCAGAAGCGGTTGGATCACGTCCAGCACATCTCTTGCCCCCTCGGTCAGCACGGCGCCTTGGCGGATCAGGCCGTTTGTCCCTTGCGCGCGCGGGTCCAGCGGAGAGCCGGGGACCGCGAAGACCTCGCGCCCTTGCTCCAGAGTCAGGCGCGCGGTGATTAGGGAACCGGAGCGCTTGGCCGCTTCGACCACGATGGTTCCGAAGCTCATGCCCGAAATGATCCGGTTGCGGCGTGGGAAGTGTTTGGCTTGCGGCTTCGTGCCCGGCGTCATCTCGGTGACGATGGCGCCGCCCGCCTCGATGATGCGGCGATAGAGCCCCTCGTTCTCGGGAGGATAGATCACGTCGATGCCGCCGGCGAGCACTGCCACGGTTCCCGACCGGCACGTCGCTTCATGGGCCGCCGTGTCGATGCCGCGGGCAAGGCCTGAGACGATGGTGAAACCTGCCGCACCCAGGTCCCCGGCGATCTGGCGGGCGAACTTTCGGCCCAGTGCCGAAGCGTTGCGGGCCCCGACAATGGCCAGGCAAAGCCGCTCAGAGCCGCCCAACGCCCCCTTGGCGCACAGGAGCGGCGGGGCCGTGTCGGCATGCTTCAGAAGGGCCGGATAGTCCGGCTCTCCCAAAGCCACGAAGCGCGCCCCGACCCGGCGGGCATTCTCCTGGTCCCGGTCAGCGGCCTCTTCAGGGTAGATCCGGATCGGCCGGCGCAAGCCCCCGCGCCGGGACAGTTCCGGGAGTGCCTCAAGCGCCGCTCTGGCGCCGCCGTAGCGGTTGAGCAGTTTTCGGAAGGTGGCCGGTCCTACATTTTCAGATTGAATCAGCCGCAGCCAATCGCGGCGCTGCGCGTCGTCCAGCGTGTCTGACATACCGCCCCCGGTTGCCTTGGCCGCGCGAACGTTTGTCAGCTCTTGCGAAAGGAAATCTTCGATTCCTGGCCTTGTAAGAGGCGCTGAATGTTCTCGCGGTGTTTCCAGAAGATGATCACCGCAATGACACTCAGCGGCACCACCAATGCGGGAACACCCAACACGAAAACAGCCACAGGTGTCAAGGCTGCGGCCACGAGCGCTGACAGGGACGAGATCTTGAAGAGGAGCGCCACCACCAGCCAGGTCGCGCAAAAGAAGACCACAGCCGGCCAGAACAAACCGGCCAGGACGCCGATGTAAGTGGCAACACCCTTGCCGCCCTTAAAGCAAAGCCACACAGGCAGCAGATGGCCGATAAAGGCTGCGAAACCGGCAATCACACCCACCTCAAGCCCCCAGGCCTTGGCCACGAGGGCAGGGGCGAAGCCCTTCAGAACATCGCACAGGAGCGTGCCTGCGGCGAGCGCCTTGGAGCCGGTGCGCAGAACGTTGGTGGCGCCGATATTGCCGGAGCCGATGGCGCGCACATCGCCTTTGCCGGCAAGCTTTGTCAGGATCAGACCGAAGGGGATGGAGCCCAGCAGATAGCCCCCGAGGGCGGCCAGAAGATAGATCAGGATCGGCTGATCAAAGCTCATGTGCCGTCCAGTTCATAGGCGGTTTGGCCGGCCACGACCGTGCGCATCACGCGGCCTTGCATGAGCCGATCTTCAAAGGGCGTGTTGTTGGATTTGGACTTAAGGCCCCATTCCTCAACGGCCCAGGAGATCTTCTCGTCAAACAGGCAAAAATCGGCCGGTGCGCCTTCGGTGAGCGCACCGGCTTCCAGATTGAGGATTTGGGCCGGCGTGCGGGTCATGGCCGTGATGAGGGTTTCCAACGGGATCCCTTCGTTGAGGTGCAGCCCGTGGGCTGCCGCCAGAAGGGTTTCCAGCCCGATGGCCCCGAAGGCGGCCTCATCGAACGTGAGCCGCTTGGTATCGGGGTTCTCCGGGTCATGGCCTGAGACGATCACATCGATGGTGCCATCGGCGACGCCATCCACCAGGGCTTTGCGGTCTTCCTCGCTGCGCAGCGGCGGGGAGAGCTTGAAGAACGTGCGGTAGGAGCCGATATCGTTCTCGTTGAGGGAGAGATGGTTGATGGACACCCCGCAGGTGACCGGAAGCCCATTCTTTTTGGCCGTGCGCACTGCCTCCACTGAGGCCCGGCAGGAAATCTGTGCGGCGTGGTAGGCCGCGCCGGTCAGTTCCACCAGCCTCAAGTCGCGCTCCAGCACCACCAGTTCGGCCATGGCGGGAATGCCCGGCAGACCAAGACGGGTGGAGAGCTCGCCCTCGTTCATCACCCCGTTGAGCGCCAGGTCGGCATCTTCCGCATGCTGCACGATCGGCAGGCCGAAGTCGCGGGCATAGGCCATGGCCCGGCGCAGCACGCGCGCGTTCGCTACAGATTGCGTGCCGTCGGTCACCGCAACTGCGCCGGCTTCGCGCAGGAGGCCGAACTCGGTCATCTCTTTGCCGTTGAGCCCCTTGGTGAGGGCGGCCATGGGGGCGACGCGGACCACCCCGGTGTCGCGGGCCCGGCGCAGCACAAAGTCCACCAGGGCCGCATCGTCAATCACCGGATCGGTGTTGGGCATGGTGATGATGGTGGTGACCCCGCCGGCGGCCGCCGATTCTGTGGCGGTGGCCAGGGTCTCTTTGTATTCAAAGCCAGGTTCGCCCGCGAAGACCCGCATGTCCACAAGGCCCGGCATGAGCAGGCAGCCTTTGCAGTCTACAATCTGCTCGTTGGCGGGCCGCGACTTGGCGGTGATCTTTGCACCAAGGCTGTTGATGATGCCGTTGGTGACGCGGATGCCGCCCTTGGTGTCGAGCTTCTGGCCGGGGTCGAACAGGCGTGCATTGACATAGCACACCGTGCCGATATGGCCCGGGCTCAGTCCGGCAGGAACCATCATGCGTTGCCGCCTCCAGGCAGGTTGCGCGCCAGGGCGTCAAGCACCGCCATACGTACCGCAACACCCATCTCCACCTGCTCCTTGATTACGCTCTGCACACCGTCGGCCACGGCGGAGGCGATCTCCACGCCCCGGTTCATGGGGCCGGGGTGCATGACCAGAGCATCGGGCTTTGCCACTTTCAGCTTTTCCCGGTTGAGGCCGAAAAAGCGGTAGTACTCTCTCGTGGACGGCACGAACGCTCCGTTCATGCGCTCCAGCTGCAAGCGCAGCATCATGACGATGTCGCAGTCCGCAATGCCGGCCTCAAAGTCGGTGAACACTTCCACCCCAAGCCGGTCGGCATCCGGTGGCAGAAGTGTGGTGGGCGCCACCACCCGAACGCGCGCTCCCATGGTGTGGAGCAGCAAGATGTTGGAGCGCGCCACGCGTGAGTGCAGAATGTCACCGCAGATGGCCACCGTCAGCCCTTGCAGACGTCCCTTGCGGCGGCGGATGGTGAGGGCGTCCAGCAGCGCCTGGGTGGGATGCTCGTGGCTGCCATCCCCGGCATTGACCACGGCGCAGTCCACTTTCTGGGCCAAGAGCTCGCACGCGCCGGCCGAGGCGTGGCGAATCACCAGGAGGTCCGGATGCATGGCATTCAGCGTGATGGCCGTGTCCACCAAGGTCTCGCCCTTGCTGACGGAGGAGCCCTTGACCGACATGTTCATCACATCGGCGCCGAGGCGCTTGCCGGCCAGCTCAAAGGAGGATTGGGTACGGGTGGAGTTCTCAAAGAACACGTTGATCTGGGTGCGCCCGCGCAGGGTGTCCTGCTTCTTGTTGATTTGCAGCGACAGTTCAACATAGGTGTCGGCAAGATCCAAAAGGCGGGTGATTTCAGGCGGCGTCAGTCCCTCAATTCCCAGCAAATGGCTTTCGGAGAGGATTTGTTCACGGTGGGGGGAAAGTGCGTTCATCAAAAGGGTCTCTTAGACCTCTTTTGCAGGCGCGACAAGCGGCTGGAAGGTGTAATCCATAGAATTGTGATCGCTTCCACGTTCATATGCACTGCGTTGGCAATGAGGGTGTTCCGTTCTTGGTTTTACCAAAAACAAACCCCCGAGCGTTGGGGCTCGGGGGTTGAAAAGACGCCGATGGGAGGGGGAGGTGGAAGCACTCGGCGCCGTTGGGGTATGCGGGACTTGGGGGCTGAAGCCCTTCTCGTTCTTAACTCAAGATGGCGATGGCCATGAGGGCGATGGTGGCCGTAGCGATGAGCACCATCTTGACGATCTCAAAGGTGTCTTTGGAGCGGGGGGTCGTGAAGGGTGTGGCGACGGCGTTCATGTGATGCATCCTCCAGTCATCAGTGTGAGTGGCGTCTCGATAGGCTGGAGTATGGTGTTACAACGTATGCCGATTATGTCTGCCGAGGTTTCATTTGTTTCAGTTGTGTTTCAGTCGGCGAAACTCACCTGCAGGTGCGCGCTGGTGGCCACCGACTGGCAGGTGAGGATCTCGCCGGCCTCAATCTCGTGATCCTCCAACGCCACGCGCGCGCGCATATGCACCGAACCTGCTGTGAGCTTGGCGCGGCAGGCTGAGCAGACGCCCGCCTGGCAGGAATAGGGCGGCTCCAGGCCCGCGGCACGGAGCGCGTCCAGCAGCGTTTGACCTGCGTCGATGTTGAGTTCGGTCTGCTGGCCGTTGAGCCGCACTCGCGCGGTGGCGGGGATACCCTTGACACTGTCGTCTGTCTCGCTGCCGCCGAAGCTCTCCATGTGAATGCGTGCAGCCGGCACGTCGATGGACATGAGCGCCGCCTTCACCTGGCCGTTCATGGGCCCAGGGCCGCAGATGTAATACTGGGCCTCTTGGGCATAAGGCGGGTGATCTGAAATGAAGTGCGCAACCGCGTCCGCATCAAGCTTGCCGTTGCGCCAATAGGAGAAGGACGACCATATCGACGGGGCGGAGAAGAGGTGCGCCACAGTAAAGCGTTCCGGGTGAGCTGCGGTGAGGTGGCCAAGCCTGTCACGGAAGATCATGGTGTCTTCGTTTCTGTTGCCATAGGCGAGATGGGCCACCGAATAGGGCTCTGCGTTAAGCACCGCCAGGATCATGGCGTAGATTGGCGTTATGCCGGAGCCGGCGGCGAAGAAGTAGTGGGTGCGCCGGCCCAAGGGATCGGCGTCGAGGCAGAAGCGGCCGAACGGCGCCGACGCCTCTATTTCGTCTCCGGGTTTTACCGTGTCATTGATGTGGCTGGAGACCAAACCTCCGGACACCCGCTTTACCGTGATGCGCAAGGGACTGCCGTCATGGGGGCACGTTGAGATCGAATAGGAGCGCCGGGCCTCTTCGCCTCCCAACTGCAGGCGCACCGTGATGTGTTGGCCGGCGCGCCAGGCGAAGGTCTCCTTCAGCTCCGGGGGCACCTGGAACACCAGGCTAACGGCCTGATCGGTCTCGCGCCGCACGTCTGCCACGGTGAGCTTGTGAAACGCCGAACTCACAAGCCGCCCTCCAGAGCATCGAGCACCACCTGCTGGTGCTGGCGCACCGGGCTTTCGGTGTGCTCTGCTGAAGCGCCCACTTCGAAATAGGGGCTCTTGAGTGACTTCTGCTGCTGCTCGCAGGCGTAGATGTCTTCAGCGATGAAATCGCCGCTGGTCATGGGGTCTTCCGCGCCGTCTTCCGGCTCGTACTTGCCCTTGATCTTATTGTCCCAAAAGCTCGACGAGCTCCACTTCTGGCTCTGGAAGGCCCAGCGCGAGGCGTTTTTGACGCGCATGCGGTTTTCCACCCGGGTGAGCTCCGGGCCAAGCGGCGTGATGATGAAGGTGGACCAGCTGGATTCGCTCTCAGCAAGACCGATGCCCGGGAACAGCATGGGCACCCATGCGCCGGCCTCATCCGGCGCAAGCACCAAGGGTGTCGGGGCGTTGGCCTCCAAGTTCTCCGCATAGTCCGCAGAGAGAGGCTCCCAGAACGCGTAATGCGGCCCCACGAAGCCGAACTGCGCTTTCGCATGATCATACTGGGCCAGCGTGCCCGAATGAAGATGGGCCAGGTGGTAGACGTCAATGTAGTTCTCCACCACGATCTTCCAGTTGGCTTTGACCTCATAAGCGGTGCGCGCTTGTGCGTACTCCACCAGCTCATCGACCTTGTGGGGACCCAGATGTGGCTCGACCGCTCCGAACCAGGCCATAATCGAGCCGGCTTCGGGATCGGGGTGAACGAAGATCATGCTGCGCCAGACATCAACGGACGCGGGCTTGAGCCCAAGGCACGATTTATCGAGCCCGCGAAACTCGGTGCGCTCTTCGGGCACCGACATCAGGTTGCCTTCCAGATCGTAAGTCCAGTCATGATAGGGACAGGTGATGGCTTTCTGGCTCTTGCCGGCCGCACGCAAGAGCTGGGTGCCGCGGTGCCGGCAGATATTGTGAAAAGCCCGCAAGCGGTGATCGCGCCCCATGATGACGAAGATGTTGTTAAGCCCGGCCTGAATGCTCAGATACTGGCCAGGTTCGCTAATGTCTTCAGCAAACCCTGCATAAGACCAAGTGCGCGAAAATATCTGCTCTTGTTCGCGGTCAAACCAGTCTTGCGAGGTGTATGCAGAAACTGGCAGCACATGCATCAACTTACGAGACGACACCATGTAAGATCCCTATTGCTGGACCAGGCGCACCCAAAGGTCGCCATACACATAAAAGACGCCAAAGCCGATCCACATGGCGCTGATGAGCCAAAACAGGGCGGGGTTTTCGGCGCGTAAAACATCTTCGACCACGAACGCTGCGCCGGATCGGAGGCCGCCAATGCCCCAATAGATGAAGAGAAGTCCCCAGACCCAGTACCACCCTTGCAGTGTGGCGATGGCCAGGACGAAGAGTGCGGCCAGGGTTAGCCATTTAATCTGCCCCATCAGAAGCGTCCTCCAAGTTAGCGATCAGGTTGAGCGCTGCGGTCTTTGCCGCTGCCCCATAGCGTTCCGGTAAACCGAGTTGTGAGAGTGCATCGATATTGAAATAGAGCGAAAGGATACCGAAGGAAGCGCCTGCAACATCGGCGGGGGATGCGTTTGGAGCATGTGCTGAGAGTTCGTTCTGTATGAGCTGGTCGAACTCCATGATCCAGCTCTTTAGCGGGGCGGCCACGGAGGGGTATCGGTCGGCAGCAGCCATGAGAGCTTGGGCCAGCGCAACATCCTCCGATGAACTGACCACGGAGGGCGCAAACATGAACTCTATGAGGGCCTCGATGCGTCCGGTTTGCGGCAGCCAGGCGAACAAGGTTTCCATTTTGGCCTGATAGTCTTGCTGCACATGGGCCGCCAGCGCGTCGATGAGGTCTTCGCGGTTTCCCACGAAATGGCGCACAGACGGCCGGGAAACGCCGGCTTCCTCTGCCACATGTTCCAAGGTGGCGCCGTCCAGGCCAAATCGGGCCACGCATCTGGCAAAGGCGGCACGGATTTCCTTGGAGCGCTGGTCTTTAAGGCTGGGGCGCGGCATTGACGTGACCCTATTTATTGTCAATTATGACCATAAATAGGGTCATTGAGTAAATTGTCAAGTTTGAAAATTTACCCAACGGCACCCAGAACGCAGAGCGCCTGGGGGCCGGGATAATGGAGATCAGGCCTTGGTGATGATGATCTCTGCGTATTCAGATGGAACCATCATGGTTTCGTCGGTGGAGGTGTCGAACTGTGCGATGGTCTCCAGAATGTCGCGTTCCAAGGCTTTGGCGCCGGTCTCGCCCACTGCGGCAAAAGCCTTGTGAACCGGGCCATAGTAGGTGCGGAAGAAGTCCACGAACGTCTGTGGTGAGGCATAGCGGAAATTGAAGTTCTTGCGCTTCACTTCGATGTGGCTGGCGCCTTCTCCAAAGACCTGGGAGAGCCAGCTGGTGGTACCCCAGAGGGCAGGTGAATTCAGGCCTTCGGGCGGTGGTACGTGTTTGCCGAGGGTTTTGAACAGTGCGCCGATAAAACTCTCCGGCGTCCAGTTGGCCAGGGCGATTTTGCCGCCCTGCCGGCAGGTGCGCAGGAGCTCCGCGGCGGCCTGACTCTGGTTCGGAGCGAACATGACACCGAAGGAGGAGACCACTGCGTCAAACTGAGCGTCGGCAAAGGGCAGGTTCTCCGCATCAGCCACCTGATAGGTGATGTCCAGTCCCTCTGCGGCCGCGCGTGCTTCGCCTGCCTTCAAGAGGTCCGCCACATAGTCGGTCGAGGTGACCTGACAGAAGCGGCGGGCAAAGGCCAAGCTTGCGTTGCCGTTTCCAGCGGCCACATCAAGGACCTTTGCGCCCGGACTGAGTGCCGCCGCTTCGGCGAGCTCTTCGCCCGTGATCTGCAAGGTGGCGCCGATCCGGGCATAGTTGCCTGAGTTCCAGGCCGCATTTTGCTTTTGCTTGATGGCTGTGTAGTCAGGTGCGGCGCTGATTTTTGTATGTTGGTTCATTGGGTTTCCTTATTGTTTGAGCAAGTTGCTTTGGATGCTCAGACTATGGAAACCTCTCGTTTCAAACCGATTTCAGCTTGTGCGCGAAGTGTTTCAATCCCTTGTCAGGCGGTCAACTATTCGTCAGCGCGGCGTGAGCTTCGTCCAGGTGTTTGAGCGTGATGTTCATGTCGCCGGCCTCAACGCGGATGTGGTGGGCCTTGTTCAGTACATCTGAATGGGTGAAGCCTTCCGGCGGCTCAAACTTGTAGCACGCCAGCTCCAGCAACTGGCCGAGCGGCTCGCGGAAATAGAGCGAATCCATAAAGCCGCGGTCGACCTCTCCTGAATTGGCATAGCCGCCGGCGCGCAGGCGCTCTGCGGCTCCATCATAGGTTTGCTTGTCGACGATGAAGGCCAGGTGGTGGACAGTGCCCACTTCGTTGGGGTTCGGGCTGTTGTCGGCGCGGCGTTCTTCATGGGTGAAGATTGTGATCAGACGCCCGTCGCCGGGATCGAAGTAGAGATGGTTGATTTCAGGCTGATCCAGGTTGGGCTGCTCGAAAACGAAGGGCATCCCTAGAATGCCCTCCCAAAAGTCGATCGATGTTTGCCGGTCGGCGCCGTTCAGCGTGATGTGGTGAACCCCCTGAGTTCGCAGCACTGCCATACACGATTTCCCTGATCCAAGTTGTTGGTGTCAGGGGGCACATGCCTTCCTTGAGGCCTCTTGTCAAAGGCGTTAGGCCGGAAAGGGTAACGATCCGTTGCCATAACCCATCAAAGCAAGCCCGCCCAGCATGGCAAAGGCGATCAACCAGGCACATATGACGTCCGGGGTGAAAATCCGGTCCCGCTTGGGTGTTTTCATCTTCGAGGTCATCGGTCTAATCCTGCGCTCTCTAAAGCTCTTGGTCCCCGGCTTCTTGCAAGAGGGATACCAATGCGCAGGCTTTCGCGCTGTGACTTAAGTCACGTCGTTAAGAAAAAATTTACCCTGATCTCTGAGCGGCCATGGAATGGGCGATGATGCACAGCATTTCGAACATCATGTTGGCAGCTGTGACGCACGTGACGCCGGTCGGGTCGTAGCACGGGGCCACCTCGCAAATGTCGGCGCCGACAACGTTCTTGCCCTGAAGGGAGCGCAGGATGACCTGCACATCGCGAGGCAGCAGGCCGCCGATTTCCGGGACCGGCGTGCCGGGGCAATAGCTGGGGTCGATGCCGTCAATGTCGAGGGTCACATAAGACGGGCCATCGCCCAGTGTTTCGTCGATGATGCGAATGGTTTCGGCCCGGCCGAGCTCCTCATACTCATCTATGGTGATGCAGCGGAAGCCGGCGTCCTGGCCGAAGCGGATGTCGTCATCGCCGAAGCGGCTGCCGCGCAGGCCCAACTGGACCACGCGGCTGGGATCGATGAGGCCTTCTTCCACGCCGCGGCGCATGATGGTGGCGTGATTGACCTTGGTGCCGCAGAGCTCATCAAGAATATCTGCGTGGGCATCGAACTGGAGCAGGCCAACGGGCTCATCCTTGGCCAAGGCGCGCAGGACGGGTAGGGGCACCGTGTGGTCGCCGCCGATGGCGATGGGCCGGATGCCGGCCGCCTTCATCTCTGCAAAGAACGCTTCGATCCTGTCGATCGATTCATCCTTGTTCATGGGGTTGACCGGCGCATCGCCCACATCGGCCACATTGCACAAATCGTAGGGTTTAATCCCACTCACCGGATGGGCCATGCGGATCAGGCGGGAGGCATCGCGCACCGCCGCCGGCGCATCGCGCGGGCCGGACCGGTAGTTGAGGCCGAGATCAAAGGGCACCCCACACAGGCCAATGTCGATCTCATCGGAGATGGGGTGGCGCACCGTGCGCATAAACGTGGCCACATCGGCAAAGCGAGGGGTTTGGGTTGCATCGATGGGCGTGAATTTGTCTGATTTTGCCATGTTGCAGAGTCC
>JBCDDQ010000077.1:0-17130 GCA_039180225.1 Pseudomonadota bacterium
GTTGCCGGCGTTCACGTTGCCGATCTGCTGCCACCAGGCCTGCGCGAGCTTCGGATAGTCCGGCACGTTGACGCCGGTTGGGGTCCACATCACGCGGTCGGGCGAGCGGTAGAATTCGACCAGACCACCGAGCTTCGGTGCGCGCTCGGTGAAGCTCTCGTGGTTCACCGTGGAGTTGCGGATGAAGGTGAGGCCGACGTGCGACTTCCTCACGTCAACGGTTTTGGACGTGACGAACTGGGCGTAGAGCCAGGCCGCCTTCATGCGGTCTTGCGGCGTGGACTTCAGGAACGTCCAGGACCCGGCGTCCTGATAGCCGAGCTTCTGGCCCTCTTCCCAGTAGGGACCCTTCGGCGAGGGGGCCATGCGCCACAGCGGGTTGCCGTCGTCGTCCACGGTGTTGTTGCCGTCGGACTTCGGGGCCACCATGGAGGCGGTGAAGGCGGTGTACCAGAAGATCTGCTGGGCCACGTTGCCTTGGCTGAGGGCCGGCAGTGATTGATAGAAGTCATAGCTGGCCGCACCGGGAGGGGCGTATTTGCGCAGCCACTCATCCCACTTGCGGATGGCGTAGACCGCAGCCGGGCCATTGGCCGCTCCGCCGCGCGACACCGACGCGCCGACAGGGTTACAGGTGCCGGGCTCCATGCGGATGCCCCATTCGTCCACCGGCACGCCGTTGGGCTTGCCTTTGGAACCGGCGCCAGCCATGGAAAGCCAGGCATCGGTCATGCGCCAGCCCAGGTCCGGCGCGCGCTTGCCATAATCCATGTGGCCGTAGACCCGCACACCGTCGATTTCCTTCACGTCTTCAGAGAAGAACTGGGCAATATCCTCATAGGCTGACCAATTGACCGGAACGCCAAGGTCATAACCATACTTATCTTTGAAGCGCTTCTTCAAATCTTCCCGGTCAAACCAGTCTTTGCGGAACCAGTAGAGGTTCGCGAACTGCTGGTCAGGCAGCTGATAAAGCTTGCCGTCCGGCCCGGTGGTGAAGGACTTGCCAATGAAATCGTCCACGTCGAGCATGGGGTTGGTGACGTCTTTGCCATCGCCCGCCATCCAGTCCGTCAGGTTCACCGCCAATTGCAGACGCGAGTGGGTGCCGATCAGGTCGGAATCGTTGATATAGGCATCATACAGATTGCGCTTGGTCTGCATCTGTGTTTGCACGGCCTGCACCACTTCGCCTTCGCCAAGCAGCTGGTGGTTGACCTTAATGCCGGTGATTTCCTCAAACGCCTTGGTCAGCGTCTTGGATTCATATTCGTGGGTCGGAATGGTTTCTGAAAGAACGTTGATTTCCATGCCCTTGAACGGTTCAGCCGCCTTGATGAACCATTCCATTTCCTTCATCTGGTCGTCTTTGGACAAAGATGACGGCTGGAACTCACTGTCGATCCACTTCTTCGCTTCCTCCGTGCCGGCAAAAGCGGGCACGGCGAATGCCATAACAGCAGCAAGGGATGCAGCTGCGAGCAAACGCGTCTTCATTTTGTTTATTTCCTCCCGTTGATCTGGAATGTTAACCATATCGGCGAAAGTAAATGAACGTCAATCGAAACTTGAATCAACAAAAATGTGCGCTACTGTGCACCTGAGAACTGCCGGGCGACACAGTCAGAACAGGGTTTGAGGGATGGAAGCCATAGCGCCCCGCCAAGCGGACATTTTAAAACGCGCGCGTGATGCCGGCCAGGTCATGGTAGACGATCTGGCGCAAGCCTATCAGGTGACGCCGCAAACGATCCGCAAGGATATCAACGATTTGTGCCAGCGTGGACTGCTCCAGCGGATCCATGGCGGTGCCGTACCGTCCACCAGTGTCACCAACTTCGCCTATGAGGCGCGCCGCCGCCTGGCCCAGGAGGAAAAGCGCCTGATCGGCGTGGCCGCCGCCCGCCTGATCCCGGACGATTGCTCGATCCTGATCAATATAGGAACCACCACCGAACAGGTGGCGATGGCCTTACGGGGCAAGAAGGATCTTCTGGTAATCACGAATAATACGCATGTTATCAGTATCTTAACGGGTCATCCGCAAATCGAAATCATTGTGGCCGGCGGCGTGGTGCGCCAATCTGACGGCGGCATTGTGGGGGAAGCGGCAGTAGATTTCATCCGCCAGTTCAAAGTTGACTATGCCATTGTGGGAACATCCGGCATTGATCCTGACGGCTCCCTGCTCGACTATGATTATCGCGAAGTGAAAGTGGCAAAGGCGATAATGGACAATGCCCGCACCACAATCCTGGTGGCCGATTCCATGAAGCTGGAACGCACCGCGCCGGTGCGCATCGCCCATCTGACTGATCTGGACTATGTGGTGACCGACGCACCGCTTCCCCCATCGTTGCAGAGTGTTTGTGATGAAACGGATGTTAAAGTTATCGTGGCCGCTGAGTCATAAAGTTCATTTTAGTTCGTTTATTTTCGTTGCGAAACCAAATCTGGTTTCATATCTTTTACCTCGCCTCGTTCCGGCGGGAGTGACAGGGTGCACGATATCTTCGTAATTGGTGGTGGGATCAACGGCTGCGGCATCGCGCGCGATGCGGCGGGCCGCGGTCTATCCGTTTTCCTGGCGGAAAAGGCCGACCTGGCCAGCGGCACGTCCTCTGCCTCCACCAAGTTGATCCACGGCGGACTGCGTTATCTGGAGCAATATGAGTTTTCGCTGGTGCGCGAGAGCCTGAAAGAGCGCGAAACTTTGCTGCGCATGGCTCCGCATATCATCTGGCCCATGCGATTTGTGCTGCCCCATCACAAAGGTCTGCGTCCCAAATGGCTGATCCGGCTCGGACTTTTTCTCTATGACAATTTGGGCGGCCGCGAGATCTTGCCCAAGTCCCGCTCGCTCCGCCTTCAGGGCAGCGCCCTTGGCGCGCCGTTGAAGGCGGAATTTTCAAGCGGCTTTGAATATTCCGACTGCTGGGTGGACGATGCCCGCCTGGTGGTTCTGAACGCGCTCGATGCAAAGCGGCATGGCGCCATCATCCGCACCCGAACCGAGGTTGTGTCCGCCCATCGCGAAGACACGCATTGGCGGGTCGCGTTGCGCGATGTGCAGACCGGTGCGCGCGAGGAGGTTGAAGCACGGGTGCTGATCAACGCCGCGGGCCCGTGGGTTTCGGAGGTGGCGGCCAACCGGTTGAAGCTCAACCGCCGGGCTCAGAGCCGCCTTGTGAAAGGCAGCCACGTTGTGGTGCGCAAGATGTTTGAGCATGACCGGGCTTACATCTTTCAGAACCAGGACGGACGCATCATCTTTGCGATCCCTTACGAAGATCAGTTCACGTTGATCGGCACCACGGATGTGGATGTGGGGGACGACCCTGACGCGGCGATCATCAGCGACGAAGAAGTCACCTATCTGCTCAGCGCGGCCGGCGAGTACTTTAGCGAGCCCATTCAGCGGGACGATGTCGTGTGGACTTACTCGGGCATCCGGCCCCTGTTCGATGACGGCGAGCAGACCGCGCAGGAAATCACCCGCGACTATGTGTTGGCCGTGGAGGCAGGGGACGGCCAAGCCCCCTTGCTGAACATTTTCGGTGGCAAGATCACCACCTACCGCCACCTGGCAGAGGAAGCTCTGTTAAAGCTTGAAGCGTGGCTGCCCGGCCTCCCGCCGGCGTGGACTGCGCGAGCCGCGCTTCCTGGCGGCGAATTTGCGCCATCGGACGGTGACGGCCTTGCCCAGAAAATCCGCGGCCACGCGCCAAACTTGAGCGATGGCCAGGTGGCCCGGCTGGCCCGCACCTACGGAACGATGGCTCTGGACTGGCCGGCCAGCGAGCTTGGCGAAGACTTGGCGGGCGGATTGCTGGCCGCTGAGGTGCACCACCTGATGGCCCACGAATGGGCGCTGACGGCAGAGGATGTTCTCTGGCGCCGAACCAAAATGGGTCTTAGGCTGGGGTCCGACCAAGTGGCCAAGCTGGACGCGTGGATGAAACAACACCAGCAGGCCGCAGCCGAGTAGGAGGGGTAAGTCATGGCGGAATATGTGCTGGCGATCGACCAGGGCACCACATCATCCCGGGCCATTGTGTTTGACAGAGACTGCAGGATTGCCGGTGTGGCGCAGGAGGAGTTTGCGCAGCACTTCCCGCAATCGGGCTGGGTGGAGCATGAACCTGAGGACATTTGGGAGACGGTTGTGCGCACCTGCCGCGCGGCATTGGCGAACGCCTCAGCGGAGCCAAATCAAGTGGCCGCCATCGGCATCACCAACCAACGCGAAACCACGCTCGTGTGGGACTGCAAAACCGGCAAGCCGATACACAGAGCCATCGTCTGGCAGGACCGGCGGACGGCTGAGCGCTGCGCCGCCCTCAAGGCCGACGGCCACGAAAGCACCGTCACCGCCAAAACCGGCTTGCTTCTGGACCCCTATTTCTCCGGCACGAAGGTGGCCTGGATCTTGGACGAGGTGGACGGCGCGCGGGCGGCAGCGCAGGCCGGTGAACTGGCCTTTGGAACCGTGGACACGTTCCTGCTCTGGCGCCTCACCGCCGGCAAGGTGCACGCAACCGATGCCACCAATGCCAGCCGCACCTTGATGTACGACATCCACGCCGGTGACTGGAGCGATGAGCTGCTTGATCTCCTGCGGGTGCCCCGCTCAATGCTGCCGGAGGTCAAGGATTGCGCCGCGCTCTTTGGCCGCTCAGAGCCGGACCTCTTCGGAAGCGCGCTGCCCATCTGCGGCATTGCCGGAGACCAGCAGGCGGCCACCGTGGGCCAGGCCTGCTTCCAGCCGGGCATGATGAAATCCACCTATGGCACGGGCTGCTTTGCATTGCTCAACACCGGACCGGAAGCGGTGACGTCCACCAATCGGCTGCTCACCACGGTGGCCTATCAACTGGACGGGGTGCCAACCTATGCTCTGGAAGGCTCAATCTTCATCGCCGGTGCGGCCGTGCAGTGGCTCAGGGACGGCTTGGCGCTCATGGCTGATGCTGCGCAATCCGGCGAAATGGCCGATGCCGCTGATCCGGCGCAGCAGGTGTATCTGGTGCCCGCGTTTGTGGGCCTGGGCGCACCCTATTGGGATGCAGAGTGCCGCGGTGCGATGTTCGGCCTGACCCGGGGCAGCGGGCCCAACGAGTTCGCTCATGCCGCTTTGGAGAGCGTCTGCTATCAGACCCGTGATCTCCTGGAGGCCATGCAGAAAGACTGGTCAGGCGCCGGCTCAACCGTGCTTAGGGTGGACGGCGGCATGACAGCGTCCAACTGGACCATGCAACGCCTGGCCGACCTTTTGGACGCGCCGGTCGACCGTCCCGACATCATGGAGACCACGGCCCTTGGCGCAGCGTACCTCGCCGGGCTTCACGTTGGACTGTATCCAGCACCAGACTTGTTCGCCGGTCTCTGGTCCCTGGACCGGCGGTTCTCGCCCGATATGAGCCAAGAGGTGCGGGCGCAAAAGTATGATGGCTGGAAGGATGCTGTGCGCCGCACGCTCAGTTCCTCATAGCGGCGCGGCATACTCGGGGATCTTCGCGACGGGAAAGGTGTGCCGCCAGCGCTCTTGGATATACTTGGCAAAGGGTTCACCGGTTTCTGCTTCGAGCCGATCCAGCGGCGCGATGGGGGCGGCGGGGCCGGGGTTCACGAAGAAAGGAATGGAGTAGCGGTCGCGCCCGCCGCGGTTGATGACCCGGTGCGGTGTTGAAGAGAAGCGGCCTGCGGTCCAGATCTGCATCACATTGCCGATGTTGATCACAAAGGTGTCCGGAATGGACGGCGCCCCGATCCATTCGCCGCTCTTATTCTGGATCTCTAGGCCGTCGCCCTCATCCTGCCAGAGGATAGTAAAGGCTCCGGAATCTGAGTGGGGCACCACGCCAATATGCTTGACGCTTTCCGGCGCATCCTGAGGCGGGTAATGGTTCAGCTTGAGCATCGACATGGGATCTTGGAAATAGGCATCCAACCCATGCTCGCCCACACCCAGTGCCCTGGCGAAGCCGCGCTGAAGGGCTTGCGACAACCGTTCCACGGCTTCGAGATATTCCAGCATCGTTGCCCTCAGTTCCGGAGGCTCCTTAGGCCAGAGGTTCGGGCCGTTTAGGGGCTGGGCGCTCGAGAAGGGCCGGTCGTAGCTGATCCAAAATCCTTCCTGATGGCTCTTGGCGGCGCGCGCCTCGCCTTCATAGCTGGCATAGTCGAGCGGCAGGTAGCCCCTGAGTTGGGCATTGATGGCGATCTCCATCTTCTGTGCCATGGGCAGAGCGAAGAACCGTCCCGCCTCATGGCGCAGCGCGCTGATCAGCTCAGGTGCAACGCCATGGTTGTGTACATAGAAAAAGCCAACATCCGTGCACGCCCGCTCCAGTGCTTCGATCAGCGTGTCGCTGGCCTTCCCGCCGAGCAGCTCGCCCACATCCAGTTTGGGGATCTCGGAAAAATCAAGCCGCCGTGAAAGGGGAATTGCCATGGCTCGGTCTCTGGTGCTTCAGGCCGCCGGCCTGTAGGTCTTTGCAGGCTTTGCCTTCATCAGGCGCCCTTCAACCCGTTCGCGGGGCAGCCAGTCATCCAGTTTCTTGCGCACCTCCAGAAGGGCACCAATGTCGATTCCCGTGCCAAGACCTATGCTCTCCAGAAGATAAACACAGTCTTCCGTGGCAATGTTCCCAGTGGCGCCAGGTGCGAAAGGGCAGCCGCCAAGTCCGCCCAAAGAAGCGTCGAACCGGCGCACCCCCGCCTCAACCGCAGCCACCACGTTGGCCAGTCCCATGGCCCGCGTATCGTGGAAGTGGGCCGCCAGGGGGACATCGCCCACGCTGCTTTCAAGCTCGGTGAAGATATGGCGCACCTGGAGCGGATTGGCATAGCCCACCGTGTCGGCAATGTTCAGCTCATCGGCCCCCAGATCGGCGAGCCGCTCGGCAATTTCGTAAACCCGCGCCTCGGGCACGTCCCCCTGGATAGAGCAGCCGAACGATGTGGCAATGGCGCAGGAAAGCTCCACCTGGTTTTCAAGCCCACGCTCAGCGCGCGCGGCCACAAGCTCGGCAAATTCGGCGAGGGAGGCATCGGTGGATTTGCGGACGTTGGAGAGATTATGCGCTTCGCTGGCGGAAAGCACGAAGGCGATCTTCTCGGCCCCCCGGTCGAGCGCAATCTGACCGCCCTTAAGATTGGGCACCAGAACGGAGGGGCGGATCCCGTCGATCTTCTGGGCACCCTCCAACACCTCCGCCGCATCGCCAAACTGCGGGATCACCGATGGGGGAACGAACGACGTCACCTCAAACTCACTAAACCCTGTGGCCGCCTGAAGCCGGCACCACTCCAGTTTGATGTCGGTGGCCAGCATTTCTTTGACCAGCTGCAAGCCGTCCCGCAAACCCACTTCGCGTACGATTGACGTGTCCGTCATTGTGGCCTCACTCACCGCCCTTTGAACTCCGGTTTGCGCTTCTCGTTGAACGCCAACACACCTTCGCGCCGGTCTTCGGTCGGCACCGTGCGATTATACGCCTCGATTTCAAAGGTTAAACCATCGCGCAGGGACATTTGTAGGCCGCGGTGGATGGCTTGCTTGGCTTGCCGCACGGCAATGGGGGCGTTGCCCGCAATGCGCCCGGCAATGCCCAACACCTCCTCCATAAGTTTGTCCTGGGGGAACACCGCGTTCACCAGACCCCAGGCGTGGGCCTCGGCGGCGGTGAACGGCTTGCTGGCCAAGATCAGCTCCTTGGCTCTGCGCTCGCCAATGGCCCGCGACAGGGTCTGTGTGCCCCCAGCCCCGGGGATGATGCCGATCTGCGTTTCTGTCTGGGCAAATCTTGCCGTTTCCGCCGCATAGAGAAAGTCCGCCGCACAGGCGATCTCGCAGCCGCCTGCATAGGCCGCCCCGTTCACCGCGCCCACAATGGGGACCGGACAGTCCAACACGGCGCGCAGCATGCGTTCAAACACCAGGTGCTGCTGGCCCCAGGCCTCATCGGTCATGCCTTTGCGCTCTTTCAGATCACCGCCGGCACAAAAGGCTCTGTCGCCCGCACCGGTCAGGATGACGCAGCGCGTATCGCCTGCATCCAGCGCCAGATCCTCAAACAGTTCCAAAATGTCACGCGCCATCTGCGTGTTGAACGCATTTGCCGCGTCGGGCCGGTTCATAGTGACCAGCAGCAGATGCGGGCCGGGAATTTCTATCTTTAAGGTGGAGAACGTCTTGCTCGTCATGATGGGGTGATTTTTCGCCTGAACCTGTCTTCAGCACAAGTATATTGTGTGCCCGGTCCAATTGGGGCCATATGCGCGCCGGATAGCTGCGACGAGGTGATGAGTGTGATGGGACTGAACCGCGAGTTGGACGGCATCTTGGTGATTTCGCTGGAGCAGGCCGTGGCCGCGCCCTATTGCGGATTGCTGTTGGCCGATGCCGGCGCGCGGGTCATCAAGGTGGAGCGGCCTGAAGGCGATTTCGCACGCGGATACAACAAAGCTGCCGGCGGCCACAGCACGTTCTTTGCCTGGCTCAACCGGGGCAAGGAATCCATCTGTCTTGATTTGAACAAACCCGAAGATGCGGCGTTGCTGCGCCGCCTTCTTCGCAAGGCGGATGTGTTTGTGAGCAATCTCGCACCCGGCGCGCTGGAGAAGCGCGGCTTTGGCTATGACGCGTTGTCCGCCGAGAACCCGGGGTTGATTTCCTGCGAGCTAACCGGCTATGGCCGCGGCGGGGCTGCAGCGGACAAGAAGGCCTATGACTTTCTGGTGCAAGGCGAAGCCGGCCTCTGCGCGGTGACGGGCACCGAAGACCAGCCGGCCCGGGTCGGGGTTTCCATCACCGATATCTCCACGGGACTGACCGCGTTTTCCGCTATCCTGCGCGCGCTCATTCAGCGCGGGCGCACGGGCAAAGGCATGGAAATCTCGCTCTCCATGTTCGATGTGGTGGCCGAGTGGATGAACATGCCGTTGCTGGATTACCGCTATGGCGGTAAGCCGCCCACGCGCCGCGCATTGACCCACCCGCATATCGCCCCCTATGGCGCCTTCAACACCGCTGATGGCGGTCAGGTTCTGATCTCGGTGCAGAACGACCGGGAATGGGCGAGCCTGTGCACCAACGTTCTGGGCAAACCCGAGCTTGCCGCCGACCCGCGTTTTGCTCACAACCCGGACCGCATAGCCAATCTGGAAGCGGTGGAGGAAGAGGTGAACGCCGTGTTCGGCACCATGGCGCGGGGCGAACTGATGGAGGTTTTGGGCAAGGCGCGCATCGCCTGCTCCCAGCTCAGCAGTGTGCAGGACCTCTCCAATCATGCGCTTTTACGCAACCTTTCTATCCGCTTTGCAGAAACCGATCTTGAAGTGGCCGACCTGCCGGTACAGATAGACGCTGACCGCGCCACCGACGTGCCGTTGCTGAACCAACATGGTGCACAGATCCGCGCCGAATTCACCGATTAGGAGGAGACCCGTCATGGAGAAGTACAAGCATTACATCAACGGTGAATGGGTCGATCCTCAAGCCGGAAACTGGTTTGACACCGAAAACCCCTATACAGGCGAAACCTGGGCTCAGGTGGCCAAGGGCGACGAGGCGGACGTAGCAAAGGCCGTGGCAGCTGCGAAGGCCGCATTTGAAGGCGGTTGGGGAGACATGAAGCCCACAACCCGCGGCAAGCTGCTGGTGAAGCTGGCCGACCTGATCGAGCGCGACGCCGCCCGCCTCGGGGAAATCGAGGTCAAGGACAATGGCAAGCTGATCGCCGAGATGGGCGGCCAGACGAAGTATATGGCCGAATGGTACCGCTACTATGGCGGCCTCGCCGACAAGGTGGAGGGCTCCGTGATCCCCACGGACAAAGAGGGCATCTTCAACTTCACACGGTACGAGCCATTGGGCGTAGTGGGCATGATCACCCCGTGGAACTCGCCTCTTCTGCTGCTCGCCTGGAAGCTCTCGGTTGCCCTCGCGGCGGGCAATACGGCTGTGGTGAAACCCTCGGAGTTCACCTCCGTCTCCACCCTGGAATTCATGAAGCTGATTGAAGAGGCGGGCTTTCCGCCCGGCGTTGTGAATGTGGTCACCGGCTTCGGGCTGGATGTGGGCGCACCGCTGGTGTCGCATCCGGATGTGGCCAAGATCGCCTTCACCGGCTCTGACCTCTCCGGCCAGAAGATCTATGAATCCGCCGCCAAACAGATCAAACCGGTGACGCTTGAGTTGGGCGGCAAGTCGCCCAACATCGTGTTCGACGATGCGGATATCGAGGCGGCTGTCATGGGCGCCATCTCCGGCATCTTTGCAGCCACCGGGCAGACATGCATTGCCGGCTCCCGGCTGCTCTTGCAGAAGTCCATCCACAATCAGTTCGTGGACCGGCTGGTGGAAGTGGCCCAAAGCGCCAAAATAGGTGATCCCATGTCGCTGGACACACATGTGGGTCCGGTCACCACGCCGCCGCAATATCAGAAGATTCTCGACTATATCGAGGTCGCCAAGCAGGACGGCGCCACCTGCATTCTGGGCGGCAATCCCTATGACGGCCCCGGCGCAAAGGGCCGCCAGTTTGTGGAGCCCACCATCTTCACCGGTGTGGACAACACAATGCGCATTGCTCAGGAAGAAGTGTTTGGCCCGGTCCTCGGCGTGATCCCGTTCGACACCGAGGAGGACGCCATCCGCATCGGCAACGACGTGAACTTCGGCCTCGCCGCCGGTGTGTGGACCCAGGATATTGGCCGCGCCATCCGCATGTCAGAGAAGTTGCGGGTGGGCACTGTGTGGGTGAACACCTACCGGGCTGTGAGCTACACCTCGCCCTTCGGCGGCTACAAACGCTCTGGCCTCGGACGCGAGAGCGGTATGGGCGCGATCAAGGATTTCATGCAGGTGAAGTCCGTGTGGATTGCCCAGCAAACCAGTGTCGCGAACCCCTTCATCATGCGTTGACCTGTCATGGCCTATGAGCTTGATCATCTGGAGATCCGCGAGAGTGTGGCGCGGCTCTGCGCAGACTTTCCCGGCGAGTATTGGCGCAAGGCTGACCGCGAGCAGGCGTACCCTACGAAGTTCGTCAAAGCCCTTACGGATGCAGGCTTTCTGAGTGCGCTCATTCCCGAAGAGTATGGCGGCTCCGGCCTGCCCATTTCCGCCGCCGCGGCGATCCTGGAAGAGATCCACCGGTCCGGCGGCAATGCAGGCGCCTGCCATGCACAGATGTACACCATGGGCACGCTGCTGCGGCACGGCTCAGAAGAGCAGAAGCAGAAGTACCTGCCTGGCATCGCAGAGGGGTCCTTGCGCCTTCAGGCCTTCGGCGTCACAGAGCCAACCAGCGGCACGGACACCACAGCGCTCAGAACCACAGCAAGGTTGGAGGATGGCCAATACATCGTAAACGGGCAGAAGATCTGGACCTCAAGAGCAGAGCATTCCGACCTTATGCTCCTGCTGTGCCGGACCACGCCGCGCGATCAGGTCGTAAAACGGACTGACGGGCTCTCCGTTCTGCTGGTGGACATGCGCGAGGCCCTGGGCGATACGCTCACCATCCGTCCCATCCGCACCATGATGAACCATTCCACCACGGAAGTGTTCTTCGACAACATGAAGGTGCCGGCAGAGAACCTCATTGGCGAAGAGGGCAAGGGCTTCCGCTACATTCTGTCGGGCATGAATGCTGAACGCATCCTGATTTCGGCCGAGTGTATCGGCGATGCCAAATGGTTCATTGAGAAATCGTCTGCCTATGCGCAAGAGCGCAATGTGTTCGGCCGGCCCATCGGCCAGAACCAGGGCATTCAGTTTCCCATCGCCAAAGCCTATGCGGACATGCGGGCTGCCGAGCTGATGCTGCGCGAAGCCATTCGGCTCTATGAAGCCGGAGGCAACCCGGGCGAAGAGGCCAACATGGCCAAGATGCTCGGTGCGGATGCGTCCTGGGCGGCAGGGGAGGCCTGCGTTCAGACCCATGGTGGTTTTGGCTTTGCGGAGGAATACGATATTGAGCGCAAGTTCCGGGAATGCCGGCTTTATCAGGTGGCCCCAATTTCCACCAATCTTGTGCTAAGCTATATTGCTGAGCATGTGCTCGCCATGCCGCGCTCCTATTGAGGGGTTTACGCCGTGAACAAGATCGAAACCCTCCAGCCCCAAAGCAAAACACTTCCGGTCACACGCCTTTTTGCGCGCTTTGCGGTGGCCCCGATCGATGAGCCTGCGGCGAAAGAGGCAAAGCACGTCACTTGCCTGTCACTGTTGGATTGGATTGCCGTTGCGGTGGCCGGTGCCGATGAGCCCGTCGCCCGGATTGTTAGGGACTATGCGACAAGCGATGGCGGAACGCCTGAGGCGTCGGTTATCGGTCATCCGACCAGATTGCCGGCCCGTGCCGCCGCACTGAGCAATGGCGCCACCTCTCATGCGCTGGATTATGACGACACCCACTTTCTCCATTTAGGCCATCCTTCAGTTGCCGTCGTGCCGGCTGCGCTCGCGGTGGCCGAAAAGCATGGGGTATCGGGCGCAGCCTTTTTGGATGCGGTGCTGGTGGGTGTTGAAACCGCGTGCCGGGTCGGCGCGTGGCTGGGGCGCGGCCACTACCAACATGGCTTCCACCAGACAGCCACATCTGGAACTTTTGGCGCTGCCGCCGCGGCCTCCAGACTGCTGGGCCTGGATGAGGACCGGACGGCTCACGCGTTGGGACTTGCCGCAACGAAAGCATCTGGCTTGAAGTCTCAATTCGGCACCATGGGCAAGCCTTATCATGCGGGCCTGGCGGCGCAGAACGGCGTGGAGGCTGCGCTGTTGGCGGCGGCAGGCTTTGTCTCCCGCCCCGATGGCATGGAGTGCGAACAGGGTTTCGGGGCCACCCATGCCGGCGAGGAAAACAGTGGCGCGCTCGGTCTGGACGAGCTTGGGCGCACATATGTGTTCTCAGAGGTGCAGCACAAATTCCATGCGTGCTGCCACGGCACCCACGCGCCGCTGGAAGCGCTCATCTGCGCCCGCGACGAGCGCGGCGTTGCGCCGGAAGATGTGGCCGGTGTCGAGCTCACCATCAATCCGAGGCTTCTCAAGGTTTGCAACCTTGAACGGCCCGCCACCGGTCTTGAGGCAAAGTTCAGCTTCCGGCTCACCGCCGCCATGGCGCTTTATGGCCATGACACGACGGTGCTCTCCAGCTTCAGCGACGAAATCTGCCGGGCACCGGAGCTGGTGGCGTTGCGGGACAAGGTGCGCGTGGCAACCGATGAGACGCTGCCGGAATCTGCGGCGCGCGTTCAGATTGCGCTCGGTCATGGCGATGTCGTCAATGTGTACCGCGACATTTGCGACCCTCGGCCTCTTGCGCAAAGACAGGCTAAAGTGCGCGCCAAAGCCGCCGGTCTGCTTGGGGCAGGGCGTGCTGATCGCTGTTGGCAACACATACAAGACTTGAACTCGGCAGACGCAGCCATAGATTTGCGTCATCTCGCAGAGCTTTAAAGAGATCCCATGACAGACCTCACCGACCTTCCACTCACCAGCACCCATTGGGGGACCTACCGGGCCAAGGTCAGCAATGGCCGCGTTCAGGAACTCTACGCGTTCGAGCACGACCGTGACCCTTCGCCCATCGGTCCGGGCGTCATTGATGTGCAGGATGGGCCCACGCGCGTTGCGGCGCCCATGATCCGCAAGAGCTGGCTGGACAACGGGCCGGGCGCCGCCACGGAAAACCGGGGTGCGGAGCCGTTTGTGCAAGTCTCCTGGGCGGAGGCGGAGAGGCTGGTGGGCGATGAGCTCAATCGGGTGCGCCACACCTTCGGCAACAACGCCATCTATGCCGGCTCCTATGGCTGGTCGAGCGCCGGGCGGTTTCATCATGCCCAGAGCCAGCTCCACCGTTTCTTGAATTGCATTGGCGGCTACACCAAGTCGGTTTTCACCTACAGCTTCTGTGCTGCTGAAGCCATGGTGCCGCACATTCTGGGCAGCTACCGCGCCTATTTGGACACCTGCACCAGCTGGGATTCCATCATCGATCACACCAAACTGTTTGTGGCCTTTGGCGGTGTGCCGTTGAAGAATGGCCAGATCTGCCAGGGGGGGACCGGGCACCATTATCAGCGCGAGAACCTGGTGGCCGCCAGCGAGGCAGGCGTTGAGTTCGTGAACATCAGCCCTTTACGGTCCGACGTTCTGGAGAGCGTGAATGTTGAGTGGTTGGCCGCGCGCCCGAACACCGATGCTGCAATCCTCTTAGGCATAGCCCACACGCTCTATTCAGAAGGCCTTCACGACCAGGCGTTTCTGGAGCGTTACACACACGGATTCGATAAGTTTCTGCCCTACCTCACCGGCGAAACGGACGGCGTTGCGAAGTCGGCCGAATGGGCGGCCAAGATCAGCGAACTGCCTGCAGACACCATCCGCACCCTCGCCCGGCGCATGGCTGCCTCGCGCACGATGATTTCGGTAAGCTGGTCGCTCACCCGCCAGGACCATGGCGAGCAGGCGTTCTGGGCGGCCATCACGGTGGCCTCCATGCTGGGGCAGATCGGCTTGCCAGGCGGTGGCTTCGGCTTCGGCTACAGCGCCGTGAACTCCATCGGCGGAAATGTCACGCGCCTGCCCGGCGCGGCCCTGCCGCAAGGCAGCAACCCCGTGCAAGACTTGATCCCCGTCGCACGCATCTCCGATTTGCTGCTGAAGCCGGGCGAAGAGTTTGAGTTTGACGGCGTGACGCGCACCTACCCGGACATCAAGATCGTCTACTGGGCCGGCGGCAATCCGTTCCACCACCATCAGGACCTCAACCGCATGCTGAAGGCCTGGCAGAAGCCGGACACCATCATCGTCAACGAGTGGTGCTGGAATTCCCTCGCCAAGCATGCCGACATCGTTCTGCCCTGCACCAATCCGATCGAGCGCAAAGACATCGCAACCACGCCGCGTGATCCCTACACCGTTTCCATGAGCAAGCTGGTGGAACCGTTTGCCGCCAGCCGCAACGATTATGAGATCTTTTCCGGCATCGCCCGGCACATGGGCGTGGAAGACGCCTTCACCGAGGGGCGCACGAGCGAGGAATGGCTGAGCTGGATCTACGAGGAAACCCGCGCCCGCTCCGCCTCCCGCGGTATCCACATTCCCACCTACGAGCAGTTCTTAAAGGACGGTTGGTTCAGGCTCGATGATCCCCAAGAGCCCATGGTCATGTTGCAGGAGTTCCGGGACGATCCTGAGGCCAATCCCCTGGGCAGCCCGAGCGGGAAGATCCAGATCTTCTCAGAAGTGGTGGACGGCTTCGGCTATGACGACTGTCCGGGCCACACGGTTTGGCGCGAGCCCATTGAGTGGCTCGGCATGGCCGAGAAGCCCTATCCGCTTCACATGATCTCCAACCAGCCCAAAGACAAGCTGCATTCCCAGCTCGACCATGGCGGCCAAAGCCGGGCGGGCAAGATCGCCGGGCGTGAGCCGGTGGTGCTGCATCCGGACGACGCCGAAGCGCGCGGCCTCAAAGAGGGCGAGATCGTCCGTGTGTTCAACGATCGCGGCGCTTGCCTGGGCGGTGTTCAGATCAGCGACGATGTGCGCAAAGGGGTGATCCGCATGAGCACGGGCGCCTGGTATGACCCGCTAGAACCCGGCACCCCGGGCAGTCTGTGCAAGCATGGAAACCCGAACATGCTGACCCCGGACAAAGGCACCTCTCGCCTTGGCCAGGGCCCCATTGCCCACTCCTGCCTGGTGGACGTAGAGCGCTTCGACGGCACCCCGCCGCCGGTTACCGCGTTCGAGCCGCCGGAAATCCTGCCAAAACAATAGCCCGCCCAAAAGTCTTGCGCGTCAATGTGCAAACGCGCCTCGGCACTCAGCTCAAGGTTTCCATGAGGCCGGCCAACAGCTTGGCCCGCGGCACCAGAGAGCGCACATCAATGTGCTCGTTCAGGGTATGCAGGCCGTTGCCCTCAACCCCTAGCCCGTCCAGCGTGGCCATGCCCAGGGCTCCGGTGAAGTTGCCGTCCGAGCCGCCGCCCCGGCTGCCATGACTGATCTCAAAGCCGATCTGGGCGGCGATGGCCTTCGCCTTCTCATAAAGCGCTAGGGTGCCTGGCTGATCGGGTTCCCAAACCGGACGTGTCACGCCGCGCTCCACCGCAAATGTAATGCCGTCATGCGTGCCGGCCAGCGCCAGCATCTGCTCCACACCGGTGTCGAGATCCTCCTGCTTCTTTGCCATGCTGAGGGCTTCGGCCGTGCAGACAGACGAGACGCAGTTCACCCACTGGCCACCATGGATCACGCCCACGGAGAAGGTGCAGTCGTCCGTGGTCATGCTTTCGATGGCATCGATCTGGCGGATCATGCCGCGGATGGCTGATTTGCCCTCCTTCAGCCGCGCGCCGGCATGACTGGGCATGCCTTTGGTTTCCAGGTTGAACCGGGCAATGGCATAGCGCCCGGTAACAACGCCGCCATCAGAGTTGGCCGGCTCGGGCACCAGAATATACTTGTGGCGCGCAGCTTCTGCCTCAATCAGATCGCGGGTGGAGGGCGAGCCCACCTCCTCATCGCTGGTAAACAACACCGTTATGGGAAGCGGCGTGACGACGGAGGCATCATTGAGCTGGCGGATGGCCTCTAACGCAATGTAATTGCCGCCCTTCATGTCCTGGATGCCCGGTCCCCAGCACAGATCCCCCTCCCTGCGCCAGGCCAGTTGCTCCAGCGTGCCCAGGGGATGCACTGTATCAAGGTGGCCCAATATCAGAATGCCGGGCGCATAAAGGTCAGGGTGGGGAAAGCGTGCGCGTACACAGTCGCCGAAACCCATACGGCCGGGAATGCGCTCGATGCTGGCGCCTGCCATGGCCAAATCGCGCGAGGCCAGATCCATCATGCGGTTCACCGCCGCGCCAGCCCAGGTTGGGCTTTCGCATTCGATCCAGGGGCGCAGGCCCGCCAGCATGGCTTCAGTGTCAAACGGCAAATCGCGGATCATCTTGGCAAAGCTCCTGGGAAAAGGGGGTGAAGCGGGACTGCATATGGAAGGCGATGATTTGCGCTATGTCAAATGCAAGAGACCCAAGCGGGCTTAGAGTTACATCTTTGTCAAACTGCGTTGCTAGGATGAAGAGCCTGTGCGCGCATTGCCA
>JBCDDQ010000078.1:0-17105 GCA_039180225.1 Pseudomonadota bacterium
ACGCAAAAAGGGCGACCCAAAGCCCAAAGATCTGCTAAACGTTTTGGCCTATTCAGACGGAAGAACATCGTTGTTGGAAATTGCCCGCCGGCTTGACCAGCCGCTTTGGCAACTGGCGCAGGCGGCCAACACACTAACAAGCGCGGGTCTGCTCGAAGAGGGCCCCTAATGGAGAGTTTAGTATGAAGACGGATGCCTATGTGAAGTTCGGCGAAATGGCGTCGACTTACGGCCAGCAGTATGTAACGCCGGACTTGGATCTTCCCAAATATCCAGCCAACGTTTTTCGCCTGAACACGTTCATCAACCTGTTGAACGAACTCAAGCCCAAGCGAGTGATCGACGTTGGTTGCGGCACGGCAGACCCCCTGCTCGCCATGCGCAAGGCCGGCCATGACGTGGACGGCTTCGACTTTGCCGAGGAGATGGTGGCTGTCGCCAAAACGAACGTGGAGAAAGCGGGCTATTCGCCAGACATTATTTTTCGGGACAACATGGAAGACATCACGCATGTGGAGCCCGGGGTCTACGATTGTGCAATCGCTTTGGGCGCGGTGTACTATGCACGGGACTTCGAAAAGACCATTGGCAATATTGCCGGTCTGTTGCCAAGCGGCGGCCATATGATCATCAGTTTGCGGAATGATCTTTTCTCAATGTACTCGATGAACGACTACTCGGTTGAGTACATGTACAGGACGTTTTTCCCTAAGGAGAAGCTCAGCGAAGATCTGCGCCGCCGGCTTGATGCACATATGCAAGAGCGACACAAGGTTGAGGATGTCGAGAAGGTATTCGAGACCATCGATGATCGCCTCGTGCACACCTACAATCACAACCCGCTTACGGTTCAGCAGGATATTCTTAGTGCGCATGGACTGATGCAGAAAGGACTGTACTTCTATCATTTCCACGCCCTGCCACCGATCTTTGAACATACCGATCGCGAGGAATTCAGAAAGCTCAGCGCCGAGTTTGAAGAGAACCCCGCTGACTGGCGGGGCATGTTCATGTGTTCGACCTTTATTGTTCACGCTCAGAAGGCGTAAACCCTTCTGACGATGAAGTATAAGATCTATGCCTCTGACGAGGGCTTTGGACATTTGGTCCGGCAGAAAGCCATCAACGATCAGCTGAGTGCTTTGTGTCCTGAGCTCACCACCACACTGCAAACGAAGAACCATTTGCATGCGGCCAAGCTGATATTCGAAGACGTCTCTTTTGTGGAGAAGTTCAACAATATCAGCTGGGCCAAAACCGCCTCTGGCACACCAGACCTTGAGACGATCAAACGTGATTATTCAGACTATCTTGAGCGCTCAGAGGCTCACATAACGTCGGAGGACGATCTCTCCGATCAAGCGTTCATCGTTTCCGATTTTGTCTACGAGGCCTTCGAGATTGCCAGCGGTCAGGGGCTCCCAGCCTTTGGTGTGGCTCACCATACCTGGGACTGGTTCTTTTCAAAGCTGTATCCTTTGCCGGTGAGAACAACCGTGCTGCGCCGCTTCTACCAGCAGGCCAGTTCAGCCCAACAGCTCTATTTTCCACCCCTATCGCCGCCAGACATTCTGAATGCTTACAAGGACAACTGCCAGGAAGTGCCGTTCATTGTGAGGATGCGTGCCGATACAACGCCGACCCCGACAAAGCGGAGCTTTAAGATCTTGATACTGGACAGCGGATCAAGGCTTCTTTCGGTCAGTATCAAACAGGCGCTGGAGCAGTTGCATACGCTCGATGACATTCATTTCTTCGTGCCGGAGTATTTTGGTATCCCAGCTGACAATGTGACGCTCATCGGCAGTGATGAGGTATTGATGGACTATATGCCTGAGATGGATTTGGTCATCTGCCGTGCCGGGTTCAATACGATCTCAGAGTGTATAGCTCATCGCACGCCCTTGCTGTTGGTGAGCGAAGCGCTCAATCCGGAAATGGAGTCCAACATGCTGTTAATGAAACAGCATGGGCTGGCCAGCTTCGTCTCACTCAATAAACTTGCGGAGAAATTTGGGCCGACTTTGCTCGATTTCCTGAGCGGAGAGTACGATTTGGTGAAGCGGCATATGGCAGACCATGACTTCCGTATTGACGGTGCCAAAGTTGTGGCCGAGGACATATTGAACCGGGTGATGGGCTGATGATGCACACGGTGGCGGTTATACCGGCCCGAGGCGGATCGAAGCGCCTGCCGCGTAAGAATGTCCAGACCCTGTTTGAAAAACCGCTGATCGTCTGGTCTATTGAAGCATGCCTCAGTGCCCGTGAAGTGGATGCCGTCTTTGTATCCTCTGATGATGATGAGATACTGGAGCTGGCCACCCGGCATGGCGCGCGCACCATCCGGCGGCCGGAAGCGCTGGCCGATGATGCAACGCCAAAGATTGAGGCCATCCGGCACGCCCACACCTGGCTGCGTGAAGGGGAAGGTGTGGAACCGGAGGTTATCGTCTCAGTTCAAGCCAATTCACCGGAAATGAGTGCCAGGGATTTGGACGGCGCCGTCCAGCTGCTCAAGCGCTTGGATTGCTGGGAAGTGTTCTCGATTGATGAGAATGATGCCATGAACGGTGCCATCCGGGCCTTGCGGACCCACTGTCTCTACAACACATTTTTAAGCGCTCATATGGCGGTCATTCGGGCAAACTATGTGGACGTTCACACGGCCGAAGACCTGCAGGCAATCGAAGCACGTTATGGAACGGCCGAGGCCTTTCAGAAGGCCAAGTTGGGCTGATTGCCCCGCCTAGGTAAACTCCGCTGGGTCAAAAACGTAGGACCGCGAACAGAACTCGCAACTCACCGTGATCTGGCCGTCCTCAACAGTGTCTGCAATCTCGTCAGCACTGAAATTGCGCAGCACGTCTGCGATCCGTTCACGTGAGCAGTGGCACTTGCAGACGATTGGCACCGGCTCATATGCGGTGGCGCCATCTTCGTGATAGAGCCGATACAAAAGACGATCGGTGGTCAGTTGTGGATCGATAAGTTCATGATCTTCGGTGGTTTCCATCAGAACCCGCGCCCGGGTCCAATTGTCGTCTTCGGGAAGCTGCTTGGCCTCATAGCCTTCCGGTGCGTCCCCTGCTGAGAATTCAATGGGGCTCGATGATCCGTCTGAGGGGAGGTGCTGCACCAGAATACCACCCGCGCGCCACTGGGTGCTCCCAGAGGCTCCCGGTGTAACAACCCGCCCGGCTGCCAGACGCACGCTGGTGGGAATTTGTTCTGATTGGGCGAAATAGGCATGAGCGGCCTGCGACAGTGAAGCCCCATCCAAGGCCACGATTCCCTGGTAGCGCTCCATATCGGGACCCTGATCCACCGTCATGGCCAAGTGGCCCTTTCCGAGATAAACACTGGCATCCACCGGCCCGTCACCCGAAACCGTGTTCACGGCTTCTTCGTCAAACCGGGCATAGGCACGAATTTGTGCCGGCGTCATGAAGTCGACAACCATCATGTCGATGGCGCCGTCGGTTTGCGTTTGCAATATGAAGCGGCCGTCGAACTTTAGCGTGGTCCCCAAGAGGGCGCCCAAAGCGATCGCTTCAGCGAGAACCGCGGCCACTTCGTCCGGATAGTTGTGTTGGGCCAAGAGCTCCGTGATCGATGCGCCTAAGCGGACGGTGCGCCCGCGGGTTCCGAGCGGCTTGACCTCGAAGGGTGTGACCATGTCATCACCGGTCAGCCCGTGCGCATAAGCTGCCGGGTCTGTGAGTGTTGGATCGCTCATGGTGGATCAGCGTCCCTGGCTCGCCCCTAAGCACCAGGCGAGGATTCCCTTTTGGGCGTGGAGGCGGTTCTCCGCCTCATCGAACACCACAGACTGGGGACCATCTATCACTTCGGCGGTCATTTCTTCACCGCGCCGGGCCGGCAGGCAGTGCATGAACACCGCATCCGGTTTGGCTTTGGCCATGAGCCGGGCATCCACCTGATAGGGCCGCAGCAGATTGTGTCGGGATTCATTGTCACTGGCGCCCATGGAGGCCCAGACGTCCGTCACCACCACATCTGCACCGTCCACTGCCTCATCAGGATCCGTGGTCACGGAAATCTTGGCCCCGTGCGCAGCCGCCCAATCCAAAGCGTCTTGGCTTGGCGGCAGCTGTTCCGGGCAGGCGAGGCGGAGATCGAAATCATAATGGCCCGCAGCGTGAATCCACGAGGAGGCGACGTTGTTGCCGTCGCCACACCAAACCACGGTTTGATCTTTGATGGCCCCTTTATGCTCTTCCATGGTGAGAAGATCGGCAACGATCTGGCAAGGATGGGACAGATCCGTCAGGCCGTTGATCACAGGCACAGTGGCGTGCTTGGCCAGCTCCATCAGATTGTCATGGTTCGTGGAGCGGATCATGATCGCATCGGCATAACGTGACAAAACCTGAGCGGTGTCCGCGATGGTTTCTCCTCGCCCAAGCTGCAGATCGGCCGCGGACAGCATCAGCGCCTCGCCGCCCAACTGGCGCATCGCCACGTCAAAGGACACTCTTGTGCGCGTGGAGGGTTTCTCAAAGATCATGACAAGCACATGACCCGCGAGTGGCGTGCCTTGGTCGCGCACCCCTTTGGGCTGACCGGCGCGGGCGGATTTAAGCGCGCGTGAGCTTTGCATGATCTCAAACAGGTCTTCCGATTTCACACCCGAAAGATCGAGGAAATGCTTTGGAGCCGTCATGCCGCTAAGCCCCGGTCGAAGGACGGACCTCGGAGGCTGCCGCATCCAGCCGGTCAATGGCCAGTTCGATGTCCTCTTCCGAAATCACCAGTGGCGGCACGATGCGCAGGACATTGTCACCGGCCGTTAGGGTCAGCAGTTTGTGGCCATAAGCTGCATTGACCACATCGCCGGCGGGCGCCTTGCACTTTATGCCGAGCATGAGACCTTCACCGCGCACGCTGTCAAAGACATCAGGATGGCTCGCCACCAGTCCAGACAGCTTTTGATTGAGAGTTCTGGCCCGCTCGCGGACGGTCTCCAGAAAACCGTCTTCAAGCATAATGTCCACCACCTCATTGCCGACCGCACATGCGAGCGGATTACCGCCATAGGTGGAGCCGTGAGAGCCGGCAACCATGCCGCAAGCGGCCTCTTCCGTGGCAAGACAGGCGCCCAGCGGAAAACCGCCGCCGATGGCTTTGGCCGTGCCCATGATGTCGGGCGTAACGCCGGCGAGCTGATGGGCAAACAAATGGCCTGTGCGGCCCATACCGCATTGCACCTCATCGAAAATGAGCAACAGATCGTGTTCATCACAAAGGCGGCGCAGAAACTTCAAGAATTCCGCCGGGAAAGCCTGCAACCCGCCTTCCCCTTGCACGGGTTCGATCAAGATGCCGGCTGTTTCCTCAGTAATGGCCGCCTTCGTCGCCTCTTCATCCGCGAAGGGCACTTGATCGAAGCCTTCAACCACTGGGCCAAATCCGGCGAGATGCTTCTCTTGGCCGCCTGCTGCGATTGTTGCCAGGGTCCGGCCGTGGAACGCACCTTGATAGGTAATGATCCGATAACGCTCCGGATTGCCCTTGTGGGAATGGTACTTTCTGGCGGTCTTGATGCAGCATTCCATGGCCTCCGCGCCGGAATTGCCGAAGAACACATAATCGGCAAACGAGGCATCGGTGAGCTTCTTGGCCAGCTCTTCCTGGCCGGGAATGCGGTAAAGGTTGGAGGTGTGCCACACCTTATCAGCTTGCGCTTTCAACGCGGCCACCAACCGAGGATGACAGTGGCCCAAGCTGGTCACTGCGATGCCGGCGCCGAAGTCCAGATACTCTTCGCCTTGATCGGTCCACAATCGCACGCCCTCACCGCGCTCAAATGCAAAATCCGTCCTGGCATAGGTCGGTAATACAGCGCTGGTCATGGCGGGCACCCTCCTCGTCTCTAAGGGCCTTATAAACAAATGAAAATGCCGCCTTTTGGGCGGCGTGTGAAGGGCGGAACCTACACCTTTTCTGCCCTCATGGTCAATGTATGCCGCTTGGGGGATATGCAGATTGGTACCTGAGTCAAACCGCCACATGGCCCCGCGAGTCAGCGGGCTGTTAACCTAAAGTTAACCACGTTCCTGGGTGTGGAAAACCAAGCGCATCAGCCGCATTCCTGGGGAAAACGCAAGAAACCTGTTTGCGGACGATTGCGATTTTTGTGGCCTATATAGTATTGTCGCCGCCAGTTGGCTACGACATGTAGCGTTCTCAAGTATTTTAGAATCCAACTCGGCTCTGATCAGGGGTGACTCAGAGGTCGGGCGAGGAGTCTTAAAACGGCGGGCGCGCATATAGATGCGGATGGAGGGACCAGAATGGCCTGGACGGACGATCGGGTTGAAGTGCTTAAGAAATTGTGGGCTGAGGGGCTAAGCGCAAGTCAGATTGCAGCACGGCTCGGCGGCGTAACCAGAAATGCGGTGATCGGTAAGGTTCACAGGCTTGGCCTCTCCGGCCGGGCCACGCCTTCGCGCACACCGAGGCCAAAGCCGCGCCGCACGCGCGAACCAAGCCATCCGTCGAAGATCAGCTCGTTCCGATCATCGGGAGCAACGGCTCTTAAAGTAGATGCGGATATAGATATTGATCCGATCATTGAGGCCGAACCTGCTCCTTTGCGCGAAGTGGAGCTTCCGCACAACGGTGATCGGTGCAACATCTTGCAGCTTTCAGACAAGACCTGCCGGTGGCCCATTGGCGACCCGGGCACTGAGGGTTTTTGCTTCTGTGGGGCCACGCCAAAGCCGGGCCATCCCTATTGTGAGCATCATGTGAAGATGGCTTACCAGCCGGCACAAGACCGCCGGCGCCGGCAGGTTGCGGGCAGGCGGGGCTAGACCCGCCTTTTGTCCCTCCCGCACTTTCAGTATTGCGGGAGCTGGCGAACTTGATCTAGGGAAGGGGCATGTCCATGCCCCTCCTTTTTTCTCCGATCAGCTTGCGCGACATCACCCTGCGCAACCGGGTCGTGATCTCCCCCATGTGTCAGTACTCAGCCCGCGACGGCATGCCCGACGATTGGCATTTCGCGCACCTTGCAAAATTTGCAATGGGCGGTGCGGGTCTGATCTTCACCGAAGCCAGCGCCGTGGTTCGCGAAGGGCGGATCACCCACGGAGATACAGGACTCTGGAACAGAGAGCAGGCCGAGGGCTGGGCCAGAATTGTAAGATTTCTGCAGGCCGAGGGGGCAAAAGCAGGCATCCAAATCGCCCATGCAGGCCGCAAGGCCGCCATGCAGCGGCCTTGGCACGGTAACGGACCACCCGATGAGACCGACGCTGCCCGTGGCGAAATCCCCTGGCGCATTGTTTCCGCTTCCCCGGAGCCAGTGAGCGAAGGCTGGCTGATGCCCGATGCATTGGAGGTGGGTGAAATTGCCGAGATCACCGAAGCGTTTGCCACCGCGGCCCTACGTGCAGATCAAGCGGGCTTCGATGTTCTGGAGATCCATGGGGCTCACGGCTATCTGCTCCACCAGTTCCTCTCTCCTCTCTCAAACCATCGGACCGATGAGTATGGCGGTTCATTCGACAACCGGGTGCGGTTTGCTTTGGATACCGCCCGCGCGGTGCGCGACGTGTGGCCAGCCCATAAGCCTCTGTTCTTCAGAACCTCCAGTGTAGATGGGTTCGAAGGCGGCTGGGAGATAAGCGACACGGTCGCGCTGGCCACCCGCCTGAAAGAAGAGGGCGTCGATGTTATCGATTGTTCGTCTGGCGGACACAGTCCAAAGGGCGCAACCAACGCCGGTTTGGCGCGCGGCCTCGGCTTCCAAGTGGCATTTGCCGAACAGGTTAAGCGTGAAGCAAACATAATGACTCAAGCCGTCGGTCTCATTCTGGATGGCCCACAGGCAGAAGAGGTGCTGCAGGCCGGAGCAGCCAACCTCATTGCCATTGGGCGCGAGGCCCTGCAAAATCCGTATTGGGCCTTGCACGCGCGCCAGGCGATGGGCGTGGACGAGAACTACGCGGACTGGCCCGTGCAGTATCAATGGTGGCTGCAGCGGCGCGCCCACAGTTTAAGAAAACTGGGGCTGTAATGCGCGATCTTGTACCACCGATGCCAACCTGACCTTGGGTTCGAGAGGAGATTGCTCATGGCGGAGTTAGAGGATCCAGGTTTGAGGGCATTCGTTGCGGAAACGGAACGCTTTTATCCCCCCGACGCAGTAACGCTGACAATCGCGGAGCAGCGCTCTTGTTATGACGCGCTATGCGCCCACTTTCTCAAACCTTATCCCGAAGGGGTCAGTTCCCAAGACCTGGAGGTATCCGGTGTCCCGGTCCGGCACTACACGCCGAACGGCGCATCGCCCGATGTTTTGATTGTCTATGCCCATGGCGGGGGATTTGTTGTGGGTGGCCTGGAGAGTCATGATGATATCTGCGCGGAGATTGCTGCATTTTCCGGCTGTCAACTTGTTGCCGTCGATTATCGGTTGGCGCCGGAGCATCTGTTCCCTGCCGCCGTGGACGATTGCTGGGCCGTTTACAGATGGGCGGCAGAGCGCGCCGGGCGCATTGTATTGGCGGGTGACAGTGCCGGTGCAAAACTGTCCGCGGCAATCGCGATCAAGGCGCGCGATGAACGTGTTGGGACTGTGGCTGGCCAAGTGCTGATTTATGGCGCCTATGGCGGCGAGCCGGAGGGTGGCTCTTACGACACCATGGCAAACGCGCCTGGGCTGACCACGGAAGATGTGAAGTTCTATGGTGAAGTCTACTTCGGGAAACGTCCCAATCCGAACTGGGACAACAAGCTGGCAAGGCCATTGTTGGAGCCCGACTTTTCAGGCCTGGCACCCGCCTTCATCGTGGCCGCCGAATTGGATCCGTTGTTGGACGATTCAGTCCGCTACGCCGAAGTGCTCAATGCGGCAGGCGTGCCCGCCAAGCTGCGGACAGAGCCGGACTTGATCCACGGCTACTTGCGCGCACGCCATATGAGTGATCCAGCCGGGGAGAGTTTTGCAGCCATTTGCCAAGCCGTGAAGGATTTCTGCCATGGCCGTGATTAGAAATTTTCCGCGCACGGTCAAGGAAACCGAGAACCTGTTCATCAAGCTTCCGGATGGCTGCCGACTGGCTGCGCGCATGTGGATGCCGCAGGACGCTCATAGCCGGCCCGTGCCGGCCATATTCGAGTATCTGCCTTACCGCAAGCGGGACGGCACGGCTGCACGCGATCAACTCACCCATCCCTATTTTGCCGGCTACGGTTATGCGTGCCTGCGCGTGGATATGCGGGGCAATGGGGAGTCAGATGGCATAATGACCGACGAGTATTCCGCGCAAGAACAAGAGGACTGTCTTGCGTTGATCGATTGGATCGCCGCCCAACCTTGGTGCACCGGCGCGGTGGGCATGATCGGTATATCCTGGGGAGGGTTCAACGGTTTGCAGGTGGCGTTCCATCAGCCTGAGGCGCTCAAAGCCGTTGTCACTCTGTGCTCTACCGACGACCGGTATGCCGATGATATCCATTACAAAGGGGGCTGCATCCTGAACGAGAATCTCGGCTGGGCGGCCACAATGCTCTCCTATTCGTCGCGCCCGGCCGATCCTGTTCTCTACGGCAACGGGTGGCGTGACAACTGGCTGGAGCGCTTGGACACCAACCCCCTGCTGGCGCATCTGTGGCTGAATCACCCCTGGCGCGACGACTATTGGAAACACGGCTCTGTCTGTGAGGACTTTTCCAAGGTGAAGGCAGCTGTGCTGGCCGTTGGCGGTTGGGGCGATGCCTATTCCAACGCCGTACCCCGGCTGGTGAACGGACTGTCCTCTCCGGTAAAGGGCATCATTGGCCCCTGGGTTCACAAGTATCCCCACTTCGCCATCCCCGAGCCACGTATTGGTTTTTTGCAGGAGGCTTTGCGCTGGTGGGACCACTGGCTGAAGGGCGAAGACACAGGCGTTGGCGATGACCCGGTCATGCGCACCTATGTGCAAGACAGCGTGCCACCCAAATCGATGTACGCGGAGCGGTCCGGAAAGTGGGTGGCCGACAATGGTTGGCCTGGCAGCAATGTCTCCACACGAACCTACAAACTTGGCGCGCGAGTCTTGTCGGAAGAAACGGGCGCAGATCTGAAATTGGAGATCTGCTCGCCGCTCTCCACCGGGCGTGACGGCGGTGAGTTTTGTATCATCTGGATGGGTCCAGATTTTCCCGGTGATCAAAGCGCGGATGATGCAGGATCCCTTTGCTTCGACACGGATCCGGCTGAAGCCGCCTTCGATCTCTTCGGAGCGGCTGTCGCGGAGCTGGAGCTGTCTTCGGACAAACCGGTGGCACAGATCATCGCGCGCCTGAATGATGTTTCCCCAACAGGCGAGGTCACCCGGATCACCTACGGAGTGCTCAACCTCTGCCACCGAAGCGGCCACGAGACACCCGAACCCCTTGTGCCAGGGCGTAACTATCGCGTTCGGGTGCAGCTTGATGACATGGCCTGGCGGGTCCCGGAAGGGCACCGGCTGCGCCTGGCTCTGTCCACATGCTACTGGCCGCTCATTTGGCCCTCACCTGAGGAAACCAGGTTGACTTTGCATACGGCTGGCAGCGCGCTTCATGTGCCGGTCAGGGCTGAGCTGAATGATGCCGTTACACCTTTCCAGCCCCCAGAAAGCGCCGAACCCCTTGCGCTCGAAACCATAAGGCCTGGAAAGAACAGCCGAGACTGGTCAGAGGATGGCTCTAAGTTCACCCTCACGATTGTGGATGATTTTGGCGAAGACAAAAACATCACTCATGGCCTCACCACCGGCTCTGTGGGCCGGGAAACCTACACAATCGAGCTGGGAAACCCTCTGTCCGCACGGGCCACAACCCATTGGACCCAAACCCTTTCGCGAGATAATGGCTGGACGGTGCGCACCGAAACGTTCCAGGACATGTGGGCGGACGCAACCCACTTTCACCTCAATGCCCGCATTGAAGCCTATGAAGGCGATGAGCTGGTGTTCGAAAAGCACTGGAACAACGAAACGGTGCCGCGTCGGTTGGTTTGACCAATCCGAACCAGCAGATACGCAATAAATATTTTCCAAAAACAGATCTTCCGCCTATCCTCGAAATCCAGAGCGAGGACGGAGGTGGAGCTATGATCAGAACCGGCGAGGAATACAGAGCCTCTTTGCGCGACGGGCGCGAGGTGTGGATGAGCGGCGAGCGAGTGGAGGATGTGGCCACCCATCCCATGTTCAAACCCCTGGTGGATGTGCGTGCTCGAATCTACGACATGCAGCACGAGGCGGCCACTGCCGGCAAAATGACATATGAGGAAGATGGTGAGAAGTTTGCCATTGGGTTGAAGCTGCCCTTCGAGGCGCAGGACTGGGCCGATAAGCGCGCCGCCGTTGACCTGGTGTGCAATGACATCGGCGGCATTGTCACCCGCGTGGGAGATGAGACCATCGGTGAGATGTGGTCGCTCTGGGATGGCGCTGATATTCTCAACGAGATCGATGAGCGCTTTGCGGAGAATATTGAGCGCCATATCCGCTTGGCGATCAAAACGGATCCTTTCCACGTCTCCGCGAACACGGACCCTAAGGGCGATCGGTCCAAGCGGCCTCAGGATCAAGACCCGGACATGTTGGTTCACGTGGTGCGCGAAACCGACGAGGGCATTATCATCCGAGGCGCCAAGTACGAGACGGCAGCAGCCTATTCCAACCAGGCCTTCTTAAAGCCCACCATTGCGAACTGGGGTGACGCAAAGCTCTCAGACTATGCGCTGGGCTGCATTGTCCGGATGAATGCACCCGGCGTGAAGCACATTTGCCGTACAGGGTTCACAGGGCGGGCACCGGCGGCTGATTATCCCCTGTCATCAAGGTTCGATGAGATCGACACGCTTATGGTGCTGGACGATGTGCTGGTGCCCTGGGAGGACATTCTGTTTTACCAGCACACCCGTGCCGCCACGTTCATCCGGGCCACGCTCCACCGCTACTCCGCATTTCCCTTTGTTCAGCGGACACTGTCTTTCGCTGACATGATCATCGGGGCGGCACTTTGGAACGTGAAGCAGACCGGTCTGGAGCGTCAGCAGGCGGTGCAGGAAAAGTTGGCGGAACTGGCGGTTTGGCGTGAGGGCATCAACGCGCACCTGACGGCAGCCATCGCCACCGCCGAGAAGAGCCCCAACGAACTGCTCATGCCGAACCAGTCCCTGCTCTTCACGGGCCGGGTGCATGCCATGACCAATCTGCCGCGCATGATGCATCTGGCGCGCGAACTGTGTGGCGGCCAGATTTGTGTGACCCCCGACGCCGCCTCGTTTGAAGGCACTGAAACCGGTCCGTGGCTTGAGAAGTTCTACTCTATTAACGAGCGTTGGGTGTCTGATGATCGGCGCAAGCTATTGGCCTTCGCCCGCGATCTGTTGAACTCCGACTATGCCGGCCACCGGCTGACATTCCAGCTCTTTGCGCAGTCTCCACCTTTTGCGCATCTGGCGGCGGTCTATCGCACCTTTGATTGGCAGGGTCCGTTGGAAGTGGCCCACAACGCGGCTGGTCTCTCGGAGAATGTGTGGGGAGAAGCAAAGGATGCGGCGCAATAGCTGAGGGGTGTGGTCGGAAGAGAGAGTGATGCGGCCATGCGGTTCACATTGAAGCAGCTGGAATACTTTGTGGCCACCGGAGAGACCGGAAGCATCAAGCTCGCCTCGGAACGCATCAACATTTCGCAGCCCTCAATTTCCTCGGCCATTTCGCACTTGGAGCGGGATCTTGGGGTGCAGCTGTTCGTGCGGCACCATGCGCAAGGACTGTCGCTTACATCCGCTGGGCACCGCCTGCAACGCGAAGCCCGCGCACTGTTGCAGCAGGCCAACAGCATCTACGATGTGGCAAATGAGGCCACCAACTTGGTGCGGGGGCATCTGGCGCTTGGCTGCTTCGTCACTCTGGCGCCACTCATTGTTCCTGAATTGTGCCATCGCTTTCAAGAGAACCACCCTGACGTCCAGGTGCACCTGGCAGAAGGCGACCATGAAAGCTTGATGGCGCAGCTCCGCAAGGTCGATCTGGATCTGGTGTTGACGTACGATTTGCAGGTGCCCGATGGTGTGGCGTTTGAGCCCCTGGCCACCTTGCCGCCCCACGTTCTGGTGAGTGCGGAGCACCCGCTCAGCGACCGTTCGTCCCTTAAGCTGGCTGAGCTGGACGGCGAGCCGATGATCCTTTTGGATCTGCCGTTCAGCCGCGAGTACTTTTTGTCGATCTTTTATCAGGAAGGCCTTACCCCGAAGATCCATGCGCGCTCCCGCCAGCAAGAGGTGGTGCGCACCATGGTGGCCAACGGTTACGGCTACACGCTGGCCAATGTGCGGCCGCGCAGTCTTGTGACGCTGGATGGAAGAACCTTAAAGCAGATTCCGCTTGCCGGCGCGCACCGGCCCATGAAGATTGGCACGGCCACCCTGATCCAGGAGAGAAAACCGCGTCTGCTCCAGGCGTTTGAAGACCATTGCCGGAAGATGATCACCGACGGTCAGATCCCCGGGATGGTGTAGGGGCGCACAGAGCGGTCTGAACGGGCCATCTGGTTTCTTGACTCTGCCTGCCCCATTGGGCTCAATTGATGGCGGATGGGTGTGTACTGGGAGGGAGTGGTGTCGGAGGACGACGCAGCAACAGCGCTAAGCGTGCGCAACGTGATCAAGCGTTTTGGCAGCGGCCCAAACGCGGTAACCGCCTTGAACAATGTGTCGGTGGAAATTCAATCCAATGAGTTTTTCACCCTCTTAGGACCATCTGGGTGTGGCAAGACAACCCTTCTGCGGCTGACGGCAGGCTTTGAACAACCGACCGACGGAGAGATCTTCCTGTTTGGCCAGGAAATTGAGGATTTGCCACCCCATGAACGTCCCGTCAACACGGTGTTCCAGCACTATGCTCTTTTTCCGCATATGACGGTGGAAGAAAACATCGGGTTTGGTCTGCGCATGCAGAAGTGGAGCGGGCCGGAGACAAGAGCGCGTGTAAACGAGACGCTCGCGCTGGTTAAGATGGAGGAGTTCGCAGGCCGAAAACCGTCCCAGCTCTCCGGTGGCCAGCAGCAACGCATTGCGCTCGCCCGTGCCCTGGCACCCCGGCCGAAGGTGCTTCTGCTTGATGAGCCTCTGTCAGCGCTTGATCTGAAACTGCGTCAGGCCATGCGCCATGAGCTGAAGACCTTGCAGCGGGAAACCGGCATCACCTTCATCTTTGTGACCCATGATCAGGAAGAAGCCCTGACCATGAGCGATCGGATCGCCGTGATGTCTGCCGGTCTCATTCAGCAGATCGGATCGCCTCTGGAGATCTACGAACGGCCGCTCAACCGGTTTGTGGCCGACTTTATCGGGGATACGAATTTCCTGGAAGCCAGGATCGACCAGGTCGCCGACGACAAGGCGCTATGTATCACAGGCGGCGCCTTGCAGTTTGAGACCGATATTGTCGACGGTCACGGCGTGGGTGACGCTGTGACTTTGGCGGTGCGCCCTGAGCGGATCTCGTTGCAGAAAACCATGCTGCGCTCCAACGACTTGCCCGTCATCGAGGAAGCCACCTATCTGGGCACGGATACCGCCTACGACATCAATGTGGGCGATGGGGTTGTGATCACCGTGCGCGATCAGAATGCACAGTCAGGCATGGGCCGGTTTGTGGCAGGCGAGAACGTCAAGCTCAGTTTTTCCGACGGTGCAGCCCGGATGCTGGTGGACTGAGCGATGAACCTGCCCCGTAGCATTGCCGCCCGCCGCGCGCTCGCTCTTGGACCGGCGCTCATCACCATCATCATCTTCATGGTCGTGCCCATGCTGATCTTGCTGGTGTTCTCGTTCCTGGAAGCTGATCCATACGGTGGGGTAGAGCCGCGATTCTCTGTCGAAGCCTATATTCAGCTGCTCTATGAGATCGACTTTGACGACACATTGGTGTTCAACCCCATCTATCTGGGCATCATCTGGCGCTCGATCTTGCTGGCGCTTGTGGCCACGGTGGGGTGTTTGATCTTGGGGTTCCCCGTGGCCTACTTCATCACGCGGCAAGACCCGCGGATGCAGAACCTTTTGCTGTATCTGATCACCCTGCCATTCTGGACCAACCAGTTGGTGCGGGTCTATTCCTGGATCCTGATCCTCTCAAAGGATGGCGTGATTGAACAACCGCTCAAGGCGGTCGGGGTGCTCGATGGATCTCTTGGGATGATGTACACGAATGGAGCCATCGCCGTTGGTCTCATCTACTCATATTTGCCGCTCATGGTGCTTCCCATCTATGCGAGCCTTGAGAAGCTCGACTTCAGGCTGATCGAAGCGGCCCATGACCTTTATGCTGATCGTTTGAAGGTGATGATGGAAGTCATCACCCCGCTGGCTATGCCCGGCATCATCGCCGGATGCATCCTGGTGTTTGTGCCCAGCCTTGGTGCGTTTATCGCGCCGGATCTCTTGGGCGGCGGTAAGAAGCTGATGCTCGGCTCGCTCATTCACCTGCAGTTTGCCTCCTCGCGCAACTGGCCCTTCGGATCGGCCATCGCGATTTGTCTTTTGATGCTGGTGATGGTGGCCTTGATGGTACAGGCACGCTCGGCCGCTAAGCGCCGGGCAATGGAGGATGGCCGATGAGCAAGCAGGCTGTTAAGAAGCGAAAAGGCTTTGTGCTTGGCCATTACCCGGGCATGAACCTGTGGACCCTGTTCTTCTTCTTCTATCTCTATCTGCCCATGTTGGTTCTGGTCGCCTATTCGTTCAATGACGGGAACCGGGCGCAGATTTGGCAGGGCTTTTCCACCCGTTGGTTCTATCGGGCCTTTATCAATGACGATATCCAGAATGCCGCGTTGAACTCGCTCATTATCGCCGTTTGTGCCACCGTGATGGCCACTGTGCTGGCGACGCTCGCGGCACTTGCCCTCAGCCGTGGCGGTCAGTTCAAAGGCCGCAGTGCGTCCCTGGGCCTGATCACCCTGCCGTTGGTGGTCCCGGAAATCGCCACCGCTGTGGCCACGTTGAGCTTCTTTGCCATTATCGGTTTTCAGCTCGGTATTCTCTCCATCATCATCGCCCACACGGTGTTCTGCATTCCTTTTGCCTTTCTGCCCATCCGCGCCCGACTGGACGGTATGGACACCACTTTGGAGCAGGCCGCGGGCGATCTTTATGCGAACGCTTGGGAAACCTTCCGATATGTCACCTTGCCCATTCTGGCGCCGGGAATTGTTGCAGGCGCCATGCTGGCCTTTATCATCTCGGTGGACGATTTCATCATCACCTTGATGGTCTCCGGCGCCGGGGCGACGACCCTGCCGCTCTATATTTACGGAATGATCCGACAGGGGATTACGCCGGAGGTCAATGTGATATCCACCGTGATGCTCGCGATCTCTATAGCCTTCATCAGCGCCTATTGGTTCATCTCTGCAAAAGGCGACAAAGTCAGCACGCACTAAGACCGGGCAGTGCTGCTGAAGTACCGCCCGGGGGTGGTGCCGAGCTGCTCGCGGAACATCTCGATGAAGGCACTGGTGCTCTCATAGCCCACGGCAAGCGCGACTCCCGTCACGGGCTCACCCAATGCCAGCCGTTCAAGCGCCGCAATGAGGCGCACTTGGCGGCGCCATTGGCCGAAGGTTAACCCGGTCTCAGCCACGAAAAGACGCTTTAGCGTGCGCGGTGATGCCCCAGCCTGTGCGGACCATGCCTCAAGGGGCGATGAGTTGGAAGGATCTTCGATAATGGCATTGGCGATGCGAGCGGCCCGCCGGTCAGTTGGGTGGGTAATGTGCAAAGGCAGGGTTTCCGTGCGGTTGATCTCATGCATCAAGAGGGCCACAAGATGCGCTTTTTCAGGCCCATCTGCCCCGCCGGCAAGTCGGATGATCACCTCGCGCATCAAGTTTGATATCTGCCACACCTCACTCATGGTGGGCAGCTCTTCAAGCCCGCCGGTCAGATAGACGGTTCTGACGGCCACATCCGTGACGCAGACAAACCCGTGCGGCACTGAGGCCGGAACCCAAAGGCCCCGTCCGGGTGGGATCACCCAGTAAGATCCATCCGCTGCCACGCGCATAACCCCTTTGGCCGCATGCAC
>JBCDDQ010000079.1:0-17086 GCA_039180225.1 Pseudomonadota bacterium
GTGCCGTCGTGGTGATCATCGGGATCGAATAGTGCTGCGTGCCTGTTTCCTGCTCAACACGGAGGGCCTGGTTCCGCTTCAGGAGGTGAACCGTTTTCAGATCGCAGCGGTCCATGGCGTGGATTTCGCCAGAGGTCAGTGCGTTTGTGCGTGCGACCACGTCCTTGATGGCGAGAATTTCCACGCTGTCAAAGTTGCCTGCGCCTTCCTTCCAGTAGTTCGGATTGCGCTTCATGACGGTTTTCACGCCGGGCTCATAGCTTTCCAGGACGTATGCGCCGGAACCCTCGCCCTTCTCCCACATGACCTTGCCGTCTTTCGAAGGCAAAATGGTGATGTGATAGTCGGATGCTGCGTAAGGGAAGTCGGCACTGCCTTCTTTGAGGGAAAACACAACCGTGTCTTTGCCGTCGGCCTTAATGTCATCCACGCTGGCCAGAACGCCCTTGGCGGCAGACTTTGTCTCCTCGCCTCTGTGGTGGTTGAAAGACGCAACAACGTCTTCGGCTTCCAGTGACTTGCCACTGTGGAACTCAATGCCTTTACGCAGTTTGAAGGTCCAGGTCTTGGCGTCCGCAGAGGCCTCATAGCTCTCAGCCACGTCGCCCTGGATCTTGCCGTCCTTGCCAATTTCCGTCAGGTGACCACGCAGGCCGTAATTGGTGAGCTGCATGTAGGTATCGCTGGTCGTGCCCGGATCCAGAGAATCGGTGGTCGAACCCGCACCAATACCGAACTTCATGTTGCCACCCTTTTTGGGCGTCATGGCTTGCACTTCAGATACAAAAGCTGAAGCTGTTGCCACGGTCATGCCGAGCGCCAGAGCGCCCTCCATGAACTGGCGGCGGCTGACCTTGCCGCCTTTATACTCAGATTTCAGGTAACTTAACTTCTCCATAGTCTTCCTCCAATTTGCCTTCCCCACCGGCCAAAGCAACACCTGCTCCCCATGGCCGGCCACTCAACACGCAAAAGCGTCACGCCTATGATCGGCATTTTTTCCGCGAAACGCAATCTGCAAGTACATCACAAGGTTATTGATTGACCCGGTGATAGGAAAGCTTATCAAAGTCCGTTCGAAACCATGTCGCATGGGAGACGTCTCTTGATCTGCTAGCGGCGGCTTTGGACCAATTGAATTAGCAAACATTCTTAGGAGCAGAGAAATGTACACCGTCATTGGGACCCCCAAGACGCGCGGCTTCCGCGTCATCTGGATGCTTGAAGAGCTTGGTGAAAGCTATGAGGTGGACCCGTGCGGGCCTCATGCGGACGAAATCAACAAGGTCAACCCATCCGGCAAGGTCCCCGCGTTCAGGGACGGCTCGAGCACCATCATCGATTCGGTGGCAATTTGCCAATATCTGGCCGACAAGCATGCAAAGCTGACGGCGCCAGCCGGCACAATTGAGCGCGCCCAGCAGGACAGCTTCACGCATTTCGCCTTAGACGAAGTGGATGGTATCTTGTGGACCAACGCCCGCCACAGCTTCGTTTTGCCTGAAGACCATCGAGTGGAGAGCGTCAAAGAGACCTGTAAATGGGAGTTCAACAGGTCCATGGGTGTGCTGGCAGAGCGGCTCGGCGATAATGATTATGTGATGGGAACCGACTTCACGGTTCCCGATCTCATCCTTGGACATTGCGCGGGATGGGCCATGAACACACCCGGTTGGGAGCTGCCGGATGGCAAGGTAGGTGCGTACTTCAAGCGCGTGCGTTCGCGGCCGGCGTTTGAGCGCGCGTGGGCCGTTCGTGAGAGCTACTGAGTGCAGGCGGCTTGGTAGATCACGTCCACATCAATGCCCGGGTGAACGGCGACGCTCCTCAGCCAATCCTCGCCGCCGATCGTGGTTTGGGAGACAAAGATCCCCTGTTCTGCCAGGTGCGCCCGTAACTCCTCAACGGTGCGGGTTGTGGAGCGCCAGGCGATGACACCGGTCTGCGGCGCACCCCAGAGCTCGAACCTGTTATCGCCGGAAAGATAACCGGCAAAACGGTCTGCTAATGCCATGCACGCGTCCAACCGCCTGGCAATGCCGTCGCGCCCGAACGCCATCAAGGTGGCAGCGAGAGGTATGGCGCGCGCTGCACTGGAGCCCAACACACCCACATTCGGGACGCTCAGATAAGTCCCGCCGAACGATAGTGCCTCGTGGGCTCTCTCACTGTCTGCGAACAAGATGAGAGCTGAATCCTTGGGTTGCCACAACCATTTATGCGCAGAAACCGCGACGGACTGGGCGTCCTCCAATCCGGCGAGCAAGGGGGCATGCTTCTGGGAGAGCCGCAAGGGTCCGGCCCACGCGGCGTCCACATGCACCCAGGCGGCATCCGGCAAGGGCTCCAGGGGGTCAATCGAGCCCGTGCTGGTGGTTCCCGCTGTGAGCACCAGGCAAGCCTGCTTCAAGTCTCCAAGGGCGTTCGGGTCAATACAACCGGTCTCGTCACAGGGCACGGAACGATAGCTCACCCCCAAAATGTGTGCCGCTTTCCTGATGCTCAAATGAGATAGCTCGGAGGCGACAACTGTTTGCGCTCCGGCAAGATCGCGCGCCGCCCAGAGTGCGGTCAAGTTGGCAAGTGTTGAGCCGGGCACCATGTGGCCGCCATCCATGCCGAAGTGGGGCGCCAGCGCGTCGATCACGCTCTCTTCCACCTGTCGCCCCACCAGACCAGTGTCAGGATGCAAAAGGTTCTGGTTCAGCGCCGCCATCCAGGCCTGGCACGCCCAGGTGACCCAGGGCGTTGGTGGGTCCATATGCGCAAACCATCCCCGGTCGGCAAAATTCAAAGCCGCGTCCAATGTCACCTCGGCGGTCCGCTTAAGTGCCTGAGTGCTGCCGACACCCGACTGAGGGAAGATATCCAGGCCGCTGAAATCAGCCCTTCCTGGCTGTCCCTGCCGGGGGGCGGCCAAGCGCTGAACGGCGAGCGCCAATTCAGCTTGGGAAGGCAGGAATTCGTTCATGAGCTCACTGTCGCACATGCGGAGGGCACCCTGTTGAAAGTTATCAGCACGGCTGTTTTGCCACGCCGCAGGTCTCTTGCACAGGTTCAATTCGGCCAAGGTTTCGTCTATAAAGTGTGTCCTATGAGGCCGAAGAAAAGTGACGATAAAGACGCTGAACCCGGCGTCAGTTACAAGCTTGTGGACACCCGCCACGGCCGTTTTCTGGCCAATCCTAAAGATACCTATATCGGCCGTGCGCTCATTGACTACGGCGAGTTCTCCGAACTGGAATCCCAGATCCTCCTGCAATTACTTCCCGCCGGGGGCACAGCTGTCGAGGTCGGCGCAAATGTGGGAGCGCACACGGTTGCTCTGGCGCGAAAGGCAGGCGCAAGAGGCCGGATCTATGCCTATGAGCCCCAGCCGGTCATCTTTCAGAACCTCTGCGCTAACCTGGCCCTGAACGGACTGACCAACGTCTATCCCCACAACCAGGCTTGCGGTGTCGCAGCAGACCGCATGCGCTTTCCGGACATCAACTACGGTGTGATGGGCAATTTTGGTGGTGTCTCCCTGGATATGCTGCCAGATGTTGAGACGGGCATGATGATTGATATCGTCCCGCTGGACAGTTTGGGTTTACGCCGCTGCGACTTGCTGAAGGTTGATGCGGAGGGTATGGAGCAGCCGGTGCTAGACGGTGCTCGCGGTCTCATCAACGCCTGTACACCAATTCTCTATGTGGAAAATGATCGGGTAGAGCAGTCTGCTGAACTGATCGGGACGATCCTGCAATTGGGCTACCGGGCCTGGTGGCATACCCCGCCTTACTTCAACAGGGACAATTTCTTCAAGAACCCGGAAAACGCCTGGCCTGGCGTTGTCAGCATCAACATGCTGTGCGTGCCAAAAACACGAAAAGCCAACATTACCGGGCTGGCAGAGATTCTCAGCCCGGACGACCGGCCCGAACGGGAGCGTCCTAGGACTTAAGCCGACCGCACCCAAACGTGCACATCGTGGTACGTGCCGCCGCCAACGGGCGCAGGAACGTCTGCCGACACAAGAGTGTTGATGCCCCGACCATCCTCGAACATGTGGTTCGGCCAGATGGATTCCGCGATCACCACTCCGCACTGGACCCCCTCAAACGTCCTGGCGTGAAGACGCACTTCGCCTCGCTTGTTGCCGATTACAATTTTCTGGCCGTCCCGAAGGTTCAAGGCCTCCATATCATCGGGGTGCAGAAACAGCTCTGGCCGGCCCTCCTTCTGAAGAGACGTCGCGGTTTCGTTGAACGATGAGTTGAGAAAGTTCCGCGCCGGACTGGTGGCCATTCTGAATGGGTGCTGTTCGTCGGCATTCTCGGTCACATCCCAGTGGGTGGGCCATTTGGGCATGGCTTCGCAATCGCCATAATTGGTGACCTCGGGCCGGAAGTAGGCGCTTTTCCAGTCCGGGCTGAAGCGGTACTTGCCATCGGGGTGGCCGAACCCATCGAGATAGTGGGCGTGCTCAAACTCCGGCTGGGCGTCAATCCAGCGGTCCTTTTCCAAATCTTCCAACGTACCCCAGCCACTGACGCGCAATGTATGGTCGATGAGTTGACGCGGTGTGCACTCAAAGCCCTCATGCTCGGCACCAAGGCGCTTGGCCAGCCCCACGATCACCTGGTGGTTGGAGCGGCACTCTTCGGGTGCCTCAATGAGTTTGGGGCCGAACATCACGTGCTGATGGCCGCCCCCTTGGTAGAGGTCGTCATGCTCCAAGAACATGGTTGCCGGCAGAACAATGTCCGCCCAGGCTGCCGTTTCGGTCAGGAACTGCTCATGAACGCATGTGAACAGGTCTTCCCTGGCAAAGCCTTGTTTTACCAGCTCCTGCTCGGGAGCCACCGATAAGGGATTGGTGTTCTGGGTGAACAGCGCCATGACCGGACCACCACCCTTGAGGGCCTCGGGATCGCCGGTGAGCACCCTGCCGATCTGTGATTGATCCATCCAACGCACCGTCGGATCCTTTACGTCCAGGCCCTCAATCAGGGTTTTGTTCCAATGGTAGATGCCACCATTGTTGTGGAACGCACCGCCGCCTTCATGCTGCCAACACCCTTTCACAGCCGCGATCGACAGCACCGCATGCATGTTGGCCGAACCGTTGCGCTGGCGGGCAAAGCCATACCCGAGACGGAAATAGGTCCTGTCGGTTTTCCCAATCAGCCGGGCAAGCTCTTCAATTTGCTCCACCGCCAGGCCAGTGATCGCAGCCGCCCATTCGGGGGTTTTGTCAGCCAAGTGCGCCTCCAGCCCGTCTGGATTATCGGTGTACTTGGCCATATAGGCGCGATCAGCTGTGCCATCGCGGAAGAGGATATGCATGATGGCGCAGGCCAACGCCCCATCCGTGCCCGGCTTCAGCACCACGCCCACATCGGCCTGTTTCATCGTGGAGGTCTCATAAACATCCACACAGACGATCTTGGCCCCGCGCTCCTTACGGCCGCGGATGGCGTGGGTCATCACGTTCACCTGGGTATGGACAGGATTGGTGCCCCAAATGATGATCAGATCAGACTTGCCCATCTCTCTGGGGTCAGTGCCGCGCAGTTTGCCTGTTCCGGCGATAAAGCCGGACCAGGGCAGCGACACACAGAAGGTGTCATACATGCCGGAGTAGCGCTTTGCGTGACGCAACCGGTTGATCCCGTCGCGCATCACCAGCCCCATGGTGCCGGCATAGAAGTAGGGCCAGATCGCTTCAGCCCCATGGCGCGCCTCAATTTTGAGCAGTTGCTCTGCCACCTCATCAAGCGCATCTTCTACCGGTATCTCCTGCCAATCCCCTGCCCCCTTAGCGCCCTTGCGCCTCAAGGCCTGGGTTAACCGGTCAGGATGATGGACGCGTTCCGCGTAGCGCGCGACTTTCGCGCAGATCACGCCGGCGGTGTAGGTGTTGTCCTTGGCTCCATAAACGCGGCCAATGGTGCGTTCGTCCAGAACCTCAACCTCTAATGCACACGTGGAAGGACAATCGTGGGGGCAGGCGGAATAGCCTGTCTTGATATCGGGTCGCACATTCATGGCAACACGTTAAACAAAATACGGCGCCGGCGACAGGGAGAACTTGATCAGCAAAGCAAGCAGACCGAAGACCATTTCTGGTCTCCGGCCTTAAGACGGATGAGATGTGCCATTAAGGCCGGTAGGATTAGTCGATCCGGTGGTTCATGCACGCGCGAAACAGGTGCCAGTAGAACTCGGACTTGTCGAAATTGCCGCGCTTGGAGGCAAACTGGGCTTTCGTTCTGTACCAATCGCAGACGTGGATGCGATCTCTGCGGCTGTTGGCATCAGCGTCGTCGATCCCCATGACCGGCGCAGTGAACACAAATGCCGTGGAAAGGGCCGCTGCGGCAAAAAGAGATTTCATTGTGTCGTTCCTTTGCATATTCGCAGTTTGGGCGGATGAAACTCAACTGTGCTCACCATACCTCAGTGCGAATTGTTTGTTAATCGTGGGCTTTAACTATCCCAATGGAGATGAACCTAAGCTGAACCATATCCTTGAAAGTGTTAATTGACCGAATGCTCGGGCGGGTCAAGATCAGCGCCGCAGCGCTGAAACCGGGGCGCTGATCGGATCTATGCAACCTTGAGACCTTGCACCGGCACAATGTTGTGGGACGGGCCGTACGGGAAGCCCGTTAGATTGTCGGCGCCCTGCCCGGTTACCACCAGAATGTCGTGCTCGCGGTAGCCGCCAGCGCCTGCTTCACCTTCCGGTATCATGATCATGGGTTCTATGGAGATGACCATGCCGGGCTCCAGGATCGTGTCAATGTCTTCGCGAAGCTCCAGTCCGGCCTCCCGGCCATAATAGTGGGACAGAACACCAAATGAGTGGCCATATCCGAACGTGCGCCGATGGAGCAGGCCGGCCTCTTCATAAAGCGCGTTCAGTTCAGAGCAGATCTCGGAACATTTGGCGCCCGGCCGAATCAGTTCCAGACCGCGCTCGTGAACCCGCACGTTAAGCTCCCAATATCTCAGATGCGCTTCGCTTGGCTCGCCTAGGAACAACGTGCGCTCCAGGGCGGTGTAGTATCCGGAGATCATGGGAAACGTGTTCAGGCTCAAAATATCACCAGGACACATGGCCCGGGTGGTAAGTGGGTTATGGGCACCATCGGTGTTTATTCCCGATTGGAACCACACCCAGGTGTCACGCACCTCACTGTGCGGGAAGAGGCGCGCGATTTCGCGTTCCATTGCATTGCGCCCGGCTTGCGCGATGTCGACCTCAGTGGCACCAGGCACAATCGCGTCGCGGATGGCATAGCCGCCAATGTCGGCCACCGCCGCGCCGGCCCGGATCTGATCGATCTCCTCGTGCGACTTGACCAGGCGTGCCTCCATCGCCGCCGGCGCGACGTCTTTCAAGACGATCCCCGGAAGCGCGTCCTCCAGCTCTGCCTTCATGGCCAGGTTCAGATGATCATGCTCAACGCCAATCCGGCGCGCACTATGCAAGAGTGACTTGACCGCGCGCACGAAGTTCCCGCGTTCCCAGTCAGTGTAAACCAGATTGTCGCCGAAGCTTCGCCGCCAGGGCTGGCCTCCATCAATGTTGGCCGAGACGGTCGTGCAGTTACGATGCGTGACAATACACGCGTAAGGCCGCCCGAAGCTGCAGTAGAGAAAGCCTGAGGCATAAGCCACATTGTGCATCGAGGTGAACAGCACGGCATCCAACGCGCACCTTTCCATCATCTCCCGGATCGCCGTTAAACGGCGTTCATATTCTTCCGCCGAAAACGGAAGTACAGCTTTGTCACCATTTTGAATTTGTAAGAATTGTTGGCGTTTCATTGGGTTATCTCCAAACACACGTGTCATCAGGGACTTCCGGGTGCTTAAGAGAAAACGCCCGGAAGCGAGTCTCCGGGCGTACAGGACAGGGGCCATCAGACCCCTTGTTGCGTTGGGTTAGAGCACATTGGCTCCTGCCGACGCCATCGGCATGCACCACAACGGAAAAAGCACTAGCAAAATCGTCGCAAAAATGCACGCTGAAATGCGACGCCGCAATGAGGCAAACGACGGGACGTCAGGAGTTCATTCATGCGCAGACAACTGCTCGCGGAAGCTCTGGGCACATTTGTGCTGGTTGGCGCTCTGTGCGGCACAGGCATTGGCTCTGCACGGCTCGGCGAGATGGGTGTGGGGCTAACCGGCATCGCGCTGTGCGCCGGCTTCACGCTGGCTTTGATCTACTTGGTGTTCGCTCCCGTGTCCGGCGCTCACGTGAACCCTGCCGTGTCCGCGGGCGCATGGATGACGGATCAGATCCGGGCAAAACAGTTTGCATGGTACACGCTGGCCCAAGTGTTCGGAGCGGTTTTGGCCGGCCTCGCCTTCTTTCTGATCCTATCTCTTCAGCCAGGCTTCCAGCCTTTGGACTTTGCAGCCAACGGCTATGGCCGTCATTCGCCGGGCGGCTTTCCAGCCGCGGCGGTCTTTGCCATAGAGGCTCTGCAAACCTTCATATTCGTGCTTGTCTTCTTGAGAGTGAGCCAGCCCGAGGTGCCCAGGTGGTTTGCCGCCCTTGCCGTTGGCCTTGCTTACAGCGCCTCTCACTTCATCACGTTTGCCATCTCCGGCACTTCGTTGAATCCGGCCCGTTCAACCGGAACCGCGCTCTTTGCAGAAGGTTGGGCTGTGAACCAGCTCTGGCTCTTCTGGCTGGCGCCGCTCTTGGGCGGCCTGACGGCCGGATGGGCATGTCGTTATCTCTTTGCGGGGAATTCCAATTGATCCTTTCGCGTCCCCATTGATAGGCTGGCCAGATGGTGTTGAGCCGATCCGAAATCCTTCCTGAATCCCGCTTGCCTGAGACCGCTGCGTTGATCGCGCAAGGGCGGGCGCACGCCAAGAACTGGACGGTTGCGCCGGGGGCGTTTCTGCAGGAAACCGGGGAGGCCTCAGAGGCCGACTTCAAACGACGCATGGCCGGCCAGGGGCGGATCATGCAGCACGCGCAAATGGGCTTTCGCGACCAGGAAAAGTCGCGCCGCACTTGGGCTGAGGTGTTTGAAGCGTGCGCGAAACGCGGCGTCACCGTGGACCGGTACGGCATCACATTGGATTGGTCCATGGGCCAGACGCGGGCCAAACGCGAGACCGCCCAGAAGGGGACCGGTCTCATCCTGGAGGACGTAGAAGACTTCGTGGCGCTCACGCGCCAAGCCCCTGTCGCACCCCATTTCGGCGATTTCGTTCTCGGCTTTCCGGCTGCTCTTGAGAGCACACAGGCTGCGCTTGCAGCCGGATCCACATCTATCGGCAATCTCGGTCAGTACTTCACGTTCCGGCTGCCCGGTGATGATGACGACCTCAGCGCCACCGAGGCAACCGTTGCCGCCCTTGCCCTGATTGCGGCACAAGACGTTGAGGTTTTGGTGCATTCAAATCTGGATGATGGCTATGCGGCCGTGTTCACCGATCTGGCCTCCTGCCTTGGAGCGGTTCTGCTTGAACGCCATATTGTGGAGGATCTGCTGGGTGCCTCCATCTCCCATTGCTATGGCCACCACTTCACTGACCCGGTCAGACGCCTGGCGTTCCATCTCGCGCTGGCGCAGGTGACAGATACGCCCGGAACGATGATCTACGGCAACACGGTCGCCTATAAGGGCACGCCGGCGGAGAACTTCGCAAGCCTGGCGAGCTATCTGACCGCGGACATTCTTGGCCAAAAACACTGCGCCACCGGGCACGCCATAAATCCGGTTCCGGTAACCGAAAATCAGCGCATCCCTGACATTGATGAGATCATTGATGCTCAGCTCTTCGCTGGCCGCATGATTGACCACGCCGATGATTATGACGGTCTCATCGACCCGGCCACGGCAAGTGAGATGGCCGGGAAAATCGTTCAGGGCGCCGAGAGATTCAAGGATAACGTGCTGACGGGGTTGGACGCGGCCGGCGTGGACACACAAGATGCTGTTGAGCTGCTGTTGACGCTGAGACGCCTGGAAGGCAAGCGCCTGGAGGAGCTGTTCGGGGCGGGCCGCGAGGATGAGACTGCGCTCAGGGGCCGCTCGCCTGTGGTGCAATCCTCGCTTGTGGAGGAGCTGCAAGAAATGGCCGAGCACCACTTGGGTGAGGTTGCCCCCGTCGACCGGGACTTGCTGCAAGGCACGCAGCACACGGTGCTGGCTGCAACCACGGACGTGCATGAGCATGGCAAACTGCTGCTCGAATACGCCTTGAACGAACTTGGCGTTAGGGTTCTGGATGGCGGCGTCTCAACCGATGCCGACAAGCTGGCGGCCCGGGCGGCCGAGACCGGCGCAGATTGCATCGCGGTTTCCACCTTTAACGGCGTTGCATTGACCTATGTGCAGCAATTGAAAACTGCTCTCGCCGATCTGGGGCTCGCCACACCCATTCTTGTGGGCGGGCGGCTCAACCAGATCCCGGACGGCTCCAACACCTCTCTGCCAGTGGATGTGAGCGCAGAGCTTATGGAGGAAGGCGTGACGATCTGCAGGGCTTTAGAGGACGTGGTTCCGGCCCTTTTGGACTTGGGCAAGAAGAGTGAAAGGCAAGCATTATGACCCTGACTGTTGGCGTGCTCGGTGTGGGTCATTTGATGGCCCATGTGGTGCCCGGGCTCATGCGCGCGGATGCGCCTGCGGAAATTCTCCTGAGCGCACGCAACGCAGAGCGCGCCAATGCGCTCGCCCGGCGGTTTGACCTGGAGATCTGCCCCGACAACAGCGAACTGATCACGCGCAGCGATGTGGTGATCGTTGCGGTGCGCCCATTCCACGTGGTGCAGACCATCAAGGACCTTCCCTGGCGGGACAGCCAGACCGTGCTCTCCTTCGCCGGCACGGTTTCGCGCAGCGACTACGAGCCCTATGTGAACGGGGCCACGATCGTTCTGGCCATGCCGGTGATCACCGCGGAGTTTGGCGAAAGTCCCACGAGCCTCTGGCCATCGAATGGCGTGGTTGAAGACTTGTTGGCGCCCTGCGGGCCGGTGATCGCCTTTCAAACTGAGACGCAGTTTAAGGCTGCAAGCGGCAGCGGAGCCTATTTTGGGTGGGTGCAGGCCCTGATTTTGGAAATGACCCACTGGCTGAGCGAAAAGGGTGTACCAGAGGAGGAGGCGCGCGCGCTCATCGCCGGGATGACACGCGCCGGGGCCGTGTCAGCATACGAGCGAACGGATACGCCCTTAAAACAGCTGATTGAGGACCTTTGTCTGCCCGGCTCGCTCACAGGCCAAGGCCTGGAGATCCTCAAAAACGCAGATGCTTTTTCCCCCTGGCAGGCCGCTGCCGATTCGATTTATGAGCGCCATATGGGCGAAAAATGAGACAATGGTGGAACACCCTCCTGCTAACCAATTGGAACAAAAGCTAAACTCCAAACTTTTGTGGACATTGACATTAAACCGATAATCCCTATGTTTCAGCCATCCGCTGCGGCGCTCTGAGGTGGTGCCGCGAAAGGGCTCAGGTCCCGATGACCTGCCCCAACGGCACATAGACTGAAATTTGGTCCCTCAAGAGAAAGCATATATGTCATTTGATACATTGGGCCTAAGCCCGAAAGTGCTGGACGCGGTAAACGCGGCCGGCTTCACCGAACCCACACCTATTCAAGCTCAAGGCATTCCGCCGGCGCTCGAAGGGAAGGATGTTCTCGGTCTTGCGCAGACCGGCTCTGGCAAGACCGCCGCCTTTACTCTCCCGCTCCTATGTAAACTGGAGCGTGGCCGCGCCAGAGCACGCATGCCGCGCTCCTTGATCATTGAGCCCACGCGCGAACTCGCGGCCCAAGTGCATGAGGCGTTCGAAACCCTCGGCGCCAAACACCGGCTGAACGTGGCCTTGCTGATCGGCGGTGTGTCGTTTGAGGAGCAAGACCGCAAGTTGAGCCGGGGTGCTGATGTTCTGATCGCGACGCCCGGCCGTCTGCTTGACCATTTTGAACGCGGCAAGCTGCTGTTGACCGGCGTGGAGATCTTCGTGGTCGATGAAGCTGACCGCATGTTGGATATGGGTTTCATCCCGGATTTGGAGCGCATTTGCAAACTCCTCCCCTTCACCCGGCAAACCCTGTTTTTCTCGGCCACCATGCCGCCAGAAATCGAACGGCTCACCAACACCTTCCTGCACAACCCGGTTGAAGTGGAAGTGGCCAAGCGGTCCGCTACCGCCGAGAGCATCACACAAAACGTTTTGCTGGCGCCCCGTGATTTCGACCAGAAACGCGAAACGTTGCGGCAGGTGCTGCGCGCGCAGAGCGAGGATGTGAACAACGCCATCATCTTCGCGAACAGAAAGACCACCGTTGGCATTCTGGAAAAATCACTGCAGGTGCACGGCTTCAATGCCGCTGCGCTGCATGGGGATATGGACCAGCACGCGCGCCTGCGCACCCTGACAAACTTTCGTGATGGCCAGATCACCTATCTGATTGCCTCCGACGTGGCAGCCCGCGGCCTGGACATCCCCGATGTGAGCCACGTGTACAATTTCGATATCCCAACCCATGCGGAAGACTATGTGCACCGCATTGGCCGCACGGGCCGTGCTGGCCGGAAAGGCAACTCGATCACGTTGGTTCAGCCCGATGAGTTCAAGTATCTGAAGGATGTGGAAAAGCTCATCCAGAAAGATATCGACTGGTTGGGCGATGCCCCGACCGAGGAAGAGATTGCCCAAGCTTCTGCGAAACGCGGCAAAGGGCGTGGTCGCGGAAACGATAAAGGCCGGGGCCGGAAATCGGGAGACCGGAAACGGTCAGGAAAACCGCAAGAGACCAAGAGTGCGGAGAAAGCGGAAAGCGCCAGCTCAAGCCGCCGCGAAGCCTCCAAAAAATCCCGCGGAGACCGCCGGTCGCAAAGGCCGGCCGAACAGGTCGAAGCAATGCCAGACGTGGCCAAAATCACAGATTCAGGACACGTCCCAGCGTTCCTGCAACGCTAGACGATTAGGCTTTCTTTTTGCGTTTTGCTGTAGCGGCGTCGCCCCTCAGGGCGGCGTCGTAGGCTTTACGTGCCCACTCAGCCAGCTCTTCAGGATCATCATAAAGACGCTCGGGCACCAGCGAATAGGACATCACCGTTCTCTTGCCGTCCTTGGTCTCATAGACAAAGGCCGGACAGTCTTCAGCCTCAAAATCAGGTCGGTTCAGATCGTCCGCCTTCAGATAGAGCTGCTCGTCGGCGATGAGGCCGAACATCAGTTTATCGCGGAACACGCCGGCACCGCCGAACATGCGTCTGGTGTCCACCGGTCCGAACGCCTCAAGGGTCTCCTGGATGAAATCAAGGTATTCCTGGGAGACCGCCATCCGCCTAACCCACCGCTGCACTTACACGATTGTCACTTCTAGCAGCCTACATCATCGGCTATCATCGCGCCATGTGTGCAGCAGTCTGGAACAGATGGATCTGCCTCCTCGCCGCAATGGCCTTGTCGGTGACCTTTTTGGCGTCCGGCCCCAGATCTGCACTGGCCACACCTCATTGCAAACTGGCTTTGGTTCTTGCGCTTGATGTTTCGGGTAGTGTCGACCAGAGAGAGTACAAGCTGCAAACCAGTGGCCTTGCCCAAGCCTTCCGCTCAGAGGAGATCATCTCCGCCATCAGGTTTCCCGGCAACCGGTCTATTGCGGTGACCGTGATGCAGTGGAGCGGAGATCCGCACCAACTGCAGGCGATCCCGTGGACGTTGCTGGGAGATGACGCCTCGATCGCCGCCTTTGCCGATCAGATTGATCGGGTCGAGCGGGCCTTTAAGCCCTACTCCACGGCCATCGGCAATGCCCTCACCTTCTCGGCCGGGTTGTTTCAAACCAACCCCTATACCTGTGACCGGCAAGTGATTGATGTGTCCGGCGACGGGCCCAACAACGAAGGTGAAGACGTGGAGCCTGCGCGCAACCGGGTGGTCTCAGCCGGCATAACCGTGAACGGCTTGGCAATCTTGGGCCCTCGCGAGTTCTTGGCGTCCTACTACCGGGAGAGCGTGGTCGGTGGAAACGGCGCTTTTGTCATAAGCGCCAACACGTTCAAGGATTATCCTGAAGCAATCCGTAAAAAACTCTTGCGGGAAATTCAGCCGCCCATCGTGCTGTTGGAAGAGCCAAGTGGGACAACCAAAAAAACGAACTGAGCTTAGCGCGCCGGCGCAAAGTCAGCCAAGTTGGCGGGCGCGATCGTTACGGATTCGCCGCAACCGCAAGCCGAGGTTTCGTTCGGGTTCTTGAACACAAAGCCCGACTTCAGCTGCGTGATCTCATAGTCCATCTCTGTGCCCAGGAGAAACAATACAGCCTTAGGATCAACGAACAGTTTGACGCCTTTGTCCTCAACCACATCATCCATGGGGTCTGCCTGTTCGGCATAGTCCATCGTGTAGGCCATGCCCGCGCACCCTGCGTTCCTTACGCCCACCCGGACGCCGGCGATCGGTTTATCCGAATTTGCCATAATTTCACGCACACGTTCAGCAGCAGCCTCGGTCAGGCTCATCACTTGTGGGCGGGGACGTAGGGCCATGATGATCTCTTCTTAGTAATTGCGCCAATTAGAGTACGGCAAATGTCTTACCACATGTTGAGGACGACTTTGGCCTCATCGGACATGCGCGTGATGTCCCACGGCGGGTCAAACACTAGGCTCACCTTCACATCCTGAACGCCCTGGACAGTGGACACCGCATCTTCCACCCAACCGGGCATTTCGCCGGCCACCGGACAGCCCGGCGCGGTCAAGGTCATATCGATATCCACCTTGCGGTCGTCATCAACGTCAATCTTGTAGATAAGGCCAAGTTCATAGATATCAACCGGAATCTCCGGATCGTACACGCTCTTAATCGCTGTGATCATATCATCGGTGAGACGGTCCAATTCCTGCTGCGGAATAGCGCTAGACATATTGCCCGCGGGCGCCGCCTGCTGGTTGTCCCAGCCATCATTTTCGCCGGCAATATCCAGTGCTTCTGTAGGCATAGCCGGCGCGCAGCCTTCTCGCACCGCGCTGGGATCTTTTCTGTCGTCAATCGTCATCACTCAAAGAACTCCGATGCCTTTGTGAGCGCCTCTGCCAATGCGTCCACCTCGTCCAGCGTATTGTACATGCCAAAAGACGCACGGCAAGTTGAGGTTAGGCCAAACCGTTCCAGCAAGGGCTGAGTACAATGGGTACCGGCTCTCACCGCCACGCCGTAACGGTCGATAATCGTTGAGATATCATGGGCATGTGCCCCTTCCATCGCAAAAGAGAATATAGCGCCCTTGTTTTTGGCTGTTCCCACCAGTTTCAGCGAATTGATCTGACGCAGCCGCTGGTCGGCATATTCCGCAAGGGTCGCCTCGTGAGCCATGATGTTCTCGATCCCCACGTCCATCATATAGTTCAACGCGTGACCTAAACCAATGGCCTGCACAATTGCGGGCGTTCCGGCCTCGAAGCGGTGGGGGGTTTCGGCGTACGTGATCTCATCTTCGTGCACGTCCACGATCATCTCCCCACCTCCCTGGTAGGGCTCCATGGAGTTCAGGAGATCAAGCTTGCCGTACAACACGCCGATGCCGGACGGGCCATAGGTCTTGTGTCCAGTGAACACATAGAAATCAGCATCAAGGTCCACAACATCCACATGCATGTGCACCGCGGCCTGACTGCCGTCCACAAGCACCGGAATGCCCTTTTCGTGGGCCAGCGAAATAACCTCTTTCATCGGCACAATGGTGCCCAGCGCGTTAGACATATGCGTGAGCGCCACCATTTTGGTCTTGGGGCCCAGCAACTTTGCGAACTCCTCCAAAAGAAACTCGCCGTCATCGTTCACCGGTGCCCATTTGATCACCGCGCCGTTGCGCTCGCGGTGGAAATGCCAGGGCACAATGTTTGAATGGTGCTCCATGATGGAAATGACGATCTCATCGCCCTGCCCGATCACCTGACCGCCAAAGCTTTGGGCCACCAGGTTGATGGCCTCGGTTGCGTTGCGGGTGAAGACGATTTGGTCGGCTGAGGGTGCATTGATGAACTTGCGAACGGTCTCGCGCGCCGCCTCGAAATTGTCCGTTGCCGTATTGGAGAGGTAATGCAAGCCCCGGTGCACGTTGGCATATTCTTCCGCGTAAGCCTTTTGGATCTCGTCCAGCACCACCTTAGGCTTTTGAGCCGATGCGGCATTATCCAGATAAACCAGCGGCTTACCGTACACCTCGCGGGCAAGGATTGGAAAATCCTGCCTGATCTTCTGCACATCCAAGGGCGTTGCTTGCTTCAGCATTATGCACCTGTCTTGTGTGTCGTCAGCCAGTTGGTCGCCATCTCATTGAGCGTATCGCGCACGGCTTCGTTGCTGACTTCCTCTACAGCTTCGCCAACGAAGGCCGCGATCAGCAGGGCCATGGCTTGGTCTGTGGGAATACCCCGGGCACGCAGGTAAAAGAGCAGTTCTTCGTCCAACTCGCCCGCCGTTGCGCCGTGGCCGCAGACCACATCGTCGGCGAAAATTTCCAGCTCAGGCTTACTGTCAAACTCAGCATCGGGACCGAGCAGAAGGGCTTGAGCCATCTGCTTGCCGTCTGTCTTTTGTGCGTGCGGACGCACCATCACTTTGCCCTGGAAAATGCCCCGGGCGTGATCATCGAGAACCAACTTAAACATCTCCCGGCTGGTGCAATTGGGCACCGCGTGATCCACCACCAAGGTGCTGTCCCCATGTTGGGTACCCGCCAGGAGGTAGACGCCGGAGATGTTCGCACTGGTGTGTTCACCGCCATACTCAACGAACGCCTGCTGACGGCTTACGCGCGCCCCGCTGGTGGCGGAGAAGCTGTTGAATGTGGCATCGGCGCCAAGCTTTGCGTGCAGGTTGGCCAGATGGACAGCCTCTGCGCCATCGCGCTGGGTTTTCACATGGTCGAATGACGCGCCATCGCCCAGTACAACTTCTGTGACGACGGTGCTCACGTAGCGCGCATCTGCCGGAGCGACATGAGTCTCAAACAGCTCACACGAGGCACCCGCCTCCACCACCACGAGCACCCGTTGCGATATCGTGCGCGGCTGGCTATCCGAGTGGACAAA
>JBCDDQ010000080.1:0-17046 GCA_039180225.1 Pseudomonadota bacterium
ATCATAGTCGATCTCGCCGGCGGCCAGGAGGCGCCGGCTCTCCCACACCACCATGCCGGAGCCCGCCCGCTCGCCGCGCCACCAGCCGTCCAGCATGGGCCCGCCGGAGAGCACGATGGCCGGAATATCCACCGTGGCCGCGCCCATCAGCTGGGCCGGTGTGGTCTTGTCGCAGCCGGTGGTCAGCACAACCCCGTCAATGGGATAGCCGTGCAGCACCTCCACCAGCGTGAGATAGGCAAGGTTCCGGTCCAGCGCCGCCGTGGGCCGTTTGCCGGTCTCTTGAATAGGGTGCACCGGGAATTCGATCGGCACGCCGCCGGCATCGCGAATGCCTGCTTTGACCCGTTCTGCCAGGTACACATGGATCTTGTTGCAGGGCGCCAGATCCGACCCGGTCTGGGAGATCCCGATCATCGGCTTGCCGGACTGAAGCTCGCCGCGGGTGTAGCCCTGGTTCTGATAGCGCTCCACGTAGAGCGCCGTCATGCCGGGATTGTCCACATTGTCGAACCATTCCTGGCTTCTGTACTTCTTGTCGCTGGGTGGCTTAGATCCGTTGCTGCTCACTGGGGCGTTCCTCTGGTTATCTTTTGCTGGCGATAATGGCGCTCCTTAGGTGCCTGCTGCAAGTGTCATATTGCCCTGCGGGCTCACCAATGGTCGTCGTGCTGGGGCAGAATGCGGGCCACTGCGGGGCGGGCGCGCACGTCGTCGCACAGCTTCTTCACGTTCGGGCATTTGGCAAAGTTCGCGGCCATGTCCGGCACCCAATGGGCGAACATCGTGGCGTAGATATCTGCGGTGGAAAACGTCTCGCCCAGCAGCCATGGACCGCGTTCGGCGAGTTCCGCTTCGATGATCTGCCAGTGCTCTTCGAGCTGCCGGTCGGCCACCGCGCTGACGGGCTTTGGATCGTCCGCTGTTGTGAAGTCCTCCGGATGATAGCTTCTGAGGCTCGCGCTATAGACCGACGTGGTCAGCATCATCATCCAGCGCAGATAGTCCCGGCGCAATGGATCGGCCGGGGCGGGGGCCAGCTTGGCGTCGCCTTCCAGGTCGCTGAGATAGAGCAGGATGGCAGCCGACTCCGTCATCACACCCCCATCGGGCAGCACCAATGTGGGCACCTGGCCGAGCGGGTTGAGATCGGTGTAGGGCGCCTTCTTGTGCTCGCTGGCATCATAGTCGAGATGGATGAGCTCGTAGGCCAGGCCCAGCTCTTCAAGCAGAGCCTGGACGGCGAACCCGCCTGCACCTGGGAAATTATAAAGTATATACATATTTACGGTCTCCCAAATCCTCCGCCGCTCGGGGTCTTGATGATGGCCGCATCACCCGCGCTGCAATCATGCTGTGAGCACCCCTCAGCGTGCACCAAACTGCCGTCCGCCTTGCGTATGGTGTTGGCCCCGCACTCGCCTGGCGCGCCGTCTTCTAAGCCAAATGGTGGCACTTTGCGGTGGCTCGCCAGGAACGAGACATCCATATCCTGAAGGAAGCGAACAGTGCGCAACGTGCCATCGCCCCCCTTGAACTTGCCATCGCCGCCGGAGCCGCGCCGCACGTGGAAGTCCTCCAGCACCACCGGATAGCGGAACTCCAGGATCTCAGGATCGGTCAGCCGCGTGTTGGTCATGTTGGTGTGCACCGCGCTGGTGCCGTCATGCCAGGGCCCTGCGCCCGATCCGCCGCAGATCGTCTCGTAATACTGATACTGATCGTTGCCGAAGTTGAAGTTGTTCATGGTGCCCTGACAGGCCGCCATGGCGCCCAGAGCGCCCAGCAGCGTGTCTGTGACCGCCTGGCTGGTTTCCACGTTACCGGCCACCACAGCGGCCGGAAACTGCGGGTTCAGCATGCAATCGTCCGGGAAGACGATGGTGATGGGTTTCAGGCAGCCTGCGTTCATGGGGATCTCGTCTGCCACCATCAGGCGGAACACGTAGAGCACAGCGGCCCGGGTCACCGGCTGCGGCGCATTGAAGTTGGTCTGCTGCTGCGGTGAGGTGCCGGTGAAATCCACTGTGGCAGAACGGTTATCGCGGTCCACGCTGATTTTCACGGAGATCTGCGTGCCCTGGTCCATGGGGTAGGTGAACTCACAATCGTGCAAGGCATCGATAAAGCGGCGCACGCTCTCCTCCGCATTGTCCTGCACATGGCCCATATACGCCTTCACAACGTCAAGGGTGAAGTGGTCCACCATCTTGCGCAGCTCTTGGACGCCCTTCTCGTTGGCCGCCACTTGGGCCTTTAGATCGCCTGCGTTCTGCACCGGATTGCGGCAGGGCCACGGTCCGCTGGTGAGCAGATCGTGGAGGGCCTCTTCGCGGAAGATCCCATCTTCCACCAGCCTGAAGTTGTCGATCACCACGCCTTCCTGCTCAATGGAGGTGGCGCGCGGCGTCATGGAGCCTGGCGCCATGCCGCCCACATCCGCATGGTGGCCGCGCGAGGCCACGTAAAACAGGATGTCGCCGCTCTCGTCGTGGAACACAGGTGTCACCACGGTGATATCGGGAAGGTGCGTGCCGCCGTTATAGGGGGCGTTCAGCATAAACACATCGCCCGGCTTCATCACCGGGTTTTCGCGGATAATGGTCTCCACCGAGCGGTCCATTGAGCCCAGATGCACAGGCATATGAGGCGCATTGGCGATCAACGCGCCCGCAGCGTCGAACACGGCACAGGAGAAGTCCAACCGCTCCTTGATATTCACCGAATAGGCGGTGTTCTGAAGCGTCACGCCCATCTGCTCGGCGATGGACATGAAGAGGTTGTTGAACACCTCCAGCATCACCGGATCCGCCTTCGTGCCAATGGGCGCGCTGCGCGCCAGGGCCTCGGTGCGCCGCATCACCAGATGCCGCTTGGCGGTGATCTCGGCCTGCCAGCCGGGTTCGACAATGTTGGTTCCGGTGGGCTCGATGATGATGGCGGGCCCTTGAACCTTTTGGCCGGGCAGCATGGTTTCGCGGTCATAAATGCCCACATCGTGCCACTCACCGGAGGAGAAGAACCGAGACGTGCTGCCCGCAATCGGCGGGTTGGCAGACAGGGCTTCATCAGCCTCCTCAGCGGTGGCGCCGCCGCCGACGCTCTCCACCGACATGGCCTCAACGATGATGGTTTTCTCCGGGGAGACGAAGCCGAACTGCTTGGAATGCGCATCCTCAAAACTGGCGCGCATGGCCTCCGCGCCGCCGAACGGCACCAGAAGGGAGGTGTCCGTGCCGTCATAGCGCAGGTGCAGATGAGTGTGGGTCTCAGCCTCAGCGCCTGCAATGCCCTGGCGTTCAAGATCGCTCAGATTGTCCGCGGCCAGCTCCTTTATGATGCCTGCCACCTGATCGGCCGTCTCCTGGCTCAGCGGCGCTTCAATGGCCCTGTCCCGGTTGGTGCGCACATCCGCCAGACCCATGCCGTAGGCCGAAAGAATGCCCGCGAGCGGGTGGATCAGCACGGTTTTCATGCCCAGCGTGTCGGCGATCATGCAGGCATGCTGGCCGCCCGCCCCGCCAAAGCAGGTGAGGGCATATTCGGTCACATCATAGCCGCGCTGCACGGAGATCTTCTTGATGGCATTGGCCATATTCTCAACGCCGATGCGCAAGAAACCTTCAGCCACTTCTTCAGCAGAGCGTCCATCGCCGATCTCTGCGGCGAGCGCCTTAAAGGCTGAAGCCACCGCATCGGCGTCCAACTGTTCGTTCTGATCCGGGCCGAAAATGGCTGGAAACAGCTGAGGTTGCAGCTTGCCGAGCATCACGTTGGCATCCGTCACCGCCAAAGGTCCATCCCGGCGGTAGCATTTGGGACCCGGATTGGCGCCGGCCGAATCCGGTCCGACCCGGAAGCGCGCGCCGTCATAATGCAAAATCGATCCGCCGCCCGCCGCCACAGTGTGAATGCGCATCATTGGCGCACGCATCCTCACACCCGCCACTTCGGTCTCAAAGGCCCGCTCAAACTCGCCGTCATAGTGGGAGACATCGGTAGAGGTGCCGCCCATGTCAAAGCCGATGATTTTCTCAAAACCCGCCATGCGCGAGGTCTCAACCGCACCCACCACGCCGCCGGCTGGTCCGGAGAGAATGGCGTCCTTGCCCTGGAACTGATCGGCAGCGGTGAGGCCGCCGGAGGATTGCATGAACATCAGCCGCGGTGCGCCATCTGCCGAGGACCCCAGCTCGCCGGAAACCTGCTCCACATAGCGCCGCAGGATGGGGGAGAGGTAGGCGTCCACCACAGTGGTGTCGCCGCGCCCGACCAGTTTCATCAAGGGCGAAACTTCATGGCTGACGGAAACCTGGGTGAAACCGATCTCCCGGGCAAGGCCCGCAACCGTCTTCTCATGATCGTGGTAGCGGTAGGCATGCATGAAGACGATGGCCACAGCCCGGATCCCGGCCTCAAAGGCCTCTCTGAGGCCCGCCTCCGCGCTCTTTGCATCGAGTTCGACCTCCACCGTGCCATCGGTGAGCACGCGCTCTGGCACTTCCATGACGCGCTCATAGAGCAGCTCCGGCTTGATGATGTGGCGGGCAAAGATGTCCGGCCTTGCCTGATAACCGATCTCCAGGGCATCCCTGAAGCCATTTGTGATCACCAGGAGGGTGCGGTCCCCTTTTCGCTCCAAGAGGGCGTTGGTGGCGACCGTGGTGCCCATTTTGACCGAACTGATGGCATCTGCGGCAATGGTTTGGCCCGTCTTGAGCCCTAAGAGATCGCGTATGCCCTGAATGGCGGCGTCCTCGTAGGCTTCCGGGTTCTCAGACAAGAGCTTGTGCGGGCGCACATCGCCCTCAGGAGAACGGCCCACAATGTCGGTGAACGTGCCGCCACGGTCGATCCAGAAGTCCCATTTACCATGTTTGTTCATGATTTTCGGTCACAGCGTTTGAGGGATAGAAAAGGTGGTGCGATTTGACCTATGTTAGTCCGGTGGAATATGCAAGGGGTAGGACGCGTCTCTTAAGGCAAGAGACCGGACTGGGATTGCGGTGACGATGAAAAAGATTCTCCTGGCCATGACGATTGGGTCGGCAGCAGTGCTGTCGGGCTGCTACGACACGGGCGATCAGGCCTTGCTCGATAAGCTGCTCAACGAAAAAGAGACGGCGGTGGAGAGTGCGCGTGAAGCCACGGAAGAACTCTCGGCGCTGAAAAAAGAGATCGAGGCTTTGAAGCAGGCCAACGAGGAGAGAGAGAAAGAAGCCGAAGAGGCCAAAGAGCAGGTCACCAAGGCCGAAGAAGAGCGAAAGCAGCTTGAAACCAAGCTCAAGGAAGCAGCAGAGGCCCGGGAAAAGGCTGAGCAAGAGGTCAAGGAAAAGACCACCATGGTGGAGGAACTGACCGCCAAGGTGAAGGCCATGAGCTCCGGTGAAGAGGTGCCCGCCGCCGCGAGCGATGCAGAACCCGCCGCAGAAGAAGAGACCAAGAAGGTCGAGGAGCAACCCGAAGAGCCGCCAAAAGAGCTGACCGAGGAAGAAAAGCGCCTGAAGGCCGAAGCAGACGCCAAGAAGGCGGCTGAGGAAGAAGCCCGCAAGAAGGCCGAAGCTGAAGCGGCTGCGAAGAAGGCAGCCGAAGATGCCGAGCGCAAGCGCAAAGCCGCCGCTGAAGCGCGCAGAAAGGCAGCTGCTGAGGAGGCGCGCAGAAAGCAACGCGCCGCCGAAGAGGCGGAAAGAACCCGCAAGTTGGATGAAGAATTCCGCAGGCAGCAGGCCGAACGCGACGCCGCCCCTGCGGCCCCTGCTCGGGGAAACAGGTCCGATCCAACGGATATCGACCGCTAAGTTAAGATGCAATACACACAACTTGGGGCCACCGGACTGAAGGTTTCGCGCTTGTGCTTTGGGTGCATGAGTTTTGGCGATCCCACCCGCGGCAACCATTCCTGGGTGCTTACCGAAGATCAGGCCAGGCCGTTTTACCGCGACGCCTTTGAGGCCGGGATCAATTTCTTCGATACCTCCGACTACTACTCCATCGGAGTGAGCGAGGAAGTGCTTGGCCGCGCCATGCGCGAACATTCCACGCGTGAGCAAACGGTCATTGCCACCAAAGTGGGCCTCGATATGGAACTGGGGCCAAACGGCAAGGGCCTTTCGCGCAAGCACATTTTGGAAGCGGTTGAAGCCTCGCTGAAGCGGCTCGGCACGGACTACATCGATCTCTACTATATTCACCGCCTCGACGGCCAAACCCCCATGGAAGAAACCCTGGAGGCACTGGATCACGTGGTGCGCCAGGGCAAGGTGCTCTATTTGGGGTGCTCATCAACCTGGGCGTGGCAGTTCGTAAAAATGCGCGAGTTCCAGAAGGCGAACGGGCTGGCGCGGTTCTCTGCGATGCAGAATTTCTACAATCTGCTGTACCGGGAAGAAGAGCGCGAGATGATCCCGTATTGCCGCTCTGAGGGGGTGGCGCTTGTGCCCTGGTCGCCTTTGGCGCGCGGATTTTTGGCGGGCAACAAACCCAAAACGGGCGACGCCACAACGCGTGGCGCAAGCGATCAGTTGAGCGCAGGCTATTTTGGCACACCCCAGGATTACAAGATCCTGGCCAAGGTGGAGAATGTGGCCGCCAAACTCGGCGTAAAGCCGGCCCAGGTGGCGCTGGCGTGGACCGCCTCCAAGGTCGACTGCCCGATCATCGGAACCACCAAGCCCCATCATCTTGGCGATGCGCTGGAGGCGCTCGATCTGACGCTCTCGCCCGCACAGATCAAATCTCTTGAAGGCGCCTATGCGCCTCGTCCCGTAATGGGACACGCCTAAAACCGCCAATTCTCAAGGAAAGTGATTGGAGCGGGCGACAGGATTCGAACCTGTGCGGACGATCTGGACGATCGATGCTCTGCCGTTAAGCTACACCCGCGTTTACACACGCTGAGAGAAGCAAATCCCATGCCAAATGGCGGGGCGGAGCTCTATCGGTTTAGGCGCAGCATCATGACACCGAAGATCGTCATGGCCGTTGAGCAGACCTTCAACAGATTGAGACGCTCGCCCAGGAAGAACACGCCGATCAGCAGCGCAAAAATGATGCTGGTTTCGCGCACGGCAGTGACCAGCGCTATGGGGGCTTGGGTAAAGGCCCAGATGGCAAGGGCGTAAGCCACAAATGAAGCGCCGCCGCCCAGAACACAAAAGCGGACATGCTTGTGCACCACCTCGGTTACCGTACCCGGCCGCCAAATGCGCATAATCGCCATGAAGATCAGCGCATCAATGATCGTGAGCCATGCATAAAAACCCACCGCGGTGCCGGCCTCCCGCGCGCCGAGGCCGTCGACCAGGGAGTATGCGGCGATGAAGCAGCCCGTGATCACGGCCATCAGAGCCCCTGTGCCATTGCGCAGCCCATCGCTGCCGCGCACAAAAACCAGGCTCATAATGCCGGTCCCAATGATCAACACGGCCAGGAGTTCGTTTGAAGACAAAGACACATTCAAAAAGACCACCGAAACAACCGCCACCAGCATGGGTGCAATGCCCCGGGCAATCGGGTAGACCTGAGTGAGATCGCCCACCCGGTAGGACACCATGAGGAACAACTGGTAGCCCACATGCAAAAGGATACCGGCCGCCAGATAAGGCCAGCTGGCCGGGGCAGGAAGGGGGCAGAACGGCAGGGCAATCAGGGCCAGCGGCACATGACCCATCACAACCGCTGTCATGGAGATGTGCTTGTCCCCTGATCCTTTAACGATGGCGTTCCAGGTGGCGTGGAGGGCGGCGGCCAACAAGACGGCGGCAAAAACGATCGGTTCCAAGCTCTAGTCCTTTACGAATTCCGGCGGGGGTAAGCGGGCCATAGTGCATCATGCGGCTTTGCGCAGCAATGCCACATCCTTAGCGGGCGAGTTATAGTGCCAGCCGCGCTGCTGTGCCAAGACGGCGTAGGTCTCCGCGCGGTAGAAGACCACATGGGTAGGGTCTTGGCGGTAGTGCCATTTTGCAAAGCGGGTATCGTCGGTCTGAAAGCAGGTCATGATGGCCAACAGACCGCCCGGGCGCACCAGGCTGTCTAAGCGATCGAACTCCTCAGCGGGCCGATGGAAATGTTCTGCCGTTTCGCTGCAGGTGACGAAGTCGTATGCGTGCACCAGCGCTGTCTTATCGGGATGGAAGAACGGATCATACAGGCGCATCGCATGCCCGGCCTCGCCCAGCATGGCCGCCAGGGCGGGGCCGGGGCCACAGCCATAGTCGAGCCCTTCTGAGGCGGGGCTGAGCTCTGCCAGCACCGGGCCGGCCAGCTTGGACAGGAATGTTCGGTAGTCCGAATCTTCCACACGGTTTTCGTGCAGCAGATAGTGCGAACGCTCCTCGGCGGCCCCCAGATGGTGTGCGGGGTCAAGGAGTGTGGCGTGACACGTGGCGCAGCGCCAGTAGGTCTTGCCGTCAATCTCCTGAAACACCGAAAGCGTCGATGCGCGGCAAACCGTGCAGCTCTCTAGCACACCCTCAAAGCTCCTCTTTTAGAAGTGCAGCGAGATATCCCTGTGGCTTGAGCTGCACTGGGCGATGGACAGAGCCTGGGCTTCGGGCAACCGGCGCTGCTGGCGCAGGCCAATGGTGTCGCGGATCGTTGCCTCATATGTTTTCAGGCCCGCCAGCAGGTCGCTTTGTGCCTTCTTGCGCCACGCAAGGTCGCTCTCAAAGCTCGCAATGGCTTTCTGGAGTGCGTCCTTGGCCTTATCCGGATCGGGCGATCTGCCCCGGAGCGCCCGTCTGGCAGCTGAGAGACCTGAGCGGATATCCTTCACACCGGCAACTTTGCGCAGGCGCTTCGAGAACTCGTTGATGGTTTCGGAGGCTTGCTTGGGCTCTTGGCTGTCAACCACCGACAACAGGCCGCTCATCTCGGCTTGGAAGGCCTCCAGTGCAGGGGTCGCCTCGACCACCTCCATCAGGTCTTGAACGGAAGTGTACGCGGTATCCACGGCTTTGCGGTAATCTCTGCGAGCCTTGGTGTCGGCTTTCTGCAGGGTGTCAAAGGCCTTTTGATCTTTCTCCCAAGTGTCCGGGATTAAAGCCTTCAGGGCTTCCAGCTCTTTATCGATCTCAGCCAAATGTCTTTCCGCCTTGGCGACCGCGTCCTGATCTACCGGGGTCTGGCGCTTCATGCGGCCAAGGTCACTGTCTTGAGCCTTTTTCTCTGCATCAAGTTTGCGGATGTCGGCCTGGATGCGGCGGACTTTGAAATGCAGATCACGGAAGCTCGCAGCGCCTTCATCGCGCGCGGCTTCCGTCTTGGCGATGGTTTCCAGGTGGCCGTAAACGGAGGCTGCCTGCTGCAGGCCTTTCTCAGTATCTGCCTTCAGCTTCTTGGGCAGATAGGACAGGTCAAGCTTGGCGGCTGTATCAATGGCGCCGCGGATTTCATCGCCCCGGGTGGCGTATTCGTTGAAGGTGTACTGCTCCATGCAATATTGCAGACGCGGGTTGATAGGCGGTGGGGCCGTTGCCGCGGTTAGGGATATGCGGTTCGGCAGATAGTTCACCAGGTTGGGCACAAACCCAACGATCACCAGCGCCAGGAGCTGCAGTCCGATAAACGCAATCACGCCCTTGTACATGGAGGTGGTCTTCACGATGGCCGGCGCAACACCGCGCAGATAGAACAGCGCAAAGCCGAACGGCGGGGTCAGGAACGAGGTCTGGATGTTCAGGCCGATCATCACCCCAAGCCAGACCGCCGTGACGTTCGCGGACGGATCCATGAGCAGGATTGGTGCCACGATCGGCACCACGACCACGGCGATTTCGATAAAGTCGAGGAAGAAGCCGAGCACGAAGATCACCGCCATCACGATGATAAACTGCGTCCAGAACCCGCCAGGCAGGCTGGTCAGAAACTCGCGCACCAGCTCTTCGCCGCCAAAGGCCCGGAACGCGGCGGTCAGCATGGCCGCGCCCAGGAGAATGATGAACACCAGGGATGTGGTTTTGGCGGTGTCGATCATCACCCCGTGCATGGTGTTGTCGATCTTAAAGGTGCGCCACCCGCTCCAGATGAGGGCGATGATGAAGCCGGTCACGGCGATCACCGACAAGATGATCCCCCACACATCGCCGGAGGTCTTCACGTTCTTGATGTTGACGTCGAAGAAGCTCGAAACGATGAACACGCAGACCAGCGAAATCACCGCAAGAATGGCAGGGTAGAAGGCGTCCTTGCGGCCTTCAGCCAAGCGGTACCCGGCCATCACCATAGCGCCCGCAGCACCGATTGCGCCGGCCTGGTTCACCGTGGCAATGCCCATGATGATGGAGCCCAGAACCACGAAGATCAGCGTGAGCGGCGGCACCAGGATCAACAGGATCCGGCCTGCGAACGCGCGGTCGTAGGAGCCCTCAAACGGAACCGCCGGCGCGCTCTTCGGTCTGAACATGGAGTAGCCCAGAATAAACACCATATAGAGCGCCACAAGCACCAGGCCCGGAATGAACGCGCCGAGGAACATGTCGCCCGCGCTGGTGGAAATCACGCCGAATTCGGAAGGCATGGCGAAGTCGCCGGTGGTGGCTTTGTAGAGCGCCTTGCGGGAGGCGTCGGCCTGGTCCACGGCGCTGGCCAGCTGGTCGGCCAGAATGATCAGCACGATCGATGGCGGGATGATCTGGCCCAGGGTGCCGGAGGCGGCGATGGTGCCGGTCGCCAGCGAATGGGAGTAGTTGTTGCGCAGCATGGCCGGCAGGGAAATGAGGCCCATGGCCACCACTGTGGCGCCCACAATACCAGTTGTCGCGGCAAGCAGTGCGCCTACGAACACCACCGAAATTCCAAGGCCGCCGGGCACCGGCCCGAACAATTGCGCCATGGCCACCAGCAAATCCTCGGCGATCTTGGACCGCTGCAGCATGATGCCCATGAACACGAACAGGGGAATGGCTATGAGCGTATCTCGCTCAACCTCCCAATAGACCCCTCGAAAGTTGGTTACGCCCGCAGTGAGCCATTGCACCGGGCTGCCATGGGCAAAGTATGCCGCGCTGTCGCCGGCAAACAGATAGCCGCACAGGGCCGCCGCAGCGATGGTGAGAATGGCTGAACCGGGCAAAGCAAACGCAACGGGATAGCCGGAGCCGAGCGCGGCTGCCATGACCAGAACCAGCATTGCCAGAAAGAAGAGTTCCATGAGCTTTGGTCGCTATCTCGTTGATTAATGGGACGGTGCGGATTCAAGCTCGCGCTTGCCGGGATCGCCCCGGTAATCAGCATAAGCTTCCAGCATGTAGCCGGTGAACTGGACCATCATGGACACAGCAAATATCGCCAGGAACGCGGCCATCAGATATTTCACATACATGCCAAATCCCGACTGGGAGACCTCGAAGGTCAAGAGCGGGGAGGTGATGATGGCCGACTTCCCGCCCATGCCGAGCACGAGTATGACCCAACACAATGAGATACCGAGGAACAGAGAGCCGATCACGTTCACCAGACCCTTGGTCCGCTGCTGGAAGCCCGCATAGAGCACATCCACGCGCACATGGCCTTCCTCAATCAGCGTGTAGGCGCTGGCAAACAGGAAGAGGCCGGCGTACCAGAAGCGCACCAGATCTCCCATAAACGCCTGCTCGTAGGAGAAAATGAACCGCGTGATGACGATCTGCAGTTCGGCCACCACCACCAGCAGCGTCAGCCAGGTGAACCCCAAAGTCCGGGTAAAGGCCGCCACCACCAGGGCGAGCAGCACCAGAGGAATGTGCACATAGGTGCCGCGAAACTGGGAGCGGCCGAGCTGCGTAGTCAGGCTCTCGCCCACCACGCTGGCCAGCAGGCCTTCCACGCGCAGGAACGAGATCACCATATCCACCAGACCGATGAACAGGGCCATCCAGAAGGCAGCGCGAATGATGTATCTGGACATCTTATCGAGCGCCACGCCGTCTTCGCGTAACGTCGTGTGTTTGCTGCGCATGACAAAAATGATCGGCACCAGCACGGCGGCCACATAGGATAAGAGCTGCGCAACAGCGCGCCCGCCACCGCCATTGGTGGCCATGCCGGCGCCAGGCCAGCCCTGCCAGAAATTCAAATAGACATTAATCAGAAACGCAAAGGTGCCGCACACGATGGCCCATGCCAGGGCACGTAATCCAAGTGTAGCAGCGGAATAATCGTACGGCACATCGGCCGCGGCCTCAGCCGTCTCACTCACCGTCATAACCCTCACCCTTGTTATGACCGGGACGGGGCCCCTTCGCCCCGTCCCGAATTTGCTTTTGCCCTAAAGGGCCAACGTGCGCCGATTAGATGCCGAGCACGCGGTTGCGCTGTGAATAGTAAGCGCCTTCGGAGAGCTTCATCCAGCCACCCACGTCAGCCCGTGCGGCAGCAAAGCTGTCGTGAACGCGTGCAGCCAGATCGCTATGCGATTTGGTTTCTTCGAACACGGCAGCAGACGCTTCACCGAAGCTGTCGTAAATGTCGTCGGAGAATTCACGCAGCTCAACGCCATGTTCCTTGATCAGTTTGGCCAGGAACGTACCGTTGTTGGCGTTGTATTCGGACATGGAGAACACATGCTCTTCAGAGCAAGCGGCCTTGATGATCTCTTTGTCCATCTCCGGCAGATCCGCCCAAAACTTGGCGTTCATCCCGAAGGCCAGCGTGGAGCCTGCTTCGTGCATGCCAGGATAGTAGTAGTACTTGGCCGCTTCGTAGAACTTCATGAAGAAGTCGTTCCAAGGACCAACCCACTCGGTGGCGTCGATGGCGCCAGAGACCAGGTTTTCATAGATCTGGCCGCCGGGCAAAGAGACCGGAGAGGCACCAAGCTTGGCCATAACGTCGCCGCCAAGACCGGGAATACGCATCTTCAGGCCTTTAAGGTCGTCAGCGCTTTCGATTTCCTTGTTGAACCAGCCGCCCATTTGCACGCCGGTGCAGCCGGCCATCAGGCATTTCAGGCCAAAGCCGCCAGCCACTTCGTCCCACAGGGCCTGGCCGCCCATGTGCTGGATCCAGGCATTGTGTTCGGTGTGGGTGAGGCCGAACGGCACGGATGTGAAGTAGGCCCAACCAGGGTGCTTGCCTTTCCAGTAGTAGTCGGCAGCGTGGTAGGCTTGTGCGTTGCCGGAGGCAACTTCGTCGAAGGAATCGAACGCACCAACCCGTTCACCGGCTGCAAAGTACTGCACCTTGATGCGGCCTTCGGTCAGCTGGTCGATCCGAGCAGCCAGGCGCTGAGCACCGGTGCCGAGACCGGGGAAGTCGCGAGGCCAAGTGGCGACGACCACCAGATCTTTGGTGGTTTGAGAGATTGCCGGGGTTGCCAACGTCGTGGCTGCGGCCGTTGCGCCGGCCGCCACGCCAGCCTTTTTAATGAATGAACGACGATCCATAAGTTACTCCCTTGATCGTATTGCATCATCTCCGCGCAGGCGTCGTTGCCCGTGCGGAGCAGTTGAGGTACCGGACGTCCCTCACGCCGGCTTGGAAACACTGGAAAGGTATCTTATCGCGTCGTCCCTCCCAGCTGGTGGGTTCTTAAAGCCTATAGACAGGCAAAACTCAACCCTGATAGCGCTAACGCTTGCTTGAACAGGCTGAGGTCTGCCCGTTTGGGTTAAAGTCAACTTTCTGGTGGCTTTAAAACTTGCACGAACCGGTGCCGTAACGGAAGGTTTGGTTGATGTCCAAGCTGATGGAACTCATAGACTTGCCGCCCGTGTGGCTTGTGGCCTGCATCGCGGCCGCATGGGTTCTGGCCGACAGTTTACCCATCGTCATGCTGTCCCATTCCATTTGGACCATCATCGGATGGGCGCTGGTGGCGATGGGCATCGCACTTGGTCTTTATGCCGTGATTGCCTTTTGGCGCTTCAAGACATCCGTCGTCCCGCGCCAGACGCCGAGCGCCTTGATCAATGACGGGCCATACCGGTTTAGCCGCAACCCGATTTATCTGGCCGACGCGATCAGTCTTGCCGGATGCGTTGCGTTGTTCGGCGGGCTCAGCGCCGTGTGCACACTCCCGCTGTTCTGGCTGGTGATGGAGCGCCGCTTCATTCTGCCCGAAGAGGCCGTTTTGAGAGAGACTTTCGGCCCCGACTATGAGGCCTATTGCCGTTCGGTCCGCCGCTGGATCTAGGTGGCTTGGAAATCTGCACGGTCTGCTATACTAGACCTGGTCAACATACGGACGAGCTCAAAAATGCACACATCCCGGCCGCTTGTGGGGCTACCTGCAGATACGATGGAGAAGGAAGGTCTGCCCTTCCACATTCTGGGCGACAAGTACGCGGTCGCAGTGTCGGACGTGGCCGGGTGCCATCCGCTGCTCATCCCTTCGCTCGGTGATGCCGGCGCGCTGGAAGATTTGGTGCGCGGTCTGGATGGGCTGGTGATCACGGGCTCGCCCGCGAATGTTCATCCGAGCCTGTTTGGTCAGGAGCCCACAGAGGCTCATGAGCCCTATGATCATCCCCGGGACGCGACCACATTGCCCTTGATCGAGCTGGCTCTCGAACACGCCATCCCGTTCTTCAGCATTTGCCGGGGCCACCAGGAACTCAACGTGGTTATGGGGGGCACCGTGGTCACGGAGATCCAGGATCTTGAGGGGCGAGATGACCATCGAGGCCACTTGACCGACGTCACCCAGCGTTACCTTCCGGCCCATACGATCGAGATCACCCCAGGGGGCGTGCTGCATAAGATATTGGGCACCACCCAGACCATGGTCAACACCGTGCACCGGCAAGCGATTGATCGCTTGGCCGAAGGTCTGACGGTTGAAGCGATCGCCGCCGACGGCACCATTGAGGCGGTCTCCATCGATGCGGCCAAAGACTTTGCGCTCTCGGTGCAGTGGCACCCAGAATACAAAGCCGCTGAGAACGCAGATTCGGTAAAGCTGTTTGAGGCGTTTGGCGCAGCCGCCCGTGGCCGCCATGCCCGGCGCCACGGCGCCCCTGCCGTTGAGGCTATGAGGGCTGCCGGTGCCTAAGACACCATTGCCGGCAATTCGCGTAAACTGTCCAGAAGTGCTTTGGGCTTGCCCGGCATATTGTCGTCCGGCAGGCCGAAGCGGTTGATCCGTGCCACCTGAAAGCCGAAGTGCGCTCCGGCCTGGGCGTCCCATGTGTTGGCAGAGACAAAGCAGATGTTGGCCGGGCCCGCCACGCCCATGCGTTCCACGGCCATCTGATAAACCCTGTTGTCGGGCTTGTAGATGCCCACATCCTCAATCGACATGACTTGGTCCAGCACCGCATTGAGCGAGGCCGACGAAACGGCCCCGTCCAGCATCTCGGGGTTGCCGTTTGAAAGAATACCGGTCTTCAGGCCCGCCTGCTTCAGCGCGCTCAGGCAATCGCGCGCATCCTCGTAAGCATCAAGTTCGAAATAGAGATCCATTAAGCGTTGCCGCAAGTCCCGGTTGTCGATGCCATGGAACGACAGTGCATAATCCAGCGCCTCGCCGGTCACCTGCCAGAACGGGGCGTGAGCGCCCATAAGGCTGCGCAACCAGGTGTATTGCAGCTGCTTCTGGCGCCACAGGTTGGACACCGCATCGGCGTCAGGCCCAATCTCGCCGGCCAAGCTGGCCACCGGCGCGTGCACATCGAGCAAGGTGCCGTATGCGTCGAACACGCAGGCTTCAATTCCGCTGAACTTTTCTTGTGCCATAACCACCTCACCACCACTTGCCCGGGACTTCACACACTGGCGCTTTGTGGTAGGGTCTTCAAGAGTTCTTTCCACCGCATGGAAGCAGCACCATGGCACATGACCACGATCATGATCACGATCACTCCGAATTGCCGGAGATGGATTTGCGCGTGCGCGCTCTGGAATCTCTGCTTGTTGAGAAGGGGTATGTGGACCCAAAGGCTCTCGACATCATCATCGACACTTACGAGAACAAGGTGGGCCCGCAAAACGGCGCCCACGTGGTGGCCAAGGCCTGGAGCGATCCCGGCTTTAAGAAATGGCTCCTGGAAGACGGCTCTGAGGCCATCCTGTCGCTCGGTTATTCCGGTCGTCAGGGCGAGCATATGGAGGTGGTAGAAAACACCGATGAGGTGCACAACATGGTCGTATGCACCTTGTGCTCCTGTTATCCGTGGTCGGTTCTGGGGCTGCCACCGGTCTGGTATAAGTCGGCGCCTTACCGCTCGCGGGCGGTGATAGATCCGCGCGGCGTGCTCTCAGAGTTCGGGGTAACGGTGGCGGACGACAAAGAAGTCCGCGTATGGGATTCCACCGCCGAGATGCGCTACCTCGTGCTGCCCCAGCGCCCGGCGGGCACGGAGGGCTGGAGTGAAGAGCAACTGGCCGCGCTGGTCACCCGCGACTCCATGATTGGCACTGGGCTGGCCCTTTCGCCCGGCGAGGTCGCGTCGTGAACGGCCCGCAGGACATGGGGGGCTTGCAAGGTTTCGGCCCCGTGGTACCCGAACCCAACGAGCCTGTGTTCCATGCAGATTGGGAGAAAAAAGCCATGGCCCTGACGGTGGCCATGGGGTTCACCGGCACCTGGAACATTGACCGCTCGCGCTATGAGCGCGAAACATTGGGCCCGGTCAACTATCTCACCTGGAGCTACTACAAGATTTGGTTCTCAGCGCTTGAAAACCTGATCAAGGATCATGGCTTGGCCAACGGTGAGGAGATCGCAGGCGGCAAATCGATAGCGCCGGCCGTCCCCACCAAACGCGTTCTGAAAGCTGAAGACACAGCGGGGGCACTTGCCAAAGGCGGTCCGGTGGTGCGGGACAAAGCCGGTGCGCCCGCCTTCAAGCCGGGCGATGACGTGTGTGCCCGGAACCTGCACCCCACAGGCCACACCCGCCTGCCACGCTATTTGCGCAGCCGGCGCGGCGTCATCCACAAAGCCCGCAGTGCCCACGTTTACCCCGACACCAATGCCCGCGGGGAAGGCGAAAACCCTCAATGGCTCTATTCGGTGCGCTTCAAGGCCACAGAACTGTGGGGGGAGGGCGCCAACCCGAACGATCATGTGCATGTGGATTGCTGGGAGCCTTATCTTGAGCGCATCTGACAGCGAACGGGCCGCAC
>JBCDDQ010000081.1:0-17009 GCA_039180225.1 Pseudomonadota bacterium
ATGATCAGAACTTTTCTCAAAGGGTTATCCACCGCATGGCTGTTGTCTCGCATGGTTTCATATAGGGTGCGGATATGGCAAAAACGATTCGCATTCTTGGCATTGACCCGGGCCTGCGCCGCACCGGCTGGGGCATCATCTCATCGCAAGGCAGCCGGCTCAGCCACGTGGCCAATGGCACCCTGAAAACCGATGCATCCGCGTCGCTTTCAGAGCGTCTGGTGCAGCTGCATGTGCAGCTTTCCGCCGTGCTGACGGAGTGGGACCCGGACGAGGCGGCGGTGGAGGAAACCTTCGTCAACAAGGACGCCCGCGCCACCTTGAAGCTGGGTCAGGCCCGGGGGATCGCTTTGCTGGTGCCCGCCAGTGCTGGGCTCAGGGTGGCGGAATATGCACCCAACATGGTGAAGAAGTCGGTGGTGGGGGCCGGCCACGCCCACAAGGACCAGATCGGTGCCATGATCAACATCCTCCTGCCGCGTTGTTCGCCCGACAGCGCCGACGCCGCCGACGCCCTGGCCGTGGCCATCACCCACGCCCACCACCGCCAGGCGCTTGAGGTGGAAAAGCTGGCGGGGTAGGCGAGTATGTTCTTGACTTGTTCTTGCTTTTCGTTAGGTGTTTCCTAAGGGGAGTTGCGCATGCGTTCAAAGGGAATCCGACTGATTGGGCAGAACTTCTGTGTCTGGAAAACGCTAAGAGCGCAGTCCCAACAATGAGCGTTATCTTGAGCCAGTCGAGGATGTAAGCGTGAGTGAGGTTAATCCGGACATCGCCCGCCAGCGTCGCATGGAAGCGTTCCGGCTTTGGCTGGAGAGGGTGCAAGGCACTGGCGACAGTGGTTTAAGCACGGATGAAATCATGGATATGACGCGGGGCCCATTTGATGATGTCGACCTTCGCCATAATCGGAAATCCAAACCATGATCGGTAAGCTCAAAGGTGTGGTGGATTCCTTCGGGGAAGATTGGGTGATCGTCGATGTGGGCGGTGTGGGCTATCATGTGAACTGCTCCGCCAAGACCCTTGGCAATTTGCCGCCCGCCGGCGAAGCCATATCGCTCGCCATCGAAACCTATGTGCGCGAGGACCAGATCCGCCTGTTCGGCTTTGCCGCCGAACTGGAGCGCGAATGGTTTCGCCTGCTGCTCACCGTGCAGGGGGTGGGCACCAAGGTGGCGCTGGCGATCCTGTCTGTCCTGTCGGCCTCTGATCTTGCCAATGCGGTGGCGCTGCAGGACAAGGCGGTGGTCTCCCAGGCCCCGGGCGTCGGGCCCAAGGTGGCGCAGCGCATCGTGTCCGAGCTAAAAGACAAGGCGCCCGCCTTCGTGCCCACAGACGGCGCGGGGGCAAATCTCGCCACCGCCATCGCGGCGAACACCGGCACCGCGGTGACCGACGCCATTTCCGCCCTCACCAATCTCGGCTATGGCCAGACCCAGGCGGCCCCCGCCGTCGGGCTGGCCGTGAAGGAGGCGGGCGATGAGGCGTCCGCTGAGGTTCTGATCCGGCTTGCCCTGAAGGAACTGGCCCGGTGAGCGAGGACCGTCTGGTAGAAGGCGCCGAGCGGGGCGAAGATGCGTCAGAGGGCTCGATCCGCCCGCTGGTGCTGAGCGATTTCATCGGCCAGTCCCGGGCCAAGTCCAACCTGAAGGTGTTCATTGAGGCGGCCAAGTCCCGCGGTGAGCCGCTGGACCATGTGCTGTTCGCCGGCCCGCCCGGCCTTGGCAAGACCACGCTGGCACAGATCGTCGCCCGCGAACTGGGGGTCAACTTCCGCGCCACCTCCGGTCCGGTGATCGCCAAGGCCGGCGATCTGGCCGCGCTCCTGACAAATCTGGAAGAGCGCGATGTGCTGTTCATTGACGAGATCCACCGGCTCAATCCGGCTGTGGAGGAGGTGCTCTACCCGGCCATGGAGGACTTCCAGCTCGACCTCATCATCGGCGAAGGGCCCGCGGCGCGCTCGGTGCGCATCGATCTGGCGCACTTCACCCTGGTGGGCGCCACCACCCGCACCGGGCTGTTGACCACGCCGCTGAGAGACCGTTTCGGCATTCCGGTGCGCCTTGATTTTTATGACGAGACCGAGCTCCTCAGCATTGTGGAACGCGGCGCCCGGGTGCTCGGCGTGGCGCTGAGTGCCGACGGCGCCGGCGAAATCGCCCGGCGCTCCAGAGGCACGCCGCGCATTGCCGGCCGTCTGCTCCGCCGGGTGAGAGACTTTGCCTCTGTGGCCGGTGTGGATGAGATTGACCAGGCCGCCGCCGATAAGGCGCTTGGCCATCTGGAGGTGGACAAGCGCGGCCTGGATGCGCTCGACCATCGCTATCTTCGGGCCGTGGCCATCAATTTCGGCGGCGGGCCGGTGGGGATTGAGACCATCGCCGCCTCTCTGTCCGAGGCGCGTGATGCCATTGAAGAGATCATCGAGCCATATCTCATCCAGCAGGGCTTTGTGAACAGAACGCCGCGCGGCCGCATTCTCACCCCACATGCATTCGATCATCTGGGTTTGGCCACGCCCACCAGCCTGGCCACGAAACAGGCCGAACTGTTCTCGAGCGATCCTGATGGCGAATGATGCGTGGCCGGACATTGCCGGCAAAATCGAAGACGGTGTGCACCGGCTGGCGGTGCGGGTCTATTATGAGGACACCGATTTTTCCGGAGCGGTCTACCATGCCAATTATCTGAAGTTCTGCGAGCGCGGCCGCTCCGATTGTCTGCGCCTTCTGGGCGTTCACCATCATGAATTGCATTGGCATGAGACCGAGGGGCGCATGGGCTTCGTGGTGCGGCGCATGGTGTGCGATTATTTGCGGCCTGCGCGGATTGATGATCTGCTGGTTGTGGAGAGCCGGTTCCTGGCGTTGCGGGGTGCGCGCATGGAGATTGCCCAAAGGGTGATGCGCGGCGATGAGGTATTGTTCACCGCGGAGGTAACGGCCGCGCTGGTGGACGGCAACGGGCGGCCCAAACGCATGCCGGCGGCAATCGCCGAGGCGGTGGGGCGCTATTTGTAGCGGGTAACAACACCCCCCGCGCCCTTGCGCACGCGAGGGCCCATAGCTCACACCGATCCCTTGGCTGAGAAGGTCCTCGCTTTCGCAAGGACGCGGATGAAGACCCCGTCATCCCCGCACTATCTCCCGTCATCCCCGCGCACGCGGGGACCCAGAGCGGCCTGGAATTGAGCGTGCGGCCTCTGGGCCCCGGATATTTTGCTGGTGCAAAATTCCGGGGTGACGTGGATGGGGACGTAATGGATCTCCGCACTATCTCCCGTCATCCCCGCGCACGCGGGGACCCAGGGCAACGGGGAAGGGCGCGGCCTCTGGGCCCCGGATATTCTGTTGGCGCAAAATTCCGGGGTGACGGTGATGGGGCAAGGGCGGGGGAGTCAGGCCGACCTTACCCAAAGCGAAACCCGCTCACATGTTCCGGCACCTCAACGCTGGCCAGGTTCCTGGGGTCCGCCTCCACGGGCATTACCCGCGGGGCCAGCGGGATCACGCCGGCCCAGACCGGCAGAGCATAGTCTTCCTCATCGTCCACCGGCCCGCCGGCGCGCACCTTGGCGGAGGCCTCGTCGATGGGCATGGATAAAATCGTGGTCGCCTTCAGCTCCTGACCGGTCATCGCGCGCAGCGTCTCCCAGCGGCCGGGGAAGAGCCCGTCCACGAAAGCCTTCAGGCGCGCCTCCTTGGCGTCCGTCTCCTCAACCTTCCGGGCCGTGCCAAACAGCGTGACGGAGCGGTAGTTGACCGAATGATGAAACCCGGACCGCGCCAGAACAAATCCGTCGAGGGCGGAAGCCGTCAGACACACCTCAGTGCCTTCGGACTTGCGCAGCATGCGGCTGGCCGCCGAGCCGTGCCAGTACACATGATCGCCCTCGCGCCACTGAAACGTGGGCGTCACCACCGGCGCGCCGTCCAACACATAGGCCACATGGGCCAGCGGCAACACATCCAAAAGGCCATAGACGCTGTCTTGATCATACGCGCCGCGCTCATAGAGCCGGCGCAAGCGGGTGCGCTCGCTGGGCGCCTCAGAAGATCTGCTCATCAGGGAACTCCACATTTGCGTTTTCTTGGCAAATAGGGTCAAAATGGTTATTAAGAAATATCCAATTCAGAAAGATTTGAAGATACCACTTTGTCCAAACCAGACACATTCAGTCCTGCCCTCCTGGGCGTTGCCTTGGAGGCCGACACCGCCAAGCCGGCCTATCAGCAGCTTTATGAGCAGCTGCGCGATCTCATCTTGTCCGGGCGCTTGGCATCGGGCGCGCGGCTGCCTTCCACGCGCGGTTTCTCGAAGGAATTGGGCCTGTCGCGCACCACGCTAATCACCGCCTATGACCAGCTGACAAGCGAGGGATATCTGGAGGCACGGCGCGGGGCGGGGATCTTCGTGGCCCAGTTTTCGCCGGAACAATTGATGCTGGTGAACAGCGCCGCGACGCCGATGGTCCCCAAGCCGGGCCTGTCTCAAGAGCCGCCCGCCCGCTCCATACCCTTCTCCATCCGCGCCACGTCGCCTGCCGATTTTCCCCGTGCAGAATGGGCGCGCCTTCTGCAGAAGACCTGGCGTGGCCCCATCGCGAGCCATTTCGGCGAGCCCCAGGTGGAAGGAGACGCCAATTTGAAGGCGGCCATTGCCGATCACTTGCGCACCTGGCGCGGCATTTCCTGTGCGCCGGATCAGGTCTTGATCACCAGCGGATCGGGCGAATCGGTTGATCTGATCACCCGGGTGCTGTGCGCGCCGGGCGACCGGGTGTGGCTGGAAAATCCCGGCTATATGCCCATGCGCTGCAAGATCGTGGAGAAAGGCCTGGCCCCGGTCTATGTGCCGGTGGACCGCGAGGGGTTGATGGTGGCCCGCGGGGTGGATCTTGCCAAATCCGCCCGCATGGCCATTGCCACGCCGCCCCGCCAGTTTCCCCTGGGCATGACCATGTCGCTGGCCCGCCGGCTCGACTTTCTGGACTGGGCCCGCCGGGCCGGGGCCTGGATTGTGGAAGATGATTATGACAGCGAGTTCCGCTACGAGGGCCGGCCCCTGGCCGCGCTCATGAGCATGGACGAGACGGACCGGGTTCTTTATCTGGGCAGTTTCTCCAAGGTGATGTTCAAGTCGCTTCGGCTTGGCTATCTGGTGGTGCCGCCGGGGTTGGCGTCGAGGTTCCATCAGGTTCATGGCGAGGTGGGGCCTCAAGCCTCAAGCGTTGCCCAGCCGGCGCTGGCGGAGTTCATCACGTCCGGCCAGTTTGCCGCCCATATCCGCCGCATGCGCCGGCTTTATGCCAGGCGGCGCAGTTTTCTCTTGGATCAGCTTGTGGAACATTGCGGCGGGCTTCTCACGCCCCAACCGGCCAACAGCGGCATGCACATTGTCGTGAGCTTGGCAGAGCGGCTTCGGGCGCGCCATTCGGATGTGGAGATCTGCGCACGCCTTCGCGCGCGCGGCGTGGAGGCGCAAAGTCTGTCGGGGTTCTATGCGGAAGGTTCTGAGGCGGGCGAGGGGCTGTTGCTCGGGTTTTCCGGGTTTGAGGAAGGGGAACTGGAGGAGGCTGTCGGGAAGATGAGGCAGGTCTTGAAAGAGCTTGCCGCCTGACCGTCATCCCGGAATTTTGCACAAGCAAAATATCCGGGACCCACGAGCAGCGGAGAACTGCGGCCTCTGGGTCGCCGTGTTCGCGGGGATGACGATTATATCGGTTTCCCGCGTCCTTGCGAAAGCGAGGACCTTCTGCGCCAAGGGAGTGGTGCGCGCCATGGCCGCCCGTGTGCGCAGGGGAGCAGGAGGAGCGGGAACTCATAAACCGCCCGATCGTAACCATCTGTTAACCAGGAATTGCTCATGTGCCCGTAAGGAGCTAAAGGTGCGTGGGCAATCGGCTGGGCTCAACGAGTAGGGCGCCTTAAACGCCGCAGTTTTGACATAGTTAATCGGCTTTTAGCAGCGCGCGCCGCCGAAGGACCGGCGCCGGTTTGCTCCACGAACAAAGCAGTCTTAAGGGCATCGCTTACATGGATCTCATCTTACTTGCCCAGTCAGGCCCTCAAGACCTCGTGGATGCGGCTAGCCACTCGGGCGGGTTTTCTCTCTGGGGCCTGTTTCTGCAGGCCGATATTGTGGTCAAGCTGGTGATGATCGGCCTTCTGGCCGCATCTGTCTGGAGCTGGGCAATCATCATCGAAAAGCTGTTCCTGCTGGTGCGCATCGAACGCAAGACCAACAGGTTTGAGGACCAGTTCTGGTCCGGCCGGTCCCTGGAAGACCTCTACGCCTCCATGTCCCAGGCCAAAAACCGCTCTTCGGCGGCCCTCTTCGTCTCGGCCATGCGCGAATGGAAACGCTCTCAGGAATCCATGATGCGCGCCGGTTTTCTCGGCGTTCAACAGCGCATCGAGCGGGCCATGGACGTGGAAATGCAAAAGGAAATGGCGAGCCTGGAATCCCGCCTGTTGTTCCTGGCCACCGTGGGCTCAACCGCCCCTTTTGTGGGCCTGTTCGGCACAGTGTGGGGCATCATGAACTCGTTCAGAGCCATTGCCGCCTCAAAGAGCACCAACCTGGCCGTGGTGGCCCCGGGGATCGCCGAAGCGCTGTTCGCCACGGCATTGGGCCTTTTGGCGGCCATTCCGGCTGTGATCTTCTATAACAAGATCACCAATGACATTTCCAAACTGGCCGTGCGGCTGGAGAGCTTTTCGGGCGAGTTTTCGTCTATCATTTCCCGTCAACTTGATGAATCGGTGTAGCCATGGGCGCAGCTTTACAGAGCAGGATTTCAGGAGCCCGGCGCCGCCGCCGCTCGTCCTATGCGCCCATGACCGAGATCAACGTGACGCCGTTTGTGGATGTCATGCTGGTGTTGCTGATTGTTTTTATGGTCACCGCGCCGCTTCTAACGGTGGGCGTTCCCATCGAGTTGCCGGAATCCAAGGCCAAGCCCCTGCAGGGCGAAAAGGAACCTTTGGCGATCACGGTGAACGGTGATGGCCGGATCTTCCTGCAGGACACCGAGATCGAACTCGACACACTGGTGCCGAAATTGCTCGCCATAAGCCAAAACGGCTATAACGAGCGCATCTATGTGCGCGGCGACCACCAGGTGGATTATGGTGTTGTGGCCAAGGTCATGGGCACCATCTCAGGCGCCGGGTTTAAACGCATCGGGCTGGTGACGGCACCCGAAGAGATAAAGTAAGAACGAGGATCATGCGCTGGAGCTTGATCGCATCCACTCTTGTCCACACTGCAATCTTGCTTGCAGGGGTGATCTCGTTTTCGTCTCCCGATGAGCTTAACCCGAGTTTTGACGAGGCGGCGGTGGTGGATCTGGTGGATCCCAGCGAAGTTTCACAGGCCGTTGCACTGGCAAAAGACGGCGAAGAGGACATAGCGGATCCGGCGACGCGGAAACAAGAAGACGTGCGCTTGGAAGCGTCAAGACCTGCAGAGGAACAACCTGAACAACAGCCGGAAGAAGCCAAGGCTGAAGAGCAAGCTCCCAAGGAACCTGAGCCTGAACCCGAACCGAAACCGGTGGAAGCGGAAAAAGAGCCCGAGCCCGTTCCGCAGCCTCAAGAGGTGAAAAAAGAGCCTGAGCCCGCGCCGGATCCTGAACCCAAACCGGTCGAAGCCAAGCCTGCGCCCGAAAAGCCAAAAGTCGCCGCGCCGAAACCAAGGCGCAAACCGAAGAAGAAGCTTGCCAAGAAGAAACCGCAAAAGAAAAGAAAGTTCGACGCTGACGCGTTGACCGCGCTGTTGGATAAATCAGTGGATAAGACGACGCCCCAACGGGCGTCTGAAGGGTCGGGAACGCCCCGCAAGGCTGAGCGGAACGCCATTGGGGACAAAGCCGAGCTTAGCGCGACGGAAAGGGATTGGCTTATCGACAAGATCAATCAGTGTTACAGCATTCCGGCTGGTGTGGAAGATGCGCGTTTATGGCAGGTGACATTGCAATTTCGCACTGATGGAAGTGGGCAAGTGTTCGGTGTGCCTCTCGCCGTTAAATCCTCCGGCGGTGCGCAGGGAAAAGTTGCGGTCGAAACGGCAACGCGAGCGCTCTTTAAGTGCGCACCGTACGACCGCTTTGAGAGTTTCAAGAACAATGAGTTTAGGATCAATTTCGATCCCGATCGCATGGTGAATGGTTGAGTTGGGTTGGGAAAGGGCAGCTTCATGAGGAAAGGTATCCGTATGGTGGCCATATTGCGGTGCTTGGCGGTCGCGTTGGTTATGAGTGTTGGCGGTTGGGGCATGTCCGTTCAACCGGCCCGCGCGCTGATCGAAATCGACATCACCAAAGGCCAGGTGCAACCCATGCCGGTGGCCATCCCCGCCTTTGTGGGCGATCCCAAGTTCGGCCCGGACATCTCCGGCGTCATCAGCGGCAATCTGCTCCGCTCCGGCCTGTTCAATCCGTTGCCGCCGGCCTCTTACATTGAGCAGATCAACGATTTCTCCGCCCCGCCGCGGTTTGGCGATTGGCGCATCATCAAAGCCCAGGCGCTGATCACCGGCCGGGTGACCGTGCAAGGCGATGGCCGGCTGAAGGCCGAGTTCAGATTGTGGGACGTTCTGGCCCAAAAGCAGCTCACCGGCTTCCAGTTCGTCACCACCCCGCGCAACTGGCGGCGCATCGGCCATCTGATTTCCGATGCGGTTTACCAGCGGCTGACCGGTGAAAAGGGCTATTTCGATACCCGCGTGGTCTATGTGGAAGAGACCGGACCCAAATCCAAGCGCATCAAGAAGCTGACCATCATGGACCAGGACGGCTTCAACAAGCGCACCTTGACCAATGGCGGCGATCTGGTGCTGACCCCGCGGTTCAGCCCCACCAGCCAGGAAATCACCTATATGTCCTATTCCAGCGGCAGGCCGCGGGTCTATCTGCTGAACATTGAAACCGGCCAGCGCGAGCTGGTCTCCAACGATCCTTCCATGAGCTTTTCGCCGCGCTTTTCGCCTGATGGCCAGCGGGTGATCATGAGCCTGCAGCGCGGCGGCAATTCCAACATTTTCACCATGGACCTGCGCACCCGCACAACCCGCCAGCTGACCAAGACGGCGGCGATCGACACCGCGCCCTCCTATTCGCCGGACGGGCGACAGGTGGTTTTTGAATCGGACCGTGCCGGCTCCCAGCAGATCTATGTAATGAACTCTGACGGCACCAATCAGCGCCGCATTTCGTTCGGCCAGGGCCGCTATTCCACACCCGTGTGGTCACCACGCGGAGATGTGATCGCGTTTACCAAGCTTTTGAAGGGCCGATTCTTGATCGGTGTGATGCGTCCGGACGGCTCTGGTGAGAGAATATTAACCGAAGGCTACCACAATGAGGGACCGACATGGGCACCCAACGGACGTGTGCTCATGTTTTTCCGGGAAACCCGCGGAGAACAAGGTGGTGCAAAGTTGTACTCCGTGGATTTGACTGGATACAATGAACAGGAGATCAAGACCGGAACTTGGGCATCGGATCCAGCCTGGTCGCCGCTCATCCAATAAATGCCATTTTTTTGCTTATGAGCGATCACCAAATTCTGCAATTGGATTCTACGAGCCTGAAGCCGGGTGGACCTGATTAGGACGGCACGGGGCTTGTCACGAGGAGTGGGACGAATGAAACGTCTTGTTGAAAGCTTTAAAATTGTGGCCATCGCCGTGGCCCTCTTAGGACTTGCGGCCTGTTCGTCGAAAGACAAACCGGATGTGGCTGCTGTCGATGTTGAGAACGCAACCCCCGGCTCTCAGCGTGACTTCACCATCAACGTGGGTGACCGCGTTCTGTTCCTTGTGGACCAGTCGACCCTGACCCCGCAGGCGCAAGAGATCCTGCGCCGCCAGGCCACATGGCTGAAGCAATATGGCCAGGTGACCATTCAGGTGGAAGGCCACGCCGATGAGCGGGGCACCCGTGAGTACAACATTGCCCTGTCGGCCCGCCGCGCGGAAGCCTCCAAGAACTTCCTGATCGCCCAAGGCATCGAACCGGGCCGCGTCTCCACCATAGCCTTCGGCAAGGAGCGCCCCGTGGCTTTGTGCGCCGAAGAGAGTTGCTTCTCGCAAAACCGGCGTTCGGTAACGGTGATCACCGCCGGCGCCGTTGCCGGCTAAACGCGACCGGTCTCCCGCGCCCTTGCGAACGCGAGGGCCCATAGCTCTGAGCGTGCTGATCATTTGCTTGGGTCCTCGCTTTCGCAAGGACGCAAAGGGCGCGCGACCCCCTTCACGTCAGCTCACGAAAATATGCTTTGCTGGCCCCCCGGCCTGGGCGGCACACTGGCGATTCCCCTTCGCACTCAACTGAGGAAACGACCATGAGCCGCCGTCCTTTGCTGTCCCGCCGATCCGTTGTTGCCGCAGGGGCCGCAGCGCTGGGGGCAAGCACGCTTCCGGCAGCGGCCCTTTCCGCCAGCCGTCTTGCGCCCATGTGGGAGATCACAGAATGGTTGAACGGCGATGGCGGCAATGTGGACACGCTCAAGGGCAAGGTCATCATCGTTGACTTCTTCCAGCTCTGGTGCCCGGGCTGCAACCGCTTCTCCGGCCCGCTGATGCAGCATTGGCAGGAAAAGTTTGCCGAGCACATCAAGGGCGGGCGCCTGCAGATGGTGAAGATCCACACCGTGTTTGAGGGCCACAGCTATCAAAACCCCGACAAGCTGAAGAGCTACGTGACCGAAAAGGCCATCACCATGCCCGTGGGCATAGACCGGCACGAGGCGGGCCAGCGCGTGCCCATCACCATGCGCCGCTACCGCACCAGCGGTACGCCGGAAATGGTCATCATCTCGCCGGAGGGCATAATTGTCTTCCAGAAGTTCGGCGGCTTTGAGTACAAGCCGGTCGAGGCCATGTTCGTAGAGCTGTTGAAAAAGCAGACCGCCTGACCCCATATCAAGTCGATGAGGCTGATCCTTAAAGTGATTGTTGGTGCTGGCGCCGTGTTGTTTGCCGCGAGCGGCCCGCTCTCAGCCGGCTCCTCCGGTCTCGGCCTCCCGGACCCGGGTGCCTCCATCCGGCAGCTCAATCAGAAGGCGGTGGACCGCTTCAACGACAGCGCCTCCCAGGTGCGCCGTTCTCAGCAAAACGAGACCTCAAGACGCAAGGCCCGCGATAGAGCGTTCCAAAAGGAACGGCGGGAGCGCCAGCGCAAGATTGATCTGGAGCGCGAGCACTCGTCCCACAAATAAAAACCCGCCGCCAGGATCCCCGGCGGCGGGCTTTATGCGTAATGTGGTGCGGGTTTACCGCTCCTCTGTCAGCAGCGCCTTGTAGACACAGTAGCACATGGCCAGAACGACGAGGGTGAACGGTATGCCCGTCGACACCGCCGCGCCCTGAAGCGCTGAGAGGCCGCCGCCCAACAAGAGGGCAATCGCCACCAGTCCTTCCAGCGTGCACCAGAAGACGCGCTGTACAACCGGCGCATCCATCTTGCCGCCGGCCGTGATCGTGTCGATCACCAACGAACCTGAGTCCGATGAGGTCACGAAGAAGATCACCACCAGCACCAGCGAGATCGGTGCCACGATGGAGTAAAGCGGCAGCTCTTTCAGGAAGCCGAACAGAGAACCTTCCGGCTTGTAGCTGTCGATCACCGTGGCTTTCACGCCTTCCGCGCCGCCTGCGTTCAGCATGTCGATGGCAGCGCCACCGAATGTGGACATCCACAGCGCGCAGACCAATGTGGGCGCGATCAGAGCACACAGAACGAATTCACGCACGGTGCGGCCTTTGGAGATGCGGGCGATAAACATGCCCACGAACGGTGACCAGGCAATCCACCAAGCCCAGTAGAACGTGGTCCAGCCGTGGAAGTAGCTGGTGTCGGTTCGCCCGAACGGGTTCGATAGCGCGGGCAGAAGGATCACGTAATCGACCATGACGCCCACATATCTGGTGATCGCCGTAACGGCACCGGTGGCGAACATCACGAAGAAGAACAGCACCACGGCCATGATCATGTTGATTTCCGACAAACGCTTCACGCCCTTGTCCATGCCCATCATGACCGAAACCAGAGCGACCGCCGTGATGCCGATAATCAGCATGACGGTGAGCGTGTTGGACTGTTCGAAGCCGAACACTTCGTTCATCCCGAACGCCACTTGTTGTGCGCCCAGGCCAAGCGATGTGGTCAGACCAAAGAGGGTTGCAAACACCGCCAGAATGTCGATGCAGTGGCCCCACCAGCCCCAGATCCGCTCGCCCAAAATGGGATAGAAGGCAGACCGCAAGGTCAGCGGCAAGCCTTTATTGTAGCAGAAGATGGCCAGGGTCAGGCCCACCACGGCGTAAACCGCCCAGCCTTCAAGGCCCCAGTGGTGAATGGTGCCGACCACGCCGATATAGGGGCTATCGGCTATGTCGATCCCCAACGGCCGTGCGGCGCCTTTTTCGGCGAAGTTGTAGTAGGTCGGCTCAAGCACGCCGAAGAACAGCAGGCCGATGCCGATGCCGGCTGCGAACATCATCGCGATCCAGCCGGGGTAGGAATAATCCGGTTTGGCGTCCTTGCCGCCAATGCGCACCCCTCCCACTGGCAAGAAAATCAAGGCCAGGCAGAACAGGGTCATGATGTTGACCGATCCCACCAGGAACCAGTCAAACTGTTTGGTTAGAAACGGACGTAGCCAGCCAAAAAAACTTGCCGTGGCTTCCTGGTTCGCCAGCGCCAACAGCACGAAGGCAATGATGATCAAACTGGAAATTACGAAGACAGGATTGTGAATATCCAAACCAAAGGGGCGGATATTGTCTTGCCCCATCTGGTAGTCAGTCGCCATTTCTTCACGACTGGATTGTGAGGAAGTCTGTTCACTACTTGACACGATTGTTCCCTCCCGCTCGTTGCAAGTGCGTCAGCTTGGCAAAGGTTTTGTGAAAAAGCAATCGCATAAACGCAAGATCTCAACTGGAGATTTGAGTACGGAATTTTGCACAATCAGGCCTCGGCGCGGCATTCGGAACGGTCCGGTGTGCATGTTTCCTGCATTCGCGCGAAGCCGTAAGTCCGAAACACGGCGGAGCCCGCCCACAACCGCAGCGCATCTTGACTCCCTTGTCTGAAGCTTTAACCTTGAGCGCCTTGGTGGTCCGTTTCGGTGAACAGCACGCTACATGTTTCGCCGCCACCCACAGCACTTAAAAACAGTCACATAAATCGGGGTGCGCAACTTGTTGAGAATTTCCAGTACACTATTGGTTATGACCGCACTGCTCTCCCCTCAGACTGCGCTCGGTGGTGACATAGCGGCGGGGGAAACCAGATACAATGAGACCTGTGTCGCTTGCCACGGACCGGCCGGAAAAGGTGTAGCCAGTTATCCAAAGGTTTCCGGCCAAGAGATTTCATATACGGTTGCCAAGTTAGAGGCCTATAGAAAAGGCGAAAAGCAGGGCCCAAACTCATCTCTAATGATCATGATGGCAAAGCCATTGACGGATGAGGAAATTGCAAACTTGGCCGCGTATCTGAAAGACGCCAAGTACAATGTCGATTAGGGAGGAAAAAATGAAAAACCTATCTACAAATTTGTTTTCAGGGATCATGGCGTCTGCCTTGGTTTGCTCATTGCCTATGGCCGCTCAGGCTGATGGCCATGAAGGTGCCATGGACGTGCCGATGATCAAATCTGAAGTTGTGTTGAAGGGGCTGGAGAATCCTTGGGACATGGCGTTCTTGCCGGACGGCACGATGTTCTTCACCGAGAAATGCAAAGGGTTGTCTGTCAGAACCACTGATGGAACCGTGAACGCGTTGTACGGCGTGAAAGGCTCCAAAGGTTTTGCCGCGACCGGCGACGACCTGTTTTGTGAGGCACAAGCGGGTGTGCTCGGCGTGGTTCCTGATCGGCATTTTGCGAAGAACCGGATCCTCTACCTCTACTCGTCCTCGACGAAGTATCGCGGTGATGGGTGCAAAACCAACTTTGAAAAATGCGACGGCAATATCGTTATGCGCTTCAAGGTCAGCGACGACCTGAAGAGCGTTTCTGATCGCACGGACATCGTAACCGACATTCAGTACAAGCCGTTCTCATCCGATCAGCCTTTCGGTGATCCCGGCGCGCACAATGGCGGCAGAATCCGCATTGGCCCCGGCGGCTACCTGTGGGTCGCAGGCGGTGACCGTCACAGAGGGATCTGCCCTCAGGATCCAAGTCTGCTCTGCGGCAAGGTTCTGCGGGTCGACATGGACGGTAACGCTCACCCGGACAACAATCCTCCGGAAGGCTTTGACAAGCGCATCTACACCTACGGGCACAGAAACGTCCAAGGCATCGACTTCCGTCCAAGCGACGGCAGGGCGTTCACGGCGGAACACGGCCCCTGGCACAATGATGAAATCACCGCTCTTGTGAACGGTGGGAACGCCGGTTGGGACCCCGCTGAAAAACGTGGCGGCCGCGGCGAGTGCCCGGACAAGTATTGCGGCTATGAGCCAAATCAGAAAGAGGGCATGGACCCGGCCTTGCGTGCTGCCTACACCCCGATGAGCGACACGCGCTTTGCAGATCTGATGCCGGCTGCATGGAACAATAATGGTTTCTCGCAAGGCACCGGCTCTGCCGCTTTCCTCAAGGGCAAGAACTGGGGCATCTACGAAGGCCGCCTGGCCGTAGGCATCATGGGTATCGGTTTTGGTGGCACGCCTCCAGGATCGCGGATCGACATGATCAGCATCACGCCTGACGGCCTGGGGATCAATGGGATCACGCGGATGCCTCTTGGCTTCGCACGGCGGTTCCGCGGTCTGGTCATGGGCCCGGATAACGCACTGTATGTCTCTGTTGATGCAGGCGAGATCTATAAAGTGACAGCGGAAAGCATGAAGAAGTAAGTCTTCACAAACCCGAACACGTGCCCGCGCTACACCTGTGGCGCGGGTATTTTTTTGCTCCGCTTGAAGGGCCTTACTCTGCGCACAAGATTTCAGAAAGGCGCTCGGCCGGCGACCCTCTCTCTATCGGGCGCTCTGGTTTTGCCGTTTTGTCCGTGCCCATTGAGGGCTCTTTCCAGTGCTTGTCGGAGAAAAAGGTGTTCTGCAGAATGCGCTCCGTACGCTGAGCGCAATCGATCTCCAAGAGGCTCTGATAACTGGCCGCCCCCATGACGGAAGTTTTGTAGCGGATCCTGCTCCACACGCGATGCAGACGGTTCGTGTGTTGAGCGCGTGAGGGATCAAAGAAATGAACATCCCCGTTCGGCGCTTGGGCGTATTGGCGCCACGTGCCGTCGTCAGCACCCGCAGCCGGTGCCTCACGCATCACGATGGCCGAGCCTGCGATGAAGATGAAAAGAGCTGCGTTTGGCTTCATGATCCAGTTCCCAGGCGTCACCCTGGCTGAAGGGGCCGCCCTTGTAAAGCGCCTGCCGGCCAGCGCCACTACTGTGTGGCGAGGGATTTCTTCGGATCAAAAAACGGCTTGGGAACGACCTTGGCTGCGCGGGCGCCGAACTCAGTTTCGACCGTTGCCGTCTGCCCGAGTTCAGAACAATTCCGCGCCACCAAGGCAAGGGCAATGTTCTTGTCCAACCTTGGTGAGTGGATTGCAGAGCTGACATAGCCCACCTCATGGCCGTCTTGAACAACGGGCCAGCGTGCGGTGTTCGGTCCGGTGAAAGGCGCTCCCTCAATCTCAAGGCCGACCGACAGCCGTTGCGGGCCGCGGTCACGCTCGGCGCGCAATGCGTCTTTACCAATGAATGTGAAGTCGCCGTCCAGATCCAACAAGCGGTCCATGCCCAGCTCCAGCGGATTGACCGAAAGATCCATGTCTGCGTGGTAGGACAGCATGGCGCCTTCGATCCTGCGTATGCTGGACGTGTGCCCCGGGTTGAGGCCATGGGGCTCTCCGGTTTCCATCAGGTGTTGCCACAGAGCATCGCCGGCACGCCCGTCGCGCAGAAAGATCTCGTAGCCAAGTTCGCTCGACCAGCCCGTGCGCGAGATGATCAGGGGCACCCCGTTCCAGTCATACTCCATGAACCTGTAATATCTCAGCTCCGCCGGCGCATCCGAGAAGGCCGCGCGCAGAATGTCCCGCGACTTCGGTCCCTGGAGCTGCAATGGTGAGACATCGGGCTCACAGATCTGAACATCCAACCCCGCATGTGTCGCAACACCCTTCGCCCACAACAAAACATCGCTGTCGGCGATGGACAGCCAGAAATGGTTTTCCCCCAAGCGCAGCAGGATCGGATCATTGATGACGCCGCCGTCTTGATCCGTGAGCAGAACGTATTTGCACTGCCCGATCGCGCAACCGGACAGATCCCGCGGCGAGAGGAGTTGCGTAAACCGCGCTGCATCGGGACCGGTGATTTCCACTTGTCGTTCCACCGCCACGTCGCACAGGATGGCGTCATTGACCAGGTTCCAAAAGTTCTGAACCGGATCGCCGAAGTCGCGCGGAATGTACATGTGATTGTACACCGAAAAGCCCTTGGCCCCCCATCTGAGAGCGGCATCGGTGAAGGGCGACTTGCGAACTTGAGTTCCAAAGCTGAAGCCGGTGCGTTGGCTTTTGTCGGGATGCGTCAAGGCGGTCCCCTCCTTAAGCGTGGAAAAAAGTGTTCCGTTATCATGTTTGAAAAGAAAGGCAACCGGCGCGGCGTTTGTCAGCTTGCTCACTGCAGCAAACTTGCCCCGGCGGCCAGTGCCAGACAGATCACCACTACAAGTGTCAGTCGCAAACGAAGCGTCGGATACCAAGCCGGAAAGTTCAGCGAACGGGCGCTGCGAATGTCATAGAAACCCAGCACTGCAAAGCAGGCCGCCAACCAGATGAATTGAACTGACGAGGGCAGGGCATAAACGCTCCAGGCTGCCAGCGCGGGCACCACGCTGACCGTGTAATCACCCGTCAGCGAGGCGCGTGTGCCGTCCGCCGGCTGCGCCATGGCCCGGCCCCAGTGAACGCCGCCCATGAAAGACAGGATCGCAACCCCATACCCCAGCAGACCAA
>JBCDDQ010000082.1:0-16990 GCA_039180225.1 Pseudomonadota bacterium
GGCGCATAAAGCGGAGCGTGATAATCGCAGACAGGCTGCCCCATATCCACGAGCATGCTGCCGACCGGTGTATGAATGCGAGAGAGCGCCATCAGCATCATGAGCTGCTCGCGCCCATCGCGCAGGGTCACAATGACCGGCTCCTCCTCGGCAGGCTTGCCGATCTTCTCGTGCCAGGTGCTGAGCCAGGAATAGCTTTGGAACGGTGTGGAGAGGGCGGTTTTCTCAAACGTCTCCCAATCGCTGCGGATTTCTTCGAAGTTGCTGTGAGTGGTCACCCTCAGCACAAGCGCTGCCTGTCCCTTACGGGGCAGCAGTAATTCTCCCGGATCGCCGGGTGCGTAGCTCCTGTTGGTTGATGCCAACTCTTCCACCTGCATGACTCAACTTACCTTGTTTGCACAGTGCCAACGCCACCCCAGCAGCACTTGGCATGATTTACGCGCAAGGAAGTTAAGATCGGCCCAACAAGCAGTGATATATTGCAGAAAAGTCGGCTAAAAAGGTTAAGCGGCCTCTTGGCGGGCCACCGACAGGGCTTCATCGATGTAGATAGCCCGCATCCGCTGGGAAATCGGACCTGGCGTGCCGTCCCCGATCGTGCGGTCATCAAGCTCGACAATAGGCAGAACGAAGGTGGATGCCGAGGTCAAGAACGCCTCATCCGCATTGAGTGCCTCTTCAATTGTGAACTTGCGTTCTTCCACCCGCACCTGATGGTGTTGGGCGAGTTTGAGCAGCACCTTGCGCCGGATGCCGGGCAAAATCTCGTTGCTCAGCGGCCGGGTTATGATCACGCCGTCCTTGACGATATAGGCTGATGAAGAAGTGCCCTCGGTCACATACCCGTCTTCGGTCATCCAGCCTTCAGCGGCGCCTTGTTCGACGGCGGCCTGCTTGGCCACACATTGAGCCAGAAGGGCGATGGATTTCACATCGCGGCGCTTCCAGCGGATATCCTCAACGGACACCACCTTGACCCCGTTTTCCGCGGCGGGATTGTTCAGGAGGTTTTTGGCCTGGGTGAACGCCATCAACGTGGTGGGCGTGTCGGCCGGATAATGAAAATCGCGGTCCGCCACGCCTCGGGTCACTTGCATGTAGATAATGCCCTCGCTGAGGCTGTTCTTTTGCGCCAAGGTATCCAGCATGGCGCACAGTTCAGCTTCCGTGCAGGGCCAGGCGATCTGCAGTTTTTCCAGGGAGCTGCCGAAGCGCTCAATGAAGGGGGCCTTATCGAGGATCATGCCGTCGATCACCGGTACCACCTCATAAATGCCGTCGCCGAACAGGTATCCGCGGTCAAAGATTGAGACTTTCGCGTCTTTCTCGGGCAGGTAGTCGCCATTCAAGAATACAGTCCGGCCCATAGGCTTGCTCCTTCACAAAAATCAGATGTTTCCGCTGTGCCTCTATCACACTCGGGCGGTTAGGTTTAGAGAATTTGACACCCTGTTTCATCAACTCCGTCATAGAGCCATTTCATGCCCTGATAAGCTTGCTCCGGCGCGCGCGGACCGAGCATCAGGGCACGCAGTTCAGCCGTAACCCCCTTTGCATGGTAGACGTCGCCATAGAGCCGCGCGGTCAGCTGGACCCGGCCCGTGCGCAAGTACCTGTCAGCCGCATAGGCTTTAAACGCGCTCTCAACGTCATTGCCAAACTGGTCCACCTTGTTGGCGAGGCAAACCGCATCCTCCGTCGCCATGCAGGCGCCTTGTGCCAGATATTGCAGCATGGGATGGGCTGCATCGCCCAAAAGCGTGACCCGGCCATGGCTCCAATCGCTCACCGGCTCGCGGTCGCATAAGACCCACATCCGCCAGGCTTCAATCTTGTCCAGCATGGCATGAACGGCCGAATGCTGGTTTTGGAACTTGCGCGCGAGTTCTTCGGCATCGCCATAGACGTCCCATCCCTCCTCATAGCGCTCGGAATGAAAGACGGTGACCAGATTGTAGATGTCGCCCCGTTGCAACGGATAGTGCACCAGATGGGTCTTGGGTCCCGCCCAGAGCACCACCGAGTTATTGCGGGAGGTGAGCGGAACTTCGTCGGTTGGAAGCACCGCCCGGTAGGCGATGTGACCGGAAACGGTGGGCGGGCCGTCCTGGCGCATTTGCTGGCGGATGGTTGACCACAAGCCGTCCGCGCCGATGAGCGCTGCCCCACTCACGCTCTCCCCGCTGTCCAACTGGATCTCCACGCCTGTGTTCTTGTCTTCATAGCCAAGGATCTTTTGTCCCAATGTGAGGGTCACCAGATGTTCTGCCTCGCATGCATCGATGAGCACACGGTGGAGATCTGGCCGATAGATCACTCCATAGGGGTATTGGAAATGGTTGCGGAACTCAGGAGTGTTCAGTGGAATGCGCGTCACCTGCTCGCCGCTCAATGCATCCATCATCACCAGCGCGTCGGGAAACACCGCCATATCATTGATCGCCTCGGTCACCCCCAGCTGGTCGAACATGCGGAACACGTTTGGACCCAGCTGAATGCCGGCGCCTACTTCATTGAGCTCATCGGACTGCTCGACAATATGAACGGCTCGCCCCTTTTGCGCCAAGGCCAGCGCGGCTGCAAATCCGCCGATGCCGCCGCCGGCGATCAGGATGGGAAGGTCTTCTGGCTCTGTGGTCATGAAAATGGGTGGACCCTGGTGGTTTGCCGAGTATGCTTCGTCTTGGACATTTAGATTACTCGGAGAAAACCGTTGAGCAAAATTCTTCTCGTCACCGGGGCCAGCCGCGGCATCGGGGCGGCTACGGCGCGGCTGGCTGCCGATCAAGGGTATGATGTTTGCGTCAACTATGCCCGCAAAGCGGACGAGGCGGATGCTGTGGCCGATTATGTGCGCGCCAAAGGCCAGCGCGCCATTACGGTGCAAGGGGATGTGAGCAGCGAAGAGGATGTGTTGCGCCTGTTTCAGACCGCCGATGCCGAGCTCGGCAGGGTAAGCGCATTCTTCAACAATGCCGGCGTGGTGGACGTGATCACCCGGCTGGAAGACATGAGCCGGGACAGCGTTGAGCGTATGATGGCGATCAATATAACCGGCTCCTTCCTGTGTGCACGCGAAGCGGTGCGGCGCATGTCAACCGAGCATGGCGGGCCGGGTGGGGCCATCGTCAATATGTCGTCGGCTGCGGCGCGGCTTGGCGGGCCCAATGGCCTGCTCCATTATGCGGCCTCCAAAGGGGCCATCGACACGTTCACCAGAGGGCTCGCAGAAGAGGTGGGTGGCGAAGGCATCCGGGTCAATGCGGTGCGGCCGGGGATCATTGAGACCGATATTCACGACGATATGGGTGTCACCGGCCGGGTGGAACAGTTGGGTCCGACTGTGCCGCTGGGGCGCTCGGGGGCGCCGGAGGAAGTGGCGCAGGTCGTGATGTGGCTGCTATCGGACAGCGCATCGTACTGCACCGGCACGATTGTGGATGTCTCAGGAGGGCGCTAGGGGCGCACTCGGGTTTTCACCAACTTATACCCAAACTGGTTAAGGTGGAATTCGGCGGAAATCAGCTGATTAGTGTGGCTGATCACAATTGAATGATCGATCATTCGATAAAAACTGTTGAAATATTTGAGAGATTCAGCAATTTTGGGAATGAAGGGGGTGCCCTGGGACTAACTGAGAAAGGCACCAGAATATGCTGAGAAAACTGAAACTCTTGCCTAGCCAACTGTGGTTGGGGCTCGGGTCAAAAGGTGACGGCTCTGTGGAGACGGCATCAGATGCACCTGATCTCAAAAGGCGCTTGCTGTTGGGTGGGGGCCTGGCAGCGATTGGCGTGACCGCGGCCGGCATCGGCTTAACGGTGGGATCTGATGACGCTGAGGCCGGTCACGGCCGGCGCCGCAGCCGACGTTGGGGTCACCATGGCCGCTTTCGGCGTCGGCGGCGCAGACGGAGACGGCATCGCAGGTGGCGCAGTGACCGCTATGGCTATGGCGGCTATGGCGTTTACGCCCCAAGACCATACTATGGCGGACCGAACATTATCCTGTCGTTCTGATCTGCTGACGGGCGATTGAATTGAGCGGCCTCCGGGTACTCCCGGGGGCCGTCTTCATTTGCAACGCAGCAGATGGGATTGGCAGCGCCGGCAGTCGGTGCTGCCGAAGCCTTGCGGACCGAGTTCCAGTTCAGGACACTCAAGCAGGGCTGCCTGCAATTCACATTCATTTCCATCCGACACGGCCAGGGCCTCCACACGATCCGCTTGGGCGGTGAGGTGATCAATATGCCAGTGGAGGGCTTTGTCTTTGCGGAAGTGCCGCTTCAGGCGTGCGCCGATCCCACCCGGCCCGCGCGCGCTGCCCAGATAGACGTAAAGTGCTGGAGCTATGGTGCAGGCTGCAAACTTTGAGATGCCGAGCGGGGCTGGACGCCTCAGATCTATCGCCAGCACATAAGCGCCCTTCTGCGGGGCAAGCCCGGACACGGTGTTGCCGTTCACCCATTGGCCCGTGATGCCGGCAGCATCGAACATGGGGCCGAGGGTGCGCTTCATCACCAGCCCATCCGGTCCCTGGTGAGCAGGATGTTGAAACGCTCGCGGATGGTGGCATCTACGGCCGGGTCGATATAGGCCGGTGCCGGAGCGCCCAAAATCTCCTGGACCCGCCTATGGGCTCTGGCACTCATGCCTTCGCCGCCGATTTCTTCCCAGGCATCCGGGCTCTCGCGGCCTGCCAGATCGGGATAGAGATAATCGCGCTGCATGGACGCGATAGTCTGGTCATGGCCCAGGAAGTGGCCGGCACCGAACACCACATCTTCAATCACATCGAGGCCCATGGTGTCCTCGCTCACCTCAATGCCCCGAATCACTCTGTGCACCATGCCCAGCATCTCGTTGTCGATCACCATGCCTTCGAATGAGGCTCCCAGCAAGCTGGCGAACATTCCGGCTGATTCGTAGATCATGTTGCCGCCGGCAAGCCCTGTGGCGAGGGACGAAATGGCTTTTTCCATGCCCGCCTGAGCGCCAGGCCGTTTGGCGTCGGCCATGGAGGCGGAGACGCCGCCGGGCAGGCCGTAGAAACCGGCCATCTGAGCCGCTGCCGCGTTGAGAACCGAAATCTCCCCGCCAGACCCGGCAAAAGCGCCGGTGCGCAGGTCGATCACGAACGGCCAGTTGGAAAAGATGGTGGGATGGCCCGGCTTGAAGATGTTTACCATGATGAGGCCGGCCAGCGTTTCAGCAAGCGACTGCACGAGCATGGCCGCCGGCGGGGCCGGGCCCGTGGCGCCGGATTGGGCTGCGATGATCTCGTTGATGGGCATGCCCACATCTATGGCCGCCAGGGCCACGCTCACCGCATCTTCACCATAGCGCAACGGGGAGACCACAGGTGAGATATGAACCTTGCAGAAGGGGCGCTGCCGAAACTTGCCCTCGCCGCCCAGGATGGCATCGAACATCTCCACCACGGGATAAACATACTCGCCCGTGAAGAAGCTGGTGCCGATGGGTTTGGTGGTGCCGGCCGCGATGGCATAGGCGGTGTTGATGTCAAGCTCCAGAATGTCCTCCACATCGGTGGCGACGATGTTGCGGGTGAACCAGGAGATGTTTTCAAGACTGTCGGCGAGGCGCGCGAAATCGTAGAGATCCGCCAAGGTGGACGGACGGTAGCTGTTGTTCTCAAAGTCCAGCGTGCGCACCGCCGCCCCGCCGGTGCCGAAATAGACCTTGCGGCCGGTGATCTCGATGTCGTGCTTGGGGTCGCGGCCGTGGAAGACGATGTTGCGGGCCGCACCCGCCAGGATGTCCTCCACAAAGTCGTGTGAGAACAGGAGACGTCCCCGATCATCATACTCCACGCCCAATGCGGTGGCTCTTTCCACCAGAACCTCGGGCACCTCGCCCATGCCGATGTTGGCCAGAACGTCCAGGGCGCCTTTATGGACCTTCTGGACATCGGCCTCGGACAGGGGCTTGTAGCGCCCACCTTCAAAGCCCGGCTTGACGGGCTTCAACTCATCAGGCAGCGCGGAGGCGCGGGCCACATGGCGGGCAGAACGGCCGCCGCCTCGGCGGGATTTTCGGGCTGGTTCGGTCATGGGTTTTTTTTACCTCTACTTCTTCCGCGTCCTTGCGCACGCGAGGACCCAAGCAAACTATCTGCACGCTCCGAGATATGGGCCCTCGCTTTCGCAAGGGGCGCGGGAGCTCTTTTGCCGCCTAAATCGTGCGCCCGCCATCAACTGCGAGCGCGGTTCCGGTGATCGCTCCGGCCTCGCGATCGGAGGCCAGGTAGACCGCCGCATGACCCATATCCTCCGGCGTGATGAAGCGGCCCATGGGCATGGACGTGCGGAAGGCTTCCTTCTTGTCGCTGGTTTCCTGCCCGCCCATGAACTCCTGCAGCATCGGCGTGTCGCCCGCGGCCGGGCACAAGGCGTTGACCCGGATGCCGAGCGGCGCCAGCTCCATGGCCAGGCCCTTGGCGTAGACCAGCACCGCACCCTTGGTTGCACCATAGACCACCAGGTTGGGGCGCGGCATCAGCGCGATGCCGGACGCGGTGACGATGATGTTGCCGTGCCCTTGTGCCTTGAAGACCTCAACCGCGTGCTTGCAGCAGTAATGCATGCCTTTGACGTTCACATCGAACTGGCGGTCATATTCTTCATCGGATGTCTCATCGAGCGGGCAGGGGCGTTGGCCGAGGCCTGCATTCGCCACCATGATATCGAGCCCGCCGAAGGTGCTCTTGGCCGCCTCAATCATGACCTTCACCGCCGCACTGTCGGTCACATCCACCTGATGGGCGGCAGCATTGGCCCCAAGCCTCGCCGCTTCGCTTTCGGCCTTTGCAGCGTCAATGTCTGCAATCAGCACCTTGGCGCCTTCGTCGATGTAGCACTGCGTGATGCCAAGCCCGAAGCCGGACGCTCCGCCGGTAACGATGGCTATTTTGTTTTCCAGCCTCATGGCCTGTTCCTCCAATTTGAAGTCGTGATAGAAATGCGATCTTGAGAAGTCGCGGGAGCAAATGAGAAATGGTTGCGTTGAACCCCAATGCCACGGTGCTTGAGGAAGAGGGGGCGTTTGCGGTTTCCGACCGGGCCGCGGCCCTGGCACGCGAAGGGCGCTCGATCGTGAACCTGGGGATCGGCCAACCGGACTTCCAACCGCCTGCACATATTCTGGAAGCGGCCGAGAAGGCTGCCCGTGACGGACCTCACGGGTACACATCGCCTGTGGGCATGCCGGAGCTGCGCGAAGCGGTGGCTGGTCACGTGGAGGGGCGCCTGGGGCTGGATGTGGATCCCGGCCAGGTGATCATAGTGCCCGGGGGCAAGGTGACGATTTTCTTTGCTTGCGCCATGTTTGGCGGACCCGGCACGGAAATCCTCTACCCGGACCCCGGCTTTCCGCCTTACCGGGAGGCGGTGCGTTTCACCGGTGCAAAGGCGGTTGGCTATCCCATCCGCGAAGAGCACGATTTTGCTTTTGACGCAGATGAGGTGCTCTCGCTCATCACACCTCAGACCCGGCTGATCATCCTGAACTCGCCCGCCAACCCCACCGGCGGCGTGGTGCCCAAGGCCCAACTCGATCGGCTGGCGGAAGGGCTCATTGGCTATCCCAATGTTGCCGTCCTTTCCGATGAAATCTACTCCCACCAAATCTATGAAGGCGGCCCGGCCAGCCTGCTGCAAGTGCCCGAATTGCGCGACCGGGTTGTGTTGCTCGACGGTTGGTCGAAGACCTTTGCCATGACCGGTTGGCGCCTGGGCTATGGGGTGTGGCCGGCCGGCTTGATCGACCATGTGCGCAAGCTCATCACCATCAACCATTCGTGCGTCAACGGACCGGCGCAGATGGCCGCCCTTGCGGCGATCACCGGGCCCTATGATGAAATCGAAGGGTTCCGCGAGACCTTCATGGCCCGCCGCGAAGTGGTGGTTGAGGGGCTCAACGGGCTGCCGGGCGTGACCTGCCGCATGCCGGGCGGGGCGTTCTACGCTTTTCCGAACGTGATGGAAACCGGCTGGCATTCCACCGAGCTGGCAACCCGCCTGCTGGAGGAGGCTGGCGTTGCGCTGCTTCATGGCGGCAGCTTTGGCGACAATGGTCATGGCTACCTGCGTGTCTCCTATGCCGCTTCGCGCGAGACTATTGGAGAAGCCATGAAGCGCATGGGGGACTTTCTGGAGAGCGCCCATCCGGCTAACCCTCCCCACGCTTGAGGATCAGACCCTCTTCGGCGCGCACCCTCTCAAGATCTTCCATCCAGGAGACAATCTTCTCGTCTCCATGGGCAACGATCAGCGCCACCAGGGTCTCGATCAGCGCAATCACGGCGGCCTGGGAGGGGAAGAATTGTGGGCTCGCGGTGGAAGCAAACAGCGCCACATCTGCTGAAGCCCCAGCCGGTGAGGCCCGGCTATCGGTGATGGCAAAGATCTTGGCCCCGCGGCGCTTGGCAAACTCCAGCGCGCGGCTGGTTTCCCGGCTATAGGGTTCCACGGAGAAGGTGGCCAGCACATCTCCTTGCCAAATGTGCGCCAGATCGTCGATGGAGGTGCCGCCGGACGCGCCCACCGGCACCAGGTGCGGCAACACCATATGGGCGACGAAGTAGAAGTAATTGGCCACCGCGCTCATGCCACCGAACCCGGCCACGTAGACCCGGTTTGCGTTGCGCAAGAGCTGGGCCGCCTCCTCCAGGGTTTCGGTTTCCACCCCACGAAAGGCATTCTCCACGTTGGAGATCACCGCTTCGGCCATGGAGCCAGTCAGTTGGCCCGTGTCGCCTTCGCCGGCCAGTTGCACCAGCCATTCAGTCCGTGAGGCAAAGCTGGCACCGCCTGTGCGTACGCTGTCCTGAAACGGCTCACGAAACGCGTCGTACGATTTAAAACCCGAAGCCTGGGCGAGGCGCACCATGGTGGAGGGCGCTACACCCGCATCGGCCGCCACCGCCCGCATGGACTTCAGCGCCACATCTTCCGGCCGGTCCATGACATGCTTGGCGGCAAGGCGCAGCTGAGGGCTGAGCGAGGCGTAGTTGCCCGACAAGGTGTCGATCAGGTCTTGCATCGGTCGCGTAGGTGCTTGTGAAACATTTGGTTCATTTCATAATCGCTATAGAACAATTGAACCGTATGTGCTAGTGAATTTCCTTCACGACTGTTCAGAGGTGGATCCGATGGCCCGTTTGAGCCCTCAGATGAAGCAGATTGTTGCTGACCAGAAACTCGGCTTCGTGGGCACTGTGAGCGCGGATGGTGGGCCCAACGTGTCGCCCAAAGGCACATTCCTGGTGTTAGACGATGAGCACATCATGTTCGGCGAAATCCGCTCGCCGCAGACCCTGGCCAACATTGCCGAGCGGCCCGCGGTGGAAGTCAACTTTGTAGATCCCATTGTGCGCAAGGGGCTGCGGCTGAAGGGATCTGCGCGCTTCTTGGCATCCGGGTCGGAGGAGTTTCAGGCGCTGGAGCCCAGGTTTCGGGAGGTTTGGGGGGACCTTTGTGACGCCTTCAGTGGAGTTGTTGTGATCAAAGCGGAAAAAGTTGCGCCGCTCACCAGCCCGGCTTATGACGTGGGCGCCTCCGAGGAAGAGCTGAAAGCTCAATACCTCACCTATTTCACTGAACTGCACAAATCCTGAGAGGCATCAAGGACCTCATCTTTCCATGACACACTATTCCTGGTTCAGCGTCTTCACCAAGGCGCTCAGCGGCAATAAGGGCTGGGACCGCGCCTGGCGCGACCCGGAGCCCAAAGCGGCGTACGATGTGATCATCGTGGGCGGTGGGGGCCATGGGCTGGCCACAGCCTATTACCTGGCTAAGGAACACGGCATCACCAACGTGGCGGTTCTGGAAAAGGGCTGGCTGGGCGGCGGCAATACGGGCCGCAACACCACGATCATCCGCTCCAACTACATGATCGACGGCAACACCTATTTCTACGAGAAGTCATTGCAACTCTGGGAAGGTCTGTCGAAGGATCTGAACTACAATGCGATGGTCTCCCATCGTCAGATCTATAACCTGTTCCATTCGCCTTCTCAGAAGGAGGCGTTCGCCAAGCGCTACAACATCATGCGTTCATGCGGCATTGACGGGGAGATCCTGGACCGCGAAGAAGTGATGAAGGAGCTGCCCTATCTGGATTATTCGCCCAATGCGCGCTTCCCGGTCTATGGAGCGGCCAAGCAGCCGCGGGCAGGAACAGCCCGCCATGATGCCGTGGCCTGGGGTTATGCCCGCGGGGCCGATATGCGCGGGGTAGATCTTATCCAGAACTGCGAAGTGACCGCCTTCCAGCGCGATGCCACAGGTGCCGTGGTGGGGGTTGAGACCACGCGCGGCTCCATCAAAGCCAAGAAGGTGGGGATCGCTGTGGCCGGGCACACCACGCAAGTAGCTGAAATGGCTGGCCTTTCACTGCCGATCGAGAGCCACCTGCTGCAGGCCTTCGTCTCAGAGCCCTATAAGCCGCTGATCGATACGGTGATCACCTTCGGTGCCGGCCACTTCTATATCTCCCAGTCCGACAAGGGCGGCCTGGTGTTCGGTGGTGATCTGGACGGCTACAATTCCTTTGCCCAGCGCGGCAATTTCCACCTCATTGATCATCTGCTGCCCGAAGGCAAGGCCATGATCCCGTGCCTGTCGCGCCTGCGCTTCCAGCGCACTTGGGGTGGCATCATGGACATGACCATGGACGGCTCACCGATCATCTGCAAATCACCCGTCGAAGGGCTCTACATTAATGGCGGCTGGTGCTACGGCGGGTTTAAGGCAACGCCGGGATCGGGTTGGTGCTTTGCCCACACCATCGCCAATGACCGGCCTCACGAATTCAACGCCAAACTGACCCTCGACCGCTTCCGCCGGGGCTATGCCATCGACGAGAAGGGCGCCGGGCCAATGCCCGGCTGGCACTAGGGGAGAACAAAAATGAGAATTACCTGCCCTTGCTGCGGTGAGCGCGATTATGGCGAGTTCACCATTTACGGCGACGCCTCGCGCCGGCGCCCGCATATCGAAGATACCGATTTTGAGACCTGGTACAATTATGTCTACATTCGCCCCAATCCAAAGGGGCGGCATAAGGAGTTCTGGCACCACACCCGCGGCTGCGGGCAATGGCTGGTGGTGGAGCGGGACACCGTGACCCACGAAATCTACGACGTGTCGCTGGCCCGCGATGTGGTGACCTTGCCGGAAGCGCCTGGCGCCGAAGCTGCGGAGGCGAAGTGATGGCCGGATCTCACCGCATTCCAAATGGCGGACGTGTCACTCACGGTGCCTCTGCCTCTTTCACCTTTGACGGCAAGACCTATCAAGGCCTGCAGGGTGACACGCTTGCGTCTGCCCTTCTGGCCAATGGCATTCATCTGGTGGGGCGTTCGTTTAAGTATCACCGCCCGCGCGGCATCTATGCGGCCGGCGCGGAAGAACCCAATGCGCTGGTGGGCCTGCGCGAAGGGGCACGGGCAGAGCCAAACGCGCTGGCCACCACGGTTGAACTCTATGACGGCCTAACCGCCAAGAGCCAGAACAACTGGCCCTCGCTGCAATTCGATGTGGCGGAAGTGAACAATCTGTTCCAGCGCTTCTTCAGCGCAGGGTTCTATTACAAGACGTTCATCGGCCCGTTTGAAAAGTCCTGGATGTGGTACGAGCACATCATCCGCAAGGCAGCCGGCATGGGGGAAGCCACCACGGAGCCTGACCCGGATCATTACGAGAAAGTCTACAAATTCTGCGACGTTCTGGTGGTGGGCTCAGGTCCGGCCGGCTTGTCTGCAGCTTTGGCCGCTGGCCGTGCGGGCGCCCGGGTTCTCCTGGCTGAACAAGAACCCGACCTGGGCGGTGCGCTTCTGTCTGCACCGAAAGGATCTTCGTCAGATCAATGGCTTAGCGCAACACTTGAAGAATTAGAGAAACTTCAAAATGTGGAGCTGCTGCCTCGCACTGTGGCCTGGGGCGCCTATGATCACGGCACTTACACGCTGATGGAGAAGGTGGCCGATCACAAGCTGCAGCCCGATGAACACGAGGTGCGCCAGCGCTCAATCGTGGTGCAGACCGGCCGCGTGGTGCTGGCCACCGGTGCGCTGGAACGGCCTATCCCCTTCGGCAACAACGACCGTCCGGGCATCATGCTTGCGGGTGCTGCGCGCACCTATGTGAACCGTTACGGCGTGTTGCCGGGCAAGCAGGCCGTGGTCTTCACCAACAATGACAGCGCCTATCAGAGCGCCCTTGATCTGAAAGAGGCGGGGATTGACGTGACGCTGGTGGACGCCCGCAAAGACGCGCCCGCTCAGCTTGTTGCCGTCTGCAAATCGGCCTCCATTGAAGTGATGAGCGGCCGTGCCGTTGTCGGTGCCAATGGCCGTATGCGCGTGCGCTCAGCCGATGTGGCGGAGTTTGACGCCAAAACCGGTGCGTCCAGCGATGTTGTGCGGCAGCTCGCATGTGATCTGCTGTGCGTCTCCGGAGGGTGGAATCCGGTGGTGCATTTGTCATCCCAGCGTGGCCGCAAACCGGAGTTTGATGCCAAATTGGCAGCTTTCCTGCCGGGAACCCCGCCGGACAATCAGCATCATGCCGGGGCTATGTTGGGGGCGTTCAGCGACGCTGGCGCAGCCCAAAGCGGCTTCGCGGCTGGCGCTGAGGCAGCGCAGCTCGCCGGCGCCGGCGAGCCTTCAAGGGCCTTGGCCACAGAGGGGCTGACCAGTGCGGACTGGGAGAAACCCCTGGTGCCGATCTGGGATATCAAGCCTGGCGAGCAGGTGAAGAAACGTAAGCGCTTTGTGGATTTTCAGCATGATGTGGGGGTTTCCGACGTGGAGCTGGCCCACATTGAGGGGTATGTCTCGGTTGAGCATCTGAAGCGCTACACCACGCTTGGCATGGCCGCCGATCAGGGGAAGACTTCGAACATAACCGGGCTTGCTCTGATGGCTGAGCTTACGGGTCGGTCAATCCCGGAAACTGGAACCACAACGTTCCGCCCGCCCTATAATCCGGTGTCGTTCGGTGTGATTACCGGCCAGGAGACGGGCCTGCACTTCCGGCCTCTCAGGCGCACGCCTCTGCACGACTGGAACCTTAAGAACGGCGCAGAGATGATCAATGTGGGGGCCTGGCAGAGGGCCTGGTACTATCCGCAAGGCGGCGAAGATGTGGATGCGGCCTATATCCGCGAAACCACCCAAGTGCGCAAAACCTGCGGCATGGTCGATGTGACCACGCTCGGTAAGATCGAGGTGCAGGGACCGGATGCGGCAGAGTTTCTTAACAGGGTCTACGTGAACGGCTGGAAACTGCTCAAACCTGGCCGGGCCCGGTATGGGGTCATGTTGCGTGATGATGGCCTGGTGTTCGATGACGGCACCACCTCGCGTCTTTCAGACACCCACTACTTTATGACCACAACAACGGCAGAGGCCGCCGCGGTCATGACCCATCTGGGATGGCTCCTGGAGTGCTGCTGGACCGATCTGAAGGTGCACGTGACTTCGGTGACCGACCAATATGCCGGAATTGCCGTCGCCGGTCCCAACTCCAGGGCCCTGCTGCAGGAGGTGTTTGCTGATATAGACTTCGCCAACGAGGCCTTCCCGTTCATGGGGGTTCGCGAGACCGAGTATAAGGGCATGCCGGTCAGGGTGTTCCGCATTTCGTTTTCCGGTGAACTCGCCTATGAGGTTGCCACGCCCTCCGGCTTCGGCGAAGCCATTTGGGAGGCCCTCTATGAAGCGGGCAAGGGCCACGGGCTCTGCCTTTACGGCACCGAGGCATTGGGCGCGCTGCGCATTGAGAAGGGCCATTTTGCCGGCAACGAAATCGATGGGCGCACTTCGCTTGAAGATCTGGGACTGGGCAAGATGGCCAGCACCAAGAAACAGTTTGTTGGCTCTGTCATGCGCCAGCGCGAGGGGATCCAGGACGAAAACCGCCAGCGCTTTGTCGGGCTTGAGCCGGTAAACCCGGAGGAGCGGCTTCGGGGCGGCGCGTTGCTCCATCCTCACAACGGGCCCCATGCAGGCCACGGGTTGGGGCATGTGAGTTCCACCACGTATAGCCCTGCGCTTGGCCGCTTTATCGGTCTGGGGCTCATAGAGGGCGGTTTGGAGCGCTATGAGGGCCAGCTGGTGGACGCGTGCTATCCGCTCAAGGGTTGGGTGGTGCCCTGCAAGGTGGTCTCGCCTCATTTTTATGATCCGGCAGGGGAGAAGCAAAATGGCTGAGATCAGATCTGCTTTGGCTGGCATCTACGCACCCGGTCGCAAAGGCGCCGGTACGGGCGATGCGGAGGTATCGATCCGCGAAGTCACCGGGCGCGATATCGTTCAGCTAGCCGCCTGGCCCGATACGGTGGACGGTGTGGCGAGCAAGGCTTCCAAGCCCGTGGGGACGGCGCTGCCGAGCGACATGCAGATGGCATCCTCCAAGGGCAAGACCACGGTCTTCAGGACCACTCGGGAGAAGTTCCTCATTGTCTGTCTCCTTAAGGCGAACATAGGCGAGGCCCTGCGTGAGACGTTCACACCTGAAGAGGCGGTGATCACCGAGCTTGGCCATGGCCGCACGATTTTGAGGGTCGCCGGGCCCAAAGCCCGTGATGTGTTGGCGCGGGGCCTGGCGGTTGACCTGCATCCGGATGTGTTTACCCCCGGCGCCATTGCCCAAAGCAACATTCACGGGGTGGCGGCGCTCTGTCACCGTTCCGGACCTGATCAGTTCGATCTTGTTGTGCCGCGCAATTTCGCCGTGGTGATCTATGAGTGGCTGGAAGAAACCGCGGCCCAGTTCGGCTACGTGGTGGAAGAGGCCGGCTCTTGACCATCTCCGGACGAATCGCGGCCTGGGCCCACGCCCTGACGCTCAGCGATGTTCCTGAAGATGTATGCCACATTGCCAAACGCTGTGTGATCGACACGATCGGCGTCGTTATCGCCGGGGCCGCCACAGAGCCTGGGCGCAAGGCGCTGGCTCTGGCGGGTGATGTCTATGCATCAGGGCCCTGTGAAGTGCCGGGGACGGGGGCGAAGCTGTCTCCTGCCGGGGCGGCCCTGGCAGCAGGCACACAGGCCCATGCGCTCGACTTTGATGACACCAGCTATACCGGCATCATGCACGGGTCTGCGGTGTCTCTCCCTGCGGTGCTGGGGCTTGCCCAGAAGTATGGGCGCAGCGGCGAAGCGTTCCTGTGTGACGTCATCGCCGCCGTGGAGGTGACCTACGCTGTCGCCATGATGTGCTCTACCCGGCAATACTATGACGGTTGGTGGACATCGGCCACATTCGGAATTCCTGGTGCTGCGGCCGGGGCAGGGCGTGCCTGTGGTTTAAGCGAAGCTGAGATCAACCAGGCGATCGGAATCGCAACGGTCCAGGCCTCCGGCATGAAAGCCATGTTCGGCACAGACACCAAACCCTTCCTGGCGGGCCGGGCTGCTGCTCTGGCCGTTGAAAGCGCCCTGGCCGTGCACCACGGGCTCACCGGGCCGGTGGTCGCTTTTGAGGAGCATCGCGGCTATCTCAAGCTGATCAATCACGGAGAGGCTGATCTGACGGAGTTGGACCGGCTGGGGTCAACCTGGCGGCTGAAAGAGCCGGGGATCTTGTTCAAGCCATACCCCATTTGTTCTGCCGGTCATGCGGGCGCAGAGCTGGCCGGGCGGTTGGCGGAGGAGAATGGGCTCAATCCTGACGATATTACATCAGTGGTGTGCCATGTGCCTGAGGTGGTGGAGGTGAGCCTGGTTTATGATGATCCTCAGACGCCGCAACAGGCGCAGTTTTCCATGCCCTTCGCGGTTGCCTGCGTTTTAGTCAACGGCACGATTGCGCCGGAGCATATCTCCGAGGCCACGCTGAAGGACCCGGCGATCGCCACTCAGATGGCTAAGGTGAGCATGGAGCGTGATGACGCTCTTGCGGCTGATCCGTCTACCCCGGAAGGGGCGAGGGTTGTGGTCACCGCCACCGACGGCCAGCAGTTCTCAGGCATCTTGGCTGAGCCCACGGGCATGCCGGGCAACCCGCTGAGTGATGATGCGCTGGGAGAGAAGTTTCTGAGCTGCTGTGCCTTTGCCGGTATGCCAGATGGCTGGGCGAAAGAACTCTTGGAGCGGCTCTGGGCGATTGAGAGGCAGGCTTCGATTGCCGACTTGATGCCACCGAAAGCTTGACTTGTCGCCCACTATTTAGTTGTTTATCCGAACGAACCCAATTTCGCGTAAGCGATTGAACAGGCTTGGAAATTCAGCCTATTTGGCCTTGATGGTTGAGTCTGGTGTTTTTCCGCCCCGCAGGTACCACAGCACCGCGGCTAAGATCACTCCGCCACCGGCAAACGTTGCCAAAGGCGGCACTTCCCCAAAGGCCAACCAGATCCAGAAAACGGCAAATGGGATCTCGATCGTCCCGATGAGCGGGACCTGCGCTGCCGGGATGAGCCGTGTGCCCTCGGTGAGCAGGGTGATGGCCACAGCCTGAACCGCGCCGAACACGACCAGCAACCAAAAGTCCCGGGCTGAAACCGCAAACGGATCGGTCAGGGGCCACGCCACGGGCACGATCAAGAGGGCGGCAAAGGCCATGGCAATCACCATGGGCAAAGCGCGGTATTTGCGCACGATCACCGTCATCAGCGCCATGCCCGCGGTCATCGCCATGGCCAACAGATCTCCGGTGAGGTTCACGCCGCCGAGCGAGCCGCCCACCATGATGGCAGCCCCACTCAACGCGCAGAGAGAGGCCAGTAAGGTTACGCGCCCGGGCTGCTCACGCATCATCAGCCACGCGAGGCCCGCGGCCACGAAGGGCGCGGTGGCGTACATCAGCACCACGTTTGCAGCCACCGTGTGCCGGAACGCAGCCAGGAAGCATATGGTGGCCGCCGCGCCAATCACTGCCGCCGCCCAACCCGGCACACCAAGACGGGCAATGCCGGCAAGCCCGCCCTCGATCTTGCGCACATGCACATAAGCC
>JBCDDQ010000083.1:0-16675 GCA_039180225.1 Pseudomonadota bacterium
CAGGCTCTCAGATACAAGGTGTTTTATGAGGATGGCGGCGCCAGCGCGGGCGCGCAGGCGCTGGCCGATAAACTCGATGCGGATGGCTCTGATCCGATCTGCGATCACCTGCTGGTGCGCGATGGGCAAAGGGCCGTCGGCACTTACCGCCTGTTGCGCCAGGAACAGCTGGGTCCAGATCAGGTGTTCTACTCTCAGAGCGAGTTTGATCTGGCCCCTCTTCTGGCTTCGAAACGCAAGTTGCGGTTTTTGGAACTGGGGCGCTCTTGCGTTCTGGCCGAGTACCGCACCAAGCGGATCATTGAGCTGTTGTGGCAGGGGATCTGGGACTATGTGCGCGCGCATGGGCTGGATGTGATGATCGGTTGTGCCAGCTTGCAGGGCACCGATCATGAAGCACTGGCCCAGCAGCTCTCCTATCTTCATCACCATCACCTTGCGCCCGAGGATTGGCGCGCCCGGGCGCATGAGGAGCTGTATGTGCCTATGGGCATGCTGGCCGCAGATGAGGTTGATCCAAAAATGGCGCTTAAGGCCATTCCGCCACTTGTGAAGGGCTATTTGCGGCTTGGCGGATATGTGGGTGATGGGGCCGTGGTGGACCATCAGTTCAACACAACCGATGTGCTGATCATCCTGCCGGTCTCAGCGATCAACCCGCGCTATTTTGCGCGCTTTGGGGCGCCGGAGCCGGCTTAGTGCCCCGCGCCCTTGCGAACGCGAGGGCCCATAGCGCTCCCCTTTGCCTTGACTAAGAAAGTCCTCGCTTTCGCAAGGACGCGGAACTGTTGCTACCCCGTAATATCATAGGCCGCGATCGCCGCCATGTTCACCAATTCTGACGCGGTTGCCGACAGGGGCGCGATCTGTACGGAATTCTCAAAGCCCACCAGGAACGGCCCGATGATCGTTGCCCCGCCCAGCTGCTGCAGCATCTTGGTGGTGATACTGGCCGAGTGGGCTGCCGGCATCACCAGCACATTGGCCGGCGCCGTCAGGCGGCAGAACGGATAAGGCGCCATCGCCTCCATGGAGAGCGCCACGTCGGCGGCCATATCGCCCTCATATTCGAAGTCAGCCGTGCCCCGGGCATCCAGAACCCTGACGGCTTCCGCCACTACATCAGAGCGCTCACCGCGCGGATGGCCAAAGGTGGAGTAAGACAGGAACGCCACCCGCGGCTCATAGCCGAAGCGCCGCACCACACCAGCTGCTTGAACAGCAATGTCGGCCAGTTCTTCAGAGTTGGGCATTTCGTGCACCGTGGTGTCGGCAATGAACACCGTGCGCCCGCGGCAGAGCGCCATGGAAACACCGATCGGACGGTGGCCAGGCTTGGGTGAGATCACCCGTTTCAGATTGTCCAAAGCCACGGTGTAGTTGCGGGTGATGCCCGTGACCAGCGCATCGGCATCGCCCATGGCCACCATGCAGCCGGCAAAGATGTTGCGGTCATTGTTCACCAGACGCTGACAGTCGCGGTAGAGGAAGCCGGAGCGCTGCATGCGCTTGTAGAAATACTCCGCATAGTCTGCGTTGCGGTCCGACAGGCGGGCATTCAGCAAGGTCACCGAAGGGTGGAGTTCGATACCGGTCCGCGCAACGGTCTGATTGATCTCCTGCTCCCGCCCGATCAGGATGGCCTCGCCCAGACCGGACGATGCGAACGAGTTGGCAGCCCGGATCATGCGGTCCTCCTCGCCCTCGGCAAACACCACCCGGCGCGGGTTGTCCCGAACCTTATCGAGGATGCCTTGCAAGGTGCCGGCAATGGGGTCGAGCCGGGCCGACAGTTCGATCTCGTAGGCGTCCAGATCAGCAATGTGCTTCTTGGCAACGCCGGAGTCCATGGCCGCCTTGGCCACAGCCTTCGGCACCCGGCTGATCAGGCGGGGATCAAACGGCACGGGGATCAGGTAGCCCGGCCCATAGATGGGCCGCTTGCCATGGTACGCCGCTGCCACTTCATCGGGCACATCTTCGCGGGCAAGTTCTGCCAAGGCCTCAGCGGCTGCGATCTTCATGGCCCCGTTGATGGTGGTGGCCCGCACATCCAGCGCCCCGCGGAAAATATAAGGAAAGCCCAGGACATTATTGATCTGGTTGGGATAGTCGGACCTGCCCGTGGCCATGATGGCATCATCGCGCACCTCTGCCACTTCTTCGGGCGTGATCTCCGGATCCGGGTTCGCCATGGCAAAGACAATGGGCCTGTCGGCCATGGACTTGATCATTTCAGGCGTATAAGCCCCTTTCACCGAAAGCCCCAGCGCCACATCCGCACCGGCCATCACCTCCTCCAAGGTGCGCGCGTCGGTCTCCACCGCGTGGGCCGACTTCCACTGGTTCATGCCGGCCTCGCGGCCCTTGTAGATAACGCCGCGGCTGTCGCACAAAATGGCATTGTTGTGGGGCATTCCCATCTCTTTGAGCAGCTCCACACAGGCAATGGAGGCCGCGCCCGCGCCATTCAGCACGACTTTGGTGGTTTTGAGATCCCGGCCCGTGAGGTCCAGAGCATTGATCATGCCGGCAATAGTGATGATCGCGGTGCCGTGCTGGTCGTCATGGAAAATCGGGATGTCCATGATTTCGCGCAGGCGCTGCTCGATAATGAAGCAGTCCGGTGCCTTGATGTCTTCCAGATTGATGCCACCAAAGGCCGGGCCCAAATAGCGGACGCAATTCACGAACTCGTCCACATCCTTGGTGTCCACCTCGATGTCGAAGCTGTCCACATCAGCAAAGCGTTTGAACAGAACCGCCTTACCTTCCATCACCGGCTTGGCGGCCAGCGGGCCCAAGTCGCCCAGACCCAGAATGGCCGTGCCGTTGGAGATCACGCCCACCATGTTGCCCTTGGCCGTGTAGTCATAGGCCACATCGGGGTCTTCACCGATTTTGATCACCGGCACCGCAACCCCCGGCGAATAGGCGAGCGACAGATCACGCTGCGTGGCCATGGGCTTGGTGGGGTTCACCTCCAGTTTCCCAGGCTTGCCGCGCTGGTGGAAGCGCAAGGCCTCCTGATCAGTGAATTGCGGCCGGTCGGGGCCAGAACTCTTGGTTGCCATCTTACTACTTAACGCTCCACAAAGACCAACACGCCCGGCAAATGCCGGGCATTCTCCCCAAAACGAGGATTCACCATATCCTCTCCTCGATCGCTTGTGAACATCCTTTACGGGCGTAAAGACAGGCCCCTTTGCGTTCTGGTAGTAAAGGCCATCGCCAGAGTAGGGGTCAGTGATGGAACCGGCACAAGCCGCAGAACCCGCCGATGTGAGCAGCGCTCCGGTTGCCCAAAAACCGGCGAGCGCGCCCACGCCCATGATGGCGCAATATCTGGAGATCAAAACCGCCAATCCGGACTGCCTTCTGTTCTACCGGATGGGCGACTTCTACGAGCTGTTCTTCGAAGACGCGGAGGTGGCCTCCAGAGCGCTCGGCATCACGCTGACCAAGCGCGGCAAGCATAGCGGCGAAGACATCCCCATGTGCGGTGTGCCTGTGCATGCGGCCGACGATTATCTGCAGCGCCTGATCCGGCTTGGACACAAGGTAGCCGTCTGTGAGCAGACCGAAGATCCGGCCGAAGCCAAAAAGCGGGGCCACAAGGCGGTCGTGCGCCGCGAGGTGGTGCGCCTGGTGACGCCGGGCACGCTGACCGAAGACAGTCTGCTGGAGGCCAAGCGCAACAACTTCCTCTCCGCCCTCGCCCGCCACAAGGGCGACGGCACTCTGGCGTTGGCGTGGATCGACATCTCCACCGGCACCTTTTCGGTTACGGCCACCACGACCGGGCGCCTGGCCGCCGAGCTGTCACGCATTGAGCCTTCCGAGCTGATCGTTGCCGACAGCCTTTTGGCCGACGAGACGCTCGCGCAGGCTTTGAGCGAGTGCGGCGCGACCATCTCGCCCCTGCCCGCCAGCCGGTTTGACAGTGCCACCGGCGAACGGCGGCTGAAGGCGTTCTTTGCAGTGGCGGCGCTGGACAGCTTTGGCGATTTCGGGCGGGCCGAAATGGCGGCCTGCGGCGGGTTGCTGGAATATGTGGAGCTCACGCAAGTGGGCAGCATGCCGGCGATCCACCCGCCGGTGGTGGCTTCGCAGAATGCGGTGATGCTGATCGATGTGGCCACCCACACAAACCTGGAGTTGGTGCGCACTCTGTCGGGCGAGCGCAAAGGCAGCCTGCTCTCGGTGATCGACCGGACCATCACCGGCGCCGGCGGACGGCTGTTGAGCGAATGGCTCGCCGCGCCGCTGCAGGATGTGAAGGCGATTGCGGACCGTCAGGATGTGACAGCCTATTTTCTGGACCAGGCCGATTTGCGCGCCACCGTGCGCACGCACCTGAAAGCCTGTCCCGATCTCGCCCGCGCCCTCTCGCGGCTGACCGTCGGCAGAGGCGGCCCGCGCGACCTGGCCGGCGTGAGAGATGGCCTGGCTGCGGCGCGGGCGCTGGCGCAGGCGCTTGAGGGCCATGGTGGGCTCGCCACCCGGCCCAAGCTGGCGGGAGACCTGGCCGCGAGCCTTGCGGCAGACGATGGCGGTGTAGGCGCCTCTCTCAACGCCGTGTTGGGGGATCAATTGCCCCTCCTGGCGCGCGATGGCGGGTTCGTGAAAACCGGCCACAGCGCAGAGCTGGATGAATGCCGCGCGCTGCGCGATGAAAGCCGCAAGGTGATTGCCGGTCTGCAGGCGGGCTATGCAAGCGACGTTGATGTGAAATCGCTCAAGATCAAGCACAACAACGTCCTGGGCTATTTCATCGAAGTACCGGCCCAGCACGGGCCCACTTTGATGGGCGAGCCCAACAACGCCACGTACATCCACCGCCAGACCATGGCCAACGCCATGCGCTTCACCACCACGGAGCTGGCCGAGCTGGAGCAGAAGATCCTGGCCGCCGGCGACAAGGCCCAGCGGCTGGAGCTTGAAATCTTTCATCAGCTTGTGGACCGGGTCACTGCCGAGAGCGCTTTGATCAGCAGCCTGGGATCGGCGCTTGCACGGCTGGATGTCTTCACAGCCTTTTCCGAACTGGCGGAAGAAAACCGCTACAACCGTCCGGTGGTGGACGAGAGCCTCGCCTTCGAGATCAGTCAAGGCCGCCATCCCGTGGTGGAACAGGTGCTGCGCCGCGGCGGGCAAGCGCCGTTTGTGCCCAATGACTGCAATCTCTCCGGAGAAGACGACGGCAAGCGCATCTGGCTCCTGACCGGACCCAATATGGCGGGTAAGTCCACATTTCTGCGCCAGAACGCGCTCATCGCCATCTTGGCGCAAATCGGCGCGTTCGTGCCGGCATCTTCAGCCCATATTGGTGTGATCGACCGGTTGTTTTCCCGGGTCGGCGCGGCGGATGATCTGGCCCGCGGGCGCTCCACCTTCATGGTCGAGATGGTGGAGACCGCCACCATCCTCAATCAGGCCAGCGAGCGCTCCTTGGTGATACTGGATGAGATTGGCCGCGGCACGGCGACCTTCGATGGGCTTTCCATTGCCTGGGCGTCCGTTGAGCATCTGCATGAGGTCAATCGCTGCCGCTCGCTCTTCGCCACCCATTTCCACGAACTCACAGCGCTGTCCGAGCGGCTTGACCAGCTTGGCAATGCCACCATGAAAGTTCGCGAGTTCAAGGGGGATGTGGTGTTCCTGCACGAAGTGGGCCCTGGGGCTGCCGATCGCTCCTATGGGATTCAGGTGGCCAAGCTGGCAGGGCTGCCTGCGCCGGTGATCGAGCGGGCCTCTGAGGTCTTGGCCCTTCTGGAGGAAGGCGACCAAAAGGGCGGTCAGGGCGACCTTGCCGCCGATCTGCCGCTGTTCTCCGCCGCTCGGCCAAGCACTGCTCCTGCGCGGCGAGGCCCCTCTGAGCTGGAGGAAATGGTGGCCGCCATTCTGCCTGACGAGCTCAGCCCGCGCGAAGCCTTGGAGTTGGTCTATGCGCTGAAGGAAAAGGCCAGCGATCAAGACACCTAGGCGCTGCCCTCAGATCGCGCTATGACAGCCCCATGAACGAGCATGTCCCCCTTGCCAAACCCTTTGATGGCGAAGCTCTGCGCCATGCGCTGACAGCTGCCTGGCAGGAGGTGGGCCACGACAGCAGCTCGCTCAGGAAGCAAGCCCTGGAAATCTTGGGCGATGCCGTGAAGGCGGGCCGGGCGGATATTGAACAGCGCTTTGAGGCTGACCGGGACGGCACAGCTTGTGCGCAAGCGCTCTCCCGGCTGCAGGATGAACTGATCCAAGTGCTCTACGATTTCACCGTGGTGCACGTATACCGGGCCAAGAACCCCTCGGATGCTGAGCGCATCTCGGTCGTGGCCCAGGGAGGCTACGGGCGTGGCGCTCTGGCGCCGGGCTCCGATATCGATCTCTTGTTCCTTCTGCCCTACAAGCAAACCGCCTGGGGCGAGAGCGTGGTGGAGTACATGCTCTACATGCTGTGGGACTTAGGCTTCAAAGTGGGGCATGCCACCAGATCGGTGGATGAGTGCATCCGCCTTTCGGGCACCGACAGCACCATTCTCACAACCATGCTGGAATCACGCTTTCTGTGGGGCGATGAGGCGCTCTTCAAAGACCTGATGATGCGCTACCGCAAGGATCTGGTGAAGGCACGCGGGGCGGTCAAGAACTTCATTTCCACCAAGCTGGCTGAACGCGACGATCGGCACTTGCGCTCTGGGGCGTCGCGCTACCTGGTGGAGCCGGATGTAAAGAACGGAAAAGGCGGGATGCGCGATCTGCATACGCTGTTCTGGATCGCCAAGTTCGTTTATGGCGCTGAAGAAGACCTGGATTTTGTGAAAGTCGGGGTGTTCACGAAGGATGAGGAAAAGCAGTTCCGCGCGTGTGAGGATTTCCTCTGGGCGGTGCGCTGTCATCTGCACTTCCTCACCAAGCGCGCCGATGACAAGCTGACATTCGACAAACAGGCCGAGATGGCCGTGCGCATGGGCTATGAGGACGAAGGCGACAACCGCCACGTGGAACAGTTCATGCGGGCCTACTTTCTGATCGCCAAACAGGTGGGCGATCTCACCCGCATTTTCTGTGCGGTGCTGGAAGAGGCTCAGCTGAAGAAAGCACCAAAGATGAGTGACTTCTTCCGGCGCATGCCGTTCGGTCTCACCGGGGCCGGCACCATGAAGGAGAGCGCGGACTTCACCATCGAGAACGGACGCATCATTTCAGCGCGCGATGATGTCTTCAAAACCGATCCGGTGAACCTGATCATGCTCTATTGGCTGTCAGAGCGGTACAATTGCGGTGTGCATCCCGATACGCTCAAGCTGGTGACCCGCTCTCTGCGGCTGATCACCAAAGCGGTTCGCGAAGATGCCCGGGCCAACAAGCTGTTTTTGGAGATCCTCACCTCCAAACGCGAGCCGGAGCTGATCTTGCGGCGCATGAACGAATCCGGCGTGCTCGGCAAGTTCATCCCAGATTTCGGACGCATCATCGCCCACATGCAGTTCAACATGTACCACCACTACACGGTGGATGAGCACCTGCTGCGGGCCGTGGGCGTGGTCTCGGAAATCGAGCGGGGCGAGCTGGGCGAGGAACATCCCGTCTCCCACGAGATCATCCACACCCTGAAAAGCCGGCGGGCTCTGTTTGTGGCCATGTTCCTGCACGACATCGCCAAGGGGCGCGATGAGGACCATTCCATTGCCGGGGCGCGGGTGGCCGAAGAGCTCTGCCCGCGTCTTGGCATGGACGCCGCGGAGACCGAAACCGTGGAGTGGCTGGTGCGCCATCATCTGTTGATGAGCGAGACGGCCCAAATGCGGGATCTGAACGACTTCAAGACGATCGCCGATTTCGCTGCCATCGTCCAGAGCCCGGAACGGCTTAAGCTGCTGATGATCCTGACCGTGGCCGACATTAAGGCCGTGGGACCGGGCGTTTGGAACGGCTGGAAGGGTCAGTTGTTGCGCACGCTCTATTTTGAGGCCGAACCTCACCTCTCCGGGGGGCACACACGCGTGTCGCGGGCCGAGAGGGTTCAGGTGGCCCAGGCGGCGTTCTCTGAGCAGATGAGCGATTGGCCGGCCAAGACCCTGAAGGCCTATTTGAAGAAGCACTATGATCCGTATTGGCTGAACGTGAAGCTCGACCATCAGATCCAGCACGCCAAGCTGATTGATCGGGCTGATCAAACGGTGATGACGGAAGTGCAGACCGACGATTTCACGGCGATCACCGAGCTGACGGTTTATGCGCCGGACCATCCGCGCCTGCTCGCCCTTCTCACTGGGGCTTGCTCGGCGGGCGGGGCGAACATTGCCGGAGCCCAGATCTACACCACCGCAGACGGGCATGCGTTGGACACGCTCCTGATTCAGCGCGAGCTGCCCGACAGCGCCGATGAGCTTCGGCGCGCCAAACGCGTGGCCGATTTAATCACCAAGGCGCTCACCGGCGAGGTGCGACTGCGGGATCTGGTGATGTCCAAGGCGCGACCCACAAAGCGCGCAGCAGCGTTCTCGGTGGAGCCGCAGGTGCTGATTGACAATGACAGCTCCAATGTCTTCACCGTGATCGAGGTGAACGGGCTTGACCGCACCGGGCTCCTGTTCGATCTGACCGAGGCCCTGTTCCGGCTCAACCTGAACATTGGCTCAGCCCACATCACCACGTTCGGCGAAAAGGCGGTGGATGTGTTCTATGTCACCGATCTCACCAACCAGAAGATCACCAATGCCAACCGGCGCGCCGCCATTCGCCGCCAGCTGCTTGCCGTGCTTTCGCCAGGTGAGGCCGATAGCGAGGCGGCCGCTTGAGCGCCAGCAGTTAAGCAAACATTAACGGGCTGTGCCGCTTTGTAACGTGTAAGAGCTCACCTGATTTGACGAACCCGGACCGGTCATGAACCTGCTTCGCTCAGCAACCACCGTCGGCGGCTACACCATGATGAGCCGGGTGCTCGGATTTGTGCGAGAATTGCTGATCGCCGCTCTGCTGGGCACAGGCCCTGTGGCGGACGCGTTCTATGCAGCCTTCAGGTTCCCCAATCTGTTCCGCCGGCTGTTTGCGGAAGGTGCCTTTAACTCGGCCTTTGTGCCGTTGTTTGCCAAGGAACTGGAAGGCGGCGGCAAGGCGCAGGCTCGGGCCTTTGCCTCCCAAGTGCTCTCCTTCCTGGTGGTCACCTTGCTTGCGCTCACGGCTCTGGCGGAGATCTTCATGCCGTTTCTTGTGGAATGGGTGATTGCGCCGGGCTTTGCGGACGATCCGGAAAAGTTCGATCTGACGGTTTTGCTGACCCGGGTGATGTTTCCCTACCTGATGTTCATGTCGCTGGTGGCCATGCTCTCAGGCGTGCTCAACTCTTTCGGGCGCTTTGCCGCGGCGGCTTTTGCTCCGGTGATTTTGAACATTGTGCTGATCAGCACGCTCGCCGGCGCTTGGGTGTTCGGCCTCGTCAGCCAGACGCAAATCGGCACCTTGATGAGCTGGGGCGTGTGCGCCTCCGGGGCACTTCAGCTCATTTTGCTGTGCGTGGCGGTGGAGCGGACAGACTTTTCCATCGGCTTTGCCCGCCCGCGCCTCACCCCCAATGTGAAGCGCCTGCTCATTCTGGCTGTGCCGGCGGCGATGGCCGGCGGTATCACGCAGATCAATCTGTTGATCGGCCAGATCATCGCCAGTCAGAAGGCCGGTGCCATTGCCACCTTGCAATATGCCGACCGGATTTATCAGCTGCCGCTCGGCGTGGTGGGCATCGCCATCGGTGTTGCCCTGTTGCCCGACATTTCCCGCCGCCTCAAAGCAGAAGACACGGACGGCGTCCATAACAGTCAGAACCGGGCGTTGGAGCTGTCCATGCTGCTCACCGTGCCGGCGGCAGTGGGCCTCATGGCGCTGCCGATCCCGGTGGTGCAGGTGTTGTTTGAGCGCGGCCAGTTTACCAGCCAGGACACCGCCGCCACGGCCTCTGCCCTGATCGCATTTGCGATCGGCTTACCGGCCTTTGTGATGATCAAAGTGTTCTCGCCCGGGTTCTTTGCCCGGGAGGACACACGAACCCCAATGATTTTTGCCGCCATCAGCGTGGTGGTCAATGTGGCCGGCAGCTTGTTGCTGTTTCCCTATTATGCCCAGACCGGCATTGCGCTCGCCACCACAGCGGCCGGTTGGGTGAACGCCATTCTTCTGGGCGCCACCCTGGCCCGCAGAGGCCACTACCGCCCGGACCGGCGGCTGGTCCACCGCCTGCCCTGGCTTTTGATCGGCGCTGTGGTGATGGGGGCCGCGCTGATGCTGACAATGACGTGGGGGCTTCTGCTCTTTGAGTCCGATCTTAACATCTTTATACGCCTGGCAGCCCTGCTCGGTCTCATCGGCTTCGGGGCGGCGATCTATTTTGCCGTTTGCCATGTGAGCGGCGCAGCCCGCCTCAGCGAACTGAAAGCCAGCTTCAAACGCGCCTAAACCCTTGGCAAGTCACGGCCAATCAGCCATATAGCGCACGCTGTTACGGAGCCATGCCATGATCGAGTTAAAAGAGCGCGTCTTTTCCGGCGTGCAACCCACCGGAAACCTGACCCTGGGCAACTATCTGGGGGCGATCACCCGGTTTGTGGAGATGCAGAGCACCTATGAGTGCATTTATTGCGTGGTGGACATGCACGCCATCACCCTGTGGCAGGACCCGGCAGAACTCACCCGCTCGATCCGCGAGGTGACCGCGGCCTTCATCGCATCCGGCATCGACCCTGAAGCGCATATCGTCTTCAATCAGAGCCAGGTGGCAGAGCATGCCGAGCTCGCCTGGGTGTTCAACTGTGTGGCGCGGCTGGGCTGGCTCAACAGGATGACCCAGTTCAAGGAGAAAGCCGGCAAAAACCGGGAGAATGCCTCAGTGGGTCTTTATGCCTATCCCAATCTGATGGCGGCCGACATTCTGGCTTACCGGGCCACCCATGTGCCCGTGGGTGAGGACCAGAAGCAGCATCTTGAGCTCACGCGGGACATTGCGCAGAAGTTCAACAATGACTTTGAAGCGCGTCTCAAAGAGCTCGGCTATGCGGATGGCTTCTTCCCCCTGACCGAACCCATGATCACCGGGCCCGCCACCCGGGTGATGAGCCTGCGCGATGGCACGAAGAAAATGTCCAAATCGGACCCTTCGGATCTGTCGCGCATCAATCTGACTGACGACAGCGACACGATTGCCACGAAGATCCGCAAAGCCAAAACCGACCCCGAACCGCTGCCGTCTGAGCCGGAGGGTCTGGAAGGGCGTCCTGAGGCGGACAATCTGGTGGGGATCTTCGCGGCGCTGAAGGGTGAGCCCGTTGCCGACACCCTTAAAACCTATGGCGGTGCGCAGTTCTCCGGCTTTAAGCAAGATCTGGCCGATCTTACCGTGGAAGCGTTACGCCCTGTGAGCTCGGAAATGACCCGCCTTATGGCGGATCTGGGCCATATCGACACCATCCTGCGCGGCGGCGCGGAGCGGGCCAGAATGCTGGCATCCCCGATCATGGACGAAGTGAAAAAGATTGTGGGGTTTGTACGCTGACAAACAATACCCATATATCTTGAGTAATTTAGTAGACAATTGTTCAGTTTAGAATTACTCTAAGCTGTAGCCCTTAGATTGCTCTCTGGAGTTCTGCCATGTTCATCCAAACTGAAGCCACGCCGAATCCGGCCACATTGAAGTTCATCCCCGGCAAGCCCGTTCTGCCGAACGACACCCGCGATTACCGTGATCCAGACGAAGCCGCTGAATCTCCGCTGGCCAGCCGCCTGTTTCAGGTAAACGGCGTCACGGGCGTGTTTTTCGGCTCGGACTTTGTCACCGTCACCAAAGACGACACCGATTGGCAGCACCTCAAGCCCGCCATCCTGGGCGTGATCATGGAACATTACCTCTCCGGCGCGCCGGTTGTGGGTGAAGGCGCATCCACGACCGCTGATGCGGCTGAGGATTTTGACGAGAGCGATGTGGAAATTGTGGACACCATTAAGGACCTGCTTGATACGCGGGTGCGCCCGGCCGTGGCGCAGGATGGTGGGGACATCACCTTCCACGGCTATCGGGACGGCATTGTGCACCTTCGCATGCAAGGCGCCTGTGCAGGCTGTCCCTCCTCCACCGCAACTTTGAAGCATGGGATTGAGAACCTGCTGCGCCACTTCATTCCAGAGGTGGAGGAAGTGCGGCCGGTTTAATCCGGCCCATCCGGGCGGCTTGAGCCGCCCTCAGCCCCGATGATCACTCTGGCCTTTGACACTTGCCTGGACGCCTGTTCGGTTGCGCTGATCGATGGGCGCGGGGATGAGGTCGTGGCTGCCCGCCACGAGCTTATGAACCGCGGTCAGTCGGAAGCGCTCTTTCCCTTGATCGACGAAGCGGTCACAGAGGCCGGATTGACCCCGCGAGACATTTGCCAGGTCGCCGTGACCTCGGGCCCTGGAACCTTTACCGGCGTGCGCATCGGCCTTGCTGCAGCCCGGGGGCTGGCGGTTGCCTCTGGTGTTCGGGTGATCGCGCTCAGCAGTCTCCACGCCATCGCCCTATGTGCGATTGCCGCCGATGAGCCGGCCTGCCCCGTGGCCGCGCTTATCGACGCGCGGCGTGGTGAGATATACTTGGCCCTCTATGGACCATCCGGCGAAGAACAGCTTGCCCCCCGCGCGGTGCCGGTTGACGGTGCATGGGACCTCCTGCCGGACGGGGATGTCTTGCTGGCTGGCAGTGGCGCCAAGCTGCTCAACGCGGGCGTCGTGTCAACCGCTTCTGAGCTCCCCACTGCTGCCGTTTGGGGCCTTCCCGCAAGCCGCATGCCCACAACAGACACCCCGCCGTCGCCGCTTTACCTCAGGGCTGCAGACGCAAAGCCGCCCAGGGCCGGAGCCCAGGTGCAGCGGGCATGATCTGCGTTCAGTCCTTGCCGGAGCCGCATGTGCTTGCCCGTCTCCATGAGAAGTGTTTCGAGCGGCCCTGGAGCGCCAAGAGCTTTGGCGCCCTGCTGGCCATGCCCGGCGTCACGGCCCTGGTTGCCTCCAGAGAGGATGAACCCGTGGGCCTGGTGTTGACGCGCCAGGCGGGTGATGAGGCGGAGATTCTCACCATCGGCGTGTTGCATCAGGCCCGCAGGCAAGGCGTCGCCCGGCGCATGCTGGAGCAGATCATCAGCCGGTCTGCCGGCCTGGCCTCGATCTTTATCGAGGTCGACGTGGCCAACGATCATGCGCTTTGGTTCTATGAAGATGCAGGCTTCAGGACCACAGGGCGACGGCGCGACTATTATCAATTGAACGACGGCTCGCGATCAGATGCCCTCATCATGCGCCTGGAGTTGGCCTCGACCAGTTAAGTCTCAACGGCTCGGTTGCAAGCCCGTGCCCAGACACCTATACCATCGGGGAAACCGGTAGGAACGAACCCAGCACATGACCTCGTTAGAGAAAATCTGTGTCCAAAAAGGCATGCGCATGACCGAGCAGCGCAAGGTCATTGCCAGCGTTTTGTCGGATGCGGAAGATCACCCGGATGTGGAAGAGGTCTATCGGCGGGCATCGGCCATCGATTCACGGATTTCCATCGCCACGGTCTACCGCACGGTGCGCCTGTTTGAGGATGCCGGCATTCTGGAGCGCCATGATTTCGGTGACGGACGGGCACGCTATGAACCGGCCCAGGATGAGCACCATGATCATCTGATCGATCTGCAGTCGGGCGAGGTGATCGAATTCAAAAACGAAGAGATCGAGAAACTCCAGGAAATTGTGGCCCGGGAGCTCGGCTACAAACTGGTGGACCACCGCCTTGAGCTGTACGGCATCGCCCTTGACGGCAAGGACGAAGACTGACCGGCCCATGAACGTGGTGCGGGCGATCGGGATTTCCGCAGGCTTTTCCTCACTGCTTCTGGTGACCGCTCCCCTTCAAATGCTGATTGTGATAATCGCACCGCGCTTTCAGCATGTGCTGCCCAAGTGGGTCTATGGAGCGGCTGCGCGCCTGATGGGCGCCAAGCTTCGGGTGCAAGGGGTTCCGCCTGTGTCGGGGCCGGTGCTCATCGCCGCCAACCATGTTTCATGGATCGACATCATTGCCATCGGTGCCACCGTTCCCTGTTTCTTCATTGCCAAGCGCGATGTGCGCTCGTGGCCCGTGTTTGGCCCGCTCGCCCGGTTGTTGCAGACCTGTTTCGTGGACCGTGAAAAACGAAGCGCCGTTGGTGCCGTGCGCCAGGAGATGGCGGGGAGGTTTCGCCAAGGCCACATTCTCGTGCTGTTCCCGGAAGGCACCAGCACCGATGGACGCCAGGTGCTCAATTTCAAGAGCGCCCTCTTCCCCAGTGATGAGCCGCCCATACAGCCTTTGACCATCTGCTATAGCGACGATGAGGGGCGCGACGGGGTGCATTATGGCTGGTATTCCGATAGGGAACTGCTGGCGCACATGTGGGCGGTGTTTAAGGGCGGACCGCTTCAGGTGGATCTGATTTTCCATGCGCGCATGGAGGTGCAGGAGGGGCAGACACGGAAAGATCGGGCGGCCCGCGCCGAGCAGTATGTGCGCGAAGGGCTTGCTTTGGCGCGCAAAGACGCTAAAGAAACCAGCCAAACTCAAGCAAGCCGGTAAACGCCAATGGCTGACAAAGCGCGAAAATTGTTCATCAAGTCCTACGGCTGCCAGATGAACGTTTATGATTCCGCCCGCATGAGCGACATGCTGGCGCCGGCAGGCTATGTGGAAACCGATCAGGCGAACGATGCGGATCTGATCATTCTGAACACCTGCCACATCCGCGAGAAGGCGGCTGAGAAGGTCTATTCAGAACTGGGCCGCATGCGCAAAATCAAGACGGAACAGGCCTCCGAGGGGCGCGATGTCAAGATTGCTGTGGCCGGCTGCGTGGCGCAGGCTGAGGGTGAGGAGATCATTCGCCGGGCGCCGGTGGTGGACATGGTGTTCGGCCCGCAAACCTATCACAAGCTGCCCGACATGCTGGCCCGGGCGGAAGAAACCGGCCAAAGCGTGGTGGAAACCGAGTTTCCGGCAGAGGACAAATTCGATCACCTGGTGCAGCCGTCGTCCGGGAAGACCCGTTCGCGCGGTGTTGCGGCCTTTCTCACAGTGCAAGAAGGCTGTGACAAGTTCTGCTCTTTCTGTGTGGTGCCCTATACGCGAGGCGCAGAGTTCTCGCGCCCCGTGGAGCGGGTGACCGGCGAGGCACGCCGGTTGGCTGACGCCGGCGTTAAAGAGATCACTCTGCTGGGCCAAAACGTGAATGCCTATCACGGCGAAGGTCCGGACGGGGCCAGCTGGGGCCTGGCCCGGTTGCTCTACCACCTGGCCGAGATTGAGGGCGTGGAACGGCTGCGCTTTACCACCAGCCATCCCAGAGACATGGATGAGGCTCTGATCGACGCGCACCGCGATTGCGAAAAATTGATGCCCTATCTGCACCTGCCGGTCCAGTCCGGCTCCGACAGCATTCTGAAAGCCATGAACCGCAAACATACGGCCGGTTTCTATCTGGACATCATCGAGCGCATCAAACTGGCGCGGCCCGATATCGCCCTGTCTTCAGATTTCATTGTCGGGTTTCCCGGGGAAACCGATTCAGACTTCGAGGACACATTGAAGATCGTGCGCGATGTGAACTATGCCCAGGCATATTCGTTCAAATATTCAACGCGCCCCGGAACGCCGGGAGCCGATTTGGACGATCAGGTGCCTGAGGACGTGAAGACCGAGCGCCTGCACCGCCTGCAGGCTCTTCTGAGCGATCAACAATCGGCATTCAATGCAGCCTGCGAAGGTCAACGCTTTGATTTGCTTTTAGAAAAGCCAGGCCGTCATCCCGGTCAGCTGGTGGGTCGTTCTCCCTATCTCCAGCCTGTGCATGTGGACAACACCACCGCCTCCATCGGGGATATTGTGCCGGTCCACATTGATGCTATTGGCGCGAACAGCCTTTCGGCGCATATTGTGCAATGAAACCGTCATCGAATCAGGCGTAAACGGAGCTGATTGTTTGAACACCACACAAGGCCAACTCTCCGGCTCGGAGCTTGAGCAGGACACCGCGCACAGCGATGTTGATGAAAATGGTGACGGCTTGATCCTGACATTCGACGACAATCGTCTCCTCCCCCATCTGTTCGGCGAACATGATCAACACCTGGCCCTGATCGAGGACCGCCTTGGGGTGGAGGTCATGCCGAGGGGCAATCATGTGGCCATTATCGGCCAAAGCGATGCCCAGGAAAATGCCCGCCAGGTGCTGTCCAATCTTTATGAGCGTTTGAGCGCAGGCTTTGAGGTCCAACCCGCAGATGTGGACGGGGCCATTCGTCTGCATGTGGTGCCGGAGGTGAAGGCTGGCAGCCCAAAAGCGGCTGACGACTATAAAGCCCCCAAGGATGTGCAGATAAAAACCCGGCGTAAGGTGATCCACCCGCGCTCGCGCCAGCAAAGCGTTTACATCAGCTCGCTGCAAGGGCGTGAATTGGTGTTTGGCATCGGACCGGCCGGCACGGGCAAAACCTATCTCGCCGTGGCCTGCGCCGCGGCAGCCCTTATGGCGGGTGAGGTGGACCGGATTATCCTCTCGCGTCCTGCTGTCGAGGCCGGCGAGCGCCTGGGCTTCCTGCCTGGCGACATGAAAGAGAAGGTCGATCCTTATCTGCGCCC
>JBCDDQ010000084.1:0-16662 GCA_039180225.1 Pseudomonadota bacterium
TCGTCATCCCCGCGAAAGCGGGGACCCAGGGCCATTTGCGCAAAGCCGCGTGGCCCTGGGTCCGCGATAACGTTGTACGCCTTAGGCCGGCTGGAACACGTAGCTGTTGCCGTCCTTGGAGATGGTGCCCGCATTGGGGAAGCCGAAGTGATAGCCGGCGATCACCGCCTTATCGGTCACCGCCCGGTCAAATAGCTTGATGCGGGTTTCGGTTGCCATTTTCGGGTCTCCGTCAAACACCGCCTGCCATGTGGGGTTCGCCACAAAGAGCGCAGGCACGTTGGCCGCATCGCCCACCACCAACAGCTCATCGCTGCCGGACGCCACGTGAAACGCCGTGTGCCCGGGGGTGTGGCCATAGGCAGCCACGGCGCGCAAGCCCGGAGCAACCTCGGTGTCCCCGCCGAACTGGCTGACATTCTTCCAGGTGGGCAAGGTGGCCTGGATGCGTTTGGCAAGGCCCTGGCGGCGCTTCGACAGGGTGGAGATCACCGCCGGGTCGGTCCAGTACTTGAACTCCGCCTCCGGAACAACGATCTCCGCATCCGGAAAGGTCTGCGCATTGGTGTCTTTGGCCATCAGGCCGAAAATGTGATCTGGATGGAAGTGCGAGATCACCACGGTGTCCACTTTGCCCGCATCGATGCCGGCAGCCGCCATATGCTTCATGGTCATGCCGGCGGTGGGGGCCAACTGGCCGCCTGTGCCCGCATCGATCAGAATGGTTTTACCGCCGCTCTTCACCACCGTCTGGGTGAACTCGATCGGCACGAAATCGGCGGACAGTCCGGCTTTGGTCAGCGCCGCCTTGGTGTCATCGACCGAGGCATTGCGGATGAAGTTGTCCGCATGCTTCTTCTGCCAGATCCCGTCATAAAGCGAGATGCACTCAATGTCGCCGACCTTGTATTTGACGAAGCCCTTCTTGCGCATATCCATCGCATTGGCTTTGGGGAGAAACTCCAAAGGCCCGGAAAGCCCGAGAGCTGCTGTTGCGGCCGCAGAAAGTACGACCGTCCGCCGTGTCGTGGTAACCATGGGATGATCCTCCATGAGATTTTGATATGTGAATTTTGGTTTGCTGGAGCGGCCCTTAATGTCCCACTGAAAGATGACGCCCGCAAAGCACCCTCGCTCAACAGTTTGTGATAGCCAGAGCCGCGGTTCAGCGCGATACTCACCCCGGCAGGGGCTTCAGGGCCATAAGAACCTCCAGAAGGGTATACGCAGATGACCCATGAACAGATTGATCCGAGGATTTACGATCTTTACGACGAATACTGCCACGGCAAGATGGAACGCCGTGAGTTTCTCGCCCGCGCCGGTGCAATCACTGTGGCGGGCGGCCTGTCGGGGCTGGCGATGGCCAAGGCGCTGTTGCCGAACTATGCCCGCGCCCAGACCATCTCGTTCACCGATGCCCGCATCAAGGCCCGCTATGTGACGTATCCCTCGCCGGGCGGCAACGCAGATCCCATGCGCGGCTATCTGGTGCAGCCTGCGGGCGAGGGGCCGTTTCCCGCCGTGCTCATCGTGCATGAGAACCGCGGGCTCAACCCGCATATTGAGGATGTGGCCCGCAGGGCGGCGGTGGAGGGGTTTCTGGCTTTGGCGCCCGATGCCCTGACGCCCGTGGGCGGCTATCCGGGCAACGATGATGACGGCAAGGTGCTGCAGCGCCAGCTCGACCGTCAGAAAATCCATGTGGACATGCTCAACGGTGCAAAATTCTTGAAGGCCCATGCGCTGTCCACCGGCAAGCTCGGGGTGACCGGCTTCTGTTTCGGCGGGGGCGTTTCCAACTACCTGGCCGTGGAAATGGGAGATGATCTGCAGGCGTCCGTGCCGTTTTACGGGGCAGCGCCCAGAAGCGAGGATGTGCCCAAGATCAAGGCGGCGGTGCTGGTGCACTATGCCGAAGACGATCCGCGCATCAATGCCATGCGGGCAGACTATGAAGCGGCCCTGAAGGCAGCCGGAACGCGCTTTGGGATGCACACCTACCCGGGCACCCGCCATGGTTTCCACAACAACTCAACGCCAAGGTTCAACGAAGAGGCGGCCAAGCTGGCCTGGCAGAGGACCATGGACTTCTTCCGCAAGCATCTGGGGTGAGGGGGAAGACCAGCCGCTCAGCGCCGCCCGGCCGCGCCCGTGGGCACTTTGCGTTCGCGAAAGGCGATGAAGGCGCCGCTGGCGATGATAATGGCAATGCCCCCCCAGGCGGAGAGCGCCGGCAGATCGCCGAACAGCACAAAACCCAAAAAGGTCGCAGAGACGATCTGCAAATAGGCCAGCGGCGCAATCAAACTCGCCTCGGCCTTGGCGTAGGCCAGAACGATCAACAGATGCGCCGCCGCCGCCACGCAGCCCACCATGACCATGAGGCCCGCGCTCTCGGTGCTGGGCGTCTTCCAGGCGGCCACGCCCGGCCCCAGCAGCAGAATAGACCCGATCAGCGCCGGCATCAGCCCCAGCACCAAGATAGGACCGTGGGAGGAGACGGCCTTGGTCAGCACCATATAGGCGGCGGTGAAGAGGGCGGCGGCGAACACCCAAACCAGCCCCATGCCCGCCTCGGCAAAGCTCGCATTGGCCACGATCGCCACCCCGGCAAAGCCCGCCAGCGCCGCGCCCCAGCGCCGGGGGCCAACGCGCTCGCCCAGAAACAGCGCCGATCCGGCCAGAACCAGGCAGGGAAACGCAAACACGGTGGCCATGGCTTCGGCGAGCGGCGTGGTGCGCAAGCCGGCCACATAGCAGGTGGTCATGAGGACGAAGCACAGCGCCCGGAACAACTGCAGCCAGGTCAGCTGAGCCAGAACCGCCCGCCCGCCTGAGGTGATGAGGACCACCGGGGCCAAGAGCACCGCATGGGTTGCGTTTCTCACCAGGGAGACCTGCTCGGCGGAGAACTCCGCCACGAGCGACTTTGCCAAAGCGTCCGACAGGGGCATCAGGGCCGTGGCCGCCACCATGGCCGCAACACCTAAGAGTGTGGCATTCGCCGTCATCTTCACCCCTCCTGCCCGCTGGCAAGTTCCGATATGATGCCAGAGCTCTGCCGCTTTGGGGAGCGGGTGTTTGGGTCATGCACAAGGAGGTGCGCCATGGACAAGGTGACCGGAGGCTGCCAATGCGGCAAGGTACGCTTCGAAGCGGTCGGCGCGCCCTACCGCGTGGGCATATGCCATTGCCTTGAATGCCGCAAACACCATGGTGCGCTGTTTTATGCCGCCGCCGTGTACCCGGAAAGCGCAGTGCGCGTTACCGGAGTAGTGCACGATTATAAGGGCCGTTTCTTTTGCCCCAGCTGCGGCTCATCTGTCTTTGCGCGCAGTGACGATGAAATCGAGTTGCACCTGGGCGCCCTGGACGAGCCGAACCGTTTTGCGCCCACTTATGAGTTGTGGTCCGTGCGCCGGGAGGACTGGTTGCCGGACTTTCCCGGGACAAAGTGCTATGCCCGCAACCGGACCGGCGAAGGCCGCTCGGAGGAATAGGCAATGGAGCGCCCGAACATCCTCTTTCTCCTCGGCGAGAGCCACGCGCCTGACCTTCTGGGCGCGGCGGGAAACCCGCATATCAAGACGCCCAATCTGGATCGCCTTGCGGCCCGTGGTGCGCTGTTCGACACCGCCTATTGCGCCAGTCCTTTGTGTGTGCCGGCGAGGGCAGCTCTGGCCACCGGGCGCTTTCCCCATGAAAGCGGCTACTGGGACAGTTCGCTGGCCTATGACGGGCGCATTGACAGTTGGATGAAACGGCTGCGGGGTGAGGGGTATCAGACCGTCGGCATTGGGAAGATGCACTTCCGCAGCGATGAGGACGATTACGGGTTCAGTGAGTTCGTTGAGACCATGCACATTGCAGAGGGCAGGGGCGATCTGGTGAGCGCTTTGCGCCATGAAGGCGCCGAGCCCAACTATCCGGGCCTGTGGGATGTGTGGACGTCGCGCTATGGCGCCGGTGATGACAACCCCTACCGGAACTATGATGAGCGCATTGCGCATGAGGCGGTGAACTGGCTGACCCGCACGGCGCCCCGCTGCGCGCAGCCATGGGCGCTCTCGGTCCACTTTATCGCGGCCCATGCGCCTTTTGTGACGCCTCAGCGGTTCTTTGATCTCTACGATCCGCGGGAAGTGCCGCCGCCCATCCGCTTCAGCAAGGACGAGCGCCCCCATCATCCGGCCATCGATCATCTGCGCCAGGTGGTGTGTCATGAGGACAGTCTTTCCCTTGAAGAAACGCAGAAACTGCGCGCGGCCTATTATGCGACTGTGAGCTATCTGGACCACTTGCTGGGCCGGGTGCTCGACGGGTTGGAGGAGGCTGGGCTCGCCGGCAACACGCTTGTCCTCTACACGTCCGATCATGGGTTTTCGCTCGGTGATCACTACATTTTCGGCCTCTTTCACCTCTTTGAGGAGAGCTTGAAAGTGCCCCTCATCATGGCCGGTCCGGGGGTGCCATCGGGTCTGAGGTTAGGCGCACCGGTCTCACACACCGATCTTTTCAGCACAATTCTCAAGGCAGCGGGTGGCCCTGCAAGATGTGAGGATGAAGGCATGATCGCTGAGAACCTTTGGCCTCTGATTGAGGGCTCCGCCGCGCGCCCACGGCCGATCTTTGCCGAGTATCACGGCACGGCCACCCTGTCGGGCGGCTATGTGGTAAGAGAAGGTGCCATCAAGTTGATTCATTTTGTCGGCATGGCGCCGCAACTCTTTGATCTTTCTTGCGATCCCCATGAGGCCAAGAACTTGGCGCACGAGCCCGCCCACCAGACGCTTTTGGCGCGCATGACCTCTTTGTTGCACGCGTTTGTGGACCCTGACGCGGTGGATGCTCAGGCAAAGCACGACCAGAGGCGCCTGGTGGAGCGGCATGGTGGCAAAGAAGCCATCTTGCAGGAAATGGCCGGCTTCTCCTATTCGCCCCCGCCTGGGATGAGTTGGCGGAACATGGGAGGTTAGGGCGCACCCAGCCCTGGCTCCCCGCGTTCGCGGGGATGACGATGGGAGAGTGCGGGGATGACGATGGGAGAGAGCGGGGATGACGAAGATTGAAGCTATTCACCCACGCCGTCATCCCGGAACTTTGCGCCAGCAAAATATCCGGGACCCAGGGGCAGCCACATCCGGCAGGCCGGTGGCCTAGCCGCTCTTCAGCCGCTTGGCCACATCCAGAGCGAAGTAGCTCAAGACCCCGTCGGCACCGGCCCGCTTGAACGCCAGAAGCGCTTCCGGGATCACCTTGTCGCCCTCCAGCCAGCCGTTCTCAACTGCGGCCATGAGCATGGCATACTCCCCCGACACCTGATAGGCGAAGGTGGGCACGGAGAACTCCTCTTTCACCCGGCGCACAATATCCAGATAGGGCAGGCCGGGCTTGACCATCACCATGTCGGCGCCTTCGGCCAGATCCATCTCGACCTCCCGCACCGCTTCATCAGAATTGGCCGGGTTCATTTGATAGGTGCGTTTGTCGCCGGACAGGGTGGCCGACGAGCCCACCGCATCACGGAAGGGGCCATAAAAGCCTGAGGCGTATTTGGCGCTATACGCCATGATCTGGGTGTTGGCGTGCCCCTCATCTTCCAGCGCTTGGCGAATGGCACCGATGCGCCCATCCATCATGTCGGAGGGCGCAATGATGTCGCAGCCGGCCTCTACCTGGAGCAGGCTCTGACGCACAAGCACGTCCACGGTCTCATCGTTCAGGATCTCGCCCTCATAGAGCAGTCCATCATGGCCATGCGAGGTGTAGGGATCGAGCGCGGCATCGCACAGGATGCCGATGTCCGGCACCTGCCGGTGGATCTCACGGGTGGCTTTGCACACCAGGTTTTCCGGGTTAAGCGCCTCGCCGCCATCGGGCGTTCTAAGCGCCGGGTCGGTGTAGGGAAAGAGCGCGATCACAGGGATACCGAGCTCTGCAGCTTCTGCGGCCGCGCCCACGGCAAGATCCACGCTCACCCGGTCCACGCCGGGCATGGAGGGGACCGCATCGCGCCGATTGTCGCCGTCCTGGATGAAAATCGGCCAGATGAAGTCGTGCGCAGACAGGCTGTTCTCAGCCACCAGATTGCGGGCCCAAGCCGATTTTCGATTCCGGCGCATGCGGCTTGCAGGAAAGCCGGGGGCAGGGGTTTCGGGCACCGGCACCGGGTCCGGCCGTTTGGGCGTGCGAAGCGGAATGGGATCGTTGCTCTCTGTGGACATCACTCTTACCTGGCTGCTGGCGCTTAAAGCTTGCCGTCAAATGATAGCGCGAAACCGGATACAGGTAAAAGGGACCCAAAGGCCGCAGTTAGCATGCGCGTTCGCAGGGGACCGCGAACGTTGAGCGCGTGTTGAAGGACGCCAGGGGAAAGAGGCGCTAGCGCTTCTGCCACCATCCGCTGCGCTTGGGCCGGTCCGGGTCGGCTGGCGGGGCTTCGGCCGCCATGGGCTGAGGTTCGCGCTCCGGCTCGGCCGGCGCACAGTCCGCAGCGCCATTCGTCGCTGCCGGAGCCTCCTCTGGCGCAGCGTCCGGCGCCTCGGCCTTCTTGCGGCTTCTGCGTTTGGCCGGTGCCTTTTTCGGCTTTTCGGTGTCTTCTTCCGGGCTTGCCTCAGCTTCAGCCTCGGCCTTTTTGCGCGACCGGCGCTTGGGCTTGGGCTTTTCTTTCGCCTCTTCGGGCTCGCTGGCCACGGCCTCCTCCGGGGCAGCCTCTGCGGCGGCCGGCTCCGGTTTGGCGCGTTCCTCCCTCTTTGGCGTGGTGTCCCAGGGATCCTCGCCCTCATCGCTAGAACTGGGGGCAGGGGCCTCAAAAGCCTCATCGTCCTGGGCCGCAACCTCTTCGCGGTCCTTGCGGTTCAGGCCACCGCGCGAGCGCCGCTTGCGGGTGCGTTTCTTGCCGCCCTCTTCGTCGTCACCGTCCGCATCGCCGTCGGCCTCAGAGGCAGCTTCCGCAGGCGCTTCGCCGGCCTCGCGCTCGTCCTGGCGGTCGCGGTTCTTGCCTCGGCCACCGCGTCTGCCGCGGCGCCGTTTGCGCCGGCGCGGCTTTTCTTCCTCCGTCTCGGTGTCATCGTCCGCTGCAGCAGCCTCGGCGACGGCATCTTCCTCTTCAGCGTCTTCGTACGCCTTGCTGAGCGAGAGCGGGGAGACCACGTCACTGGGCCGGCGGGTCGGGCCTTCGGTCTTGGAGATCTTGAACTCCGAGCCCCTGAAACCGCTGCCCGGCTCCACAAACACCACCACGGAGAACGTGGCCTCAAGCGCGTGCAGATGATCGCGCTTCTGGTTGAGAATGTAGGCGGCCACCGAGGCTTCGCAGTTCACCACGATGCTCTCCGGGTTGCGCCGGCCCATCAAGTGCTCTTCTGCACCGCGCAGAACCGAGAGCGCACAGCTTTCCACGGAACGGATGAAGCCCTGGCCCTCGCAGTGGGGGCAAACGATGGTGGAGCCTTCCAGAACGCCGGTACGCATGCGCTGGCGCGACATTTCCAACAGGCCGAAATGGCTGATCCGGCCCACCTGAATGCGCGCCCGGTCGTTCTTCAGGGCATCTTTGAGCTTGCGCTCCACCGCCCGGTTGTTGCGGCGCTCTTCCATGTCGATGAAATCGATCACGATGAGCCCGGCCAAATCGCGCAGGCGCATCTGGCGCGCCACCTCTTCAGCCGCTTCCTGGTTGGTCCTGAGCGCCGTGTTCTCAATATTGTGCTCGCGGGTGGATTTGCCCGAGTTCACATCAATCGCCACCAGAGCTTCGGTCTGGTTGATGACGATATAGCCCCCCGACGGCAGGGTCACCTGGGGCGAATAGAGCGCATCGAGCTGGCTCTCGATCTGATTGCGCGACAGGAGAGGCCGGCTGTCCTTGTGCGCCTTCACGTTCTTGGCATGGCTCGGCATAAGCATCTTCATGAGGTCTTTGGCTTCGCGGTAGGCCGCCTCGCCCTCAACCTCGATGCTGTCCACATCCTTGTCATACAGATCGCGGATCGACCGTTTGATCAGACTGCCTTCCTCGTAGACCAGACAAGGCGCGTTGGACTGCAAGGTGAGATCACGCACATTCTCCCAAAGCCGGAGGAGATAGTCGAAATCACGCTTGATTTCCGCTTTGGTGCGGTTGGCCCCTGCGGTGCGCACGATCAGGCCCATCCCAGCGGCAATGTCGAGGCCCGTGGCCACTTCTTTCAGACGCTTGCGGTCTTGTGCATCGGTGATTTTGCGCGAAATGCCGCCGCCGCGCGAGGTGTTGGGCATCAACACGCAATAGCGCCCGGCCAGCGAAAGGTAGGTGGTCAGCGCTGCGCCTTTATTGCCGCGTTCTTCCTTCACCACCTGCACCAGGATGATCTGGCGCCGTTTGATGACCTCTTGGATCTTGTATTCACGCCGCCGTTTCCGCCGCCGCTGGGGCACCTCTTCCAGGGCATCCTCCGCACCGACGGTGTCTACGGTGTCGCCATTGCCGTTGTCATCGGCCTCATCATCGTCCGCGTCAGCCTTGGATTTGCGCGACCGGCGCGATCTTGTGGATTTGCCCTTGGACCTGGACCTGGACTTTGACCTCGCTTTGGGCTTTTCGTCTTCCTCTTCGCCGTCGGCGGCGTCTGCCTCCGGGGCGTCGGTCGCCTCGCCAGCGGCGGTCTCCTCTGCCGTGTCGCCGTCGTCGGGCGCATCTTCAGGCTCTTTGCTGTCCTCTGCGGCGCTCACCTCTTCAGAAGCAACAAACTCGTCCTCAGGGTCTTCCACCTCCAGAAGCGCAATCTTGGGGTCGTCCGGATCATCGTCGCTGTCATCGTCGCCATCACCGTTGCCGGCGTCGTCGTCCTCGGCTGCGTCGTCGCTGGCCGCTTCTTCCGCCTCGCCCTGTTCGGGCTCTTCTTCAGCCTCCGCTTCGGCTTCACCGGCAGCGCTTACGGTCTCGTCATCCTCCTCAGCCGCGTCGCGCTCATCGTCATCATCGTCATCATCATCGTCTTCGTCCGATGCGGCCTCTTCCCCATTGCTGGGATCTTCCGGCACATCGGCGGCGCTGGCGCTTGAGGTTTCGTCGTCATCGTCATCATCAGATGAGGCGTCCTGGTCTTCCAACTCCTCGTCCAGCAGTGCCTGACGGTCGGCCAGCGGGATTTGGTAATAGTCGGGATGGATCTCGCTGAACGCCAGAAATCCGTGGCGGTTGCCGCCATAATCCACAAATGCTGCCTGGAGAGAGGGTTCGACCCGGGTAACCTTCGCTAGGTAGATATTTCCCCGGAGTTGTTTGTGAGCGGCTGATTCATAGTCGAAATCTTCAACCTTGTTGCCGCGCATAACCACGACGCGTGTTTCTTCTGGGTGTGCCGCGTCGATAAGGATCTTCTTAGCCATAAGCTGGTGTCTCCAGCGCACCGCGCCACCAAAGCGCCCGGCGGCGCTTTGCAACGCCGTGGGGGGGTTTCGTGAAGGGGTGCGCGAATAGTGTGGCGCGCGGCGTTTCGGGCTTCAGAAACGCTCCTGCCCGGCGGGCCGGAGAATACTGGCAAGCCACGCCCATCCCACCCCGGCGAAGGGGGTGCTAACTTTTGGGGTGATGCCAACCACGCGTCCATCATTTTACCTCAAGTCTCAAATCGTTTCGATTGAGACCGTTACATGAAAGAGCTGAACCTGACTGTTGACTTGGTCAACGCGTGCCCCGCTCTTGGTTCGGACCTGCTGAATTTGTCGCAGGTGGGTCCTTCGGCGCTTACCGTTGCCGGCTTCCTGGCCGGCACATCTGGCTGAGCGCCCGAATTCTTCATCAGCATGCGGCCACGGCCCACAGATCAAGGGGCTGGCCTGATACACATCCAAGGACGGCTGGCGATTCTGGCCCCGCAGGTCACCTCTAGATATCGTGGTCTGCAGGTGTAGCCGCCGTTCCCCGGCACCGTCGCATGCCAAAACGGTTACGTAATAGTCTCTAAGTCCAGTTCAAGCGCATTGCAAGCTTACAAATGAAGGTTGGATAAAATCATGACCGTTTCCCGGCGAAGCGTGCGCCAAGGACGGGAACGTTAATTCTGGTAAAGATTCAATTAACCCCCGCTCGGTAGGGTCCGCAAACTGGCGGATTAGCGAATCTGTGCTGCCTGAATCTATATGGAGCGTAGACCGAGCGGTGATGGCACCTATGAGCGCCTCTGAGATCACACGGAACAGACCAACACGACCCGCCATTGGCCTGGGGATCCTGCTGCTTGTGCTGGCCGGTCTGGTGCTGGCCAAAGTGGCGCCGGCGCTTGGCGCACAGCCGAAAATAACCGCTGTTGCCGCGCGGCTGGGCGGCGATGAACAGCGCACGCGTTTTGTGACCGATTTCTCCAGCTCGGTGGAGTACACGGTCAAAGTGCTGTCCAACCCGTTCCGGGTGATTGTCGACCTTCCCGATGTGGACTTCAACTTCCCCCCAGGTCTGGGCCAGAGGGGTCAAGGCCTGGTGCGGGCCTACCGGTACGGCCAGTTTGGCGAGGGCAAGTCGCGTATCGTCTTGGACGTGTCCGCACCGGTGTTGGTGTCAAAATCATTTGTGATCAAAGCTCGGGGAAATCAGCCGGCCCGCCTGGTCATTGATCTCACACGCACAGACATGACCACTTTTGCGGAAACCCGCCAGGAGGTGGTGAGCACGGAGCAGTCCATCACGTCACGCACCGAGGAGATCACCGCGTTGCTCCAACGCATGGTCGATGCACCGGTTACGGCGCCCAAAGCGCCGGCGAAGACGCCCCGCGTGCGGCCGAAACCCAAAGTTATTGCCAAACTGACGCCGACCCGCCCCGCAGCGCCGGTACCGTCGCCCAAACCCAGGGCCAAGGCCAAGCAGAAGCCGGCGGCCAAGCCGGTTATCGTGATCGATCCTGGCCATGGAGGTGTTGATCCCGGGGCGCTGAGCAAGCGCGGCACAGCGGAAAAGAGCATCACGCTGGCCTTTTCGCGCCAGCTCCGCGACAAGCTGGCGGCTTCTGGCAAATATAAAATCGTGATGACGCGCGATTCAGATAAATTCATCCGCCTGCGCGACCGGGTCCGTATCGCCCGCCAGAACGATGCGGACCTGTTCATTTCTGTCCATGCTGATTCCATTCGCCGGGGCCAGGCCCGCGGTGCCACGGTCTACACCCTGTCAGAGAAGGCCACTGACAAGGAAGCTGCCGCTTTGGCCGCTCAGGAGAACCGGGCCGACCTGATTGCCGGCGTGGCCCTGAAGAAGGAGAGCACGGCGGTTAAGGGCATTCTGATCGATCTGGCCCAGCGGGAAACCAACAACCACTCCATCAATTTTGCCAAACAGCTCATGCGCCGGGTGCGGACGGTGACCCGGGTGCGCCGCAACCCGCACCGCCAGGCCGGCTTTGCCGTGCTCACGGCGCCGGATGTGCCCTCCATCCTGATAGAGCTGGGCTATTTGTCGAATCGCCACGATGAAACCAATCTGCGCTCCAAGAAGTGGCGCACCAAAGTTGCCGGAGCGGTCAAGTCATCGATCGACCGGTATTTTTCCACCCGCCTTGCTCAGAGAAACTGATTTTGCGCTCTTTGTTGCCACAATCTGAAGGTACCGCAAGGCTCTCGCCCGGCGATGCATGGGTGGTCCTCCACGTGGCTGTTGCCACCGGGGGCGGGCGCCGTGTAGGTAAGAGGCAACTACACAGGCGGATTGGGCGGTTTAACGACGGACGGTTGAAAGCACGTTCTGCTACGGCGCAGAACACCACGAAGGTTGAGTTTGCATGATCCGGTTACTGGGGTTCTTGTTTACAGCAGGGTTTTTGGTGTTTTGCGCTGGCGCTGCTGTTGTGGGCTATGTGATCTACGACAAGTCGGAAGACCTTCCCAGCTTGGAAACGCTCACCTCCTATGAGCCGCCCGTGATGACCCGGGTGCATGCCGGGGATGGCTCGCTTCTGGCAGAATATGCCGAACAGCGCCGCCTCTACATGCCCACCAGCGTGTTGCCCAAGCGACTGATTCACGCCTTTATCTCCGCTGAGGACAAAACGTTCTTCTCCCATGCCGGGATTGACTGGCAGGGCATTGTGGGCGCTGTGGTGCGCTATGGACAAGCCAGGCTGAAGGGCGAGCGACGCCAGCTTTCCGGGGCCTCGACCATCACACAGCAGGTGGCCAAGAACTTCCTTTTGTCCTCGGAGCGCTCGTTTGACCGCAAGCTGCGCGAGGCTCTGTTGGCCCAGCGGATTGAGCAGGCGTTCTCCAAGGAGCAGATCCTGGAGCTTTACCTGAACGAGATCTATTTGGGGCTCGGCTCTTATGGTGTTGCGGCGGCCAGCCTCAACTATTTCGGCAAGTCCTTGAAAGATCTCCAACTGGAAGAGATGGCCTATCTGGCAGCCTTGCCCAAAGCGCCGAGCAACTACCACCCGTTCCGCCAGACCGAGCGCGCCCTGGAGCGGCGCAACTGGGTTCTGAGCCGGATGCATGAAAACGGCTACATCACCGCCGATGAGCTGGACGCGGCCAGCAAAAAACCCCTGGAAGTGAACCCGAGGCCCTATGGGGTGCAGCTGTTTGCCTCTGAAATCGGCGCAGAAGCCTTCGCTGAAGAAGTGCGGCGGGATTTGGAAAAGGCTTATGGCCGCAAGCGCCTGCGTGAGGGCGGCCTGTCGGTGCGCACAACGCTGGATTTGAAGCTGCAGATCTTCGCCCGCCAGGCCCTGCAGCGCGGTTTGATGAAGTTCGACCGTGAGCGCGGCTGGCGCGGTCCTGTGGCCCGGCTCAACCCGGCCGAACAGGAATGGGGCGCAGCTCTGGGCAAGATCAAGGCCTATGACGATTTGCGCCCCTGGCGCCTGGCCGTGGTGCTGGAGGTCACGCCGGAATACGCCAAAGTGGGCCTGCAGCCGGCCAAGCTGAAATCCGGCAAGCTGGACGAAAAGCGCCTGACCGGTCAGTTGCCGGTGAAATACATGACCTGGGCCCGCGAGCACATTGCCGGCAAAGAAGGCAAGTACAAGCTGGGCGAAGCCATCACCACGGTGGACCAGGTGCTTAATGTGGGCGATGTGGTCTATGCCGCGCCGGCCCGCGAAGAAGGCCAGTATCACCTCGTTCAGGTGCCGGAAGTGGAGGGCGCGCTGGTGGCGCTTGACCCTCACACCGGCCGCGTGCTGGCGCTCTCCGGCGGCTTCTCTTACGCCAAGAGCCAGTTCAACCGGGCCGTTCAGGCCAAGCGCCAACCGGGCTCCTCGTTCAAACCGTTCGTCTATGCCGCCGCCCTGGACAATGGCTACACGCCCGCCTCGGTGGTCTTGGATGCACCGTTTGAGATCAAGCTCTCCAACGGGGAGACCTGGGCACCGAAAAACTACTCCAAAAAGTTCTATGGTCCGTCCACCCTGCGCCGGGGCATCGAGCTGTCTCGGAACGTGATGACCGTGCGTCTGGCCCATGACATGGGCATGCAGAAGGTGGTGGATTATGCCCGCGACTTTGGCGTGTACGACAATCTGAGGCCATTATTGTCCATGTCTCTTGGGGCGGGTGAAACCTCGCTGTTGCGCATGACCGCGGCCTTCTCCATGTTTGTCAACGGTGGCAAGCGGATTTTGCCCTCGCTGGTGGACCGGGTGCAGGACCGCCATGGCCGCACCGTGTTCCGCCATGATTCCCGCGATTGTTCGGCCTGTAAGGCAAAGAAGTGGGACGGTCAGGCCGAGCCTGAACTGGTGGACGCGCGCCGGGCGGTCATCAACCCTTACACCGCCTATCAGATCACCTCCATGATGGAAGGGGTGGTCCAGCGCGGCACGGCCAAGAAGGCCTTTGCAGAATTTGACGTTCCCATTGCCGGCAAGACCGGCACCACCAACGATGAAAAAGATGCCTGGTTTGTGGGCTTTTCGCCGGACCTGGCGGTGGGGGTTTATGTGGGTTACGACAATCCGCGTCCCATGGGCAAAAAGGCCAGTGGGGGCGGGCTTGCCGCACCGATCTTTGCCGACTTCATGAAGCTTGCCCTGCGCGGCCAGCCGCACACCCCGTTCCGGGTGCCCCGCGGCATTCAGCTGATCCCGATCGATCCCAAATCAGGCCAACGCGCACCTTATGGAGCGCAGACCACCATCCTCGAAGCATTCAAGCCGGGCGAGGAGCCTGCGGAGGACAATTCGGTGGTGATCGGCGGCGACCCGGGCTTTGTGCCCTCCGGCGTGAGCCAGGTGGACAGCTCAGCACGCGACGGCGGCCTCACCACCGGCACGGGCGGGCTGTATTAGGACGCAAAAATCTTGACGGGACCTGATTTGGACCCGTAAGGGCGGTCGGTCCATCCATTTTCCTGCCTGCGCCGAAGATCCAGCGCAGGCAGGCGACTTGCTGCTTTACGGCACGAACTCAGCTTGGCGAATAAGGCAGTGAGGAATGGTGTAGATTGATTATCAGTTTGCCGTCCGCGTCTTTGACGTAGCCGAAGGTGTATTCCACCTTGGTTTCTTTGCCATCGGGGCCTGTGAAATAGTAGTTGCCCATGGACATGGCCGACTTGGCATCGGTGAAGATGCCGTTGTTTTCCCATCGCACCTTCGTCCAGCCTTTGATCGCAAAGCCGGCGTCTTCTGTGCCTTCGGTCCCGATGAAGTAGCTCAGCGCTTCATTGAAATTCTCGCGGAACTGATCCTTCGCGGCCAATGTGGGCTTAAACATCACATCGGTTTTGCCATAAGCATAGAGCGTGTTGATGTGCTCTGTGGCGCGCGCCTTGAAATCGCCGCCCGCTTTGTGGGCCGACGCAATGGCAACAATGCCTTCCCCCCAAGCCTTCTGCGCATCGATGACGTCTTGCTTGGAGATGTCCGCGGCAAGGGCGGTGCCGGCTGAAAGGGTGGTGAAAGCTGCACTTGCTAAAAGAAGAGACCGAATGGACATGATTTTCCTCTCACAGGGGCGGTGATTACGTCTATCCAAAATGGGCACCCCGGCTGCCCACTTCTTCATGAGATGTCATGGAACTGCATCTAACCAGTCCAAATGGTTTGCACGCTGATCAAGTCAACAGTTTGGCGATGACATCGTAATTACAACAGCGTGAACCGGCCGCTCAGGTCGCCTTGAAGAACACCGCCAAAGGCGAGGGCGCCCCGCCCAGCGCACGGCCATACTCGCTCAGCGTAAGCCCGGCCCACATCACGGCAACAACCATCACGAGCGCAACACCGAAGCGCCCCGGCGCAAGGTACGCCGCCGCAAGTCCGGCCAGTGGAAGCACCTGGATCATGTGGGTGGCCAGGAAGTGCGAGACACGAAGGTCGCCGCCCACAAGCGACCATCCGGTTAAGACCATGCGCGCCTCAGTGCCGTAGGGAAGGGGACCAACGTAAGGCGACATGCGCCCACCAATTGTGAAGGCTGTGTAGAGCGTCAGGAGCGTGCCGCCGATCAGCCCCAGCACAATGGCCCATTTCAATGCGGGTGCAACGCTCTCCTGGGAGCCAAATAAGACGGCCGTGCCGAGCGCGCCGGCCGTGCCGATGATGATGACGGCCGCAAACGCCATCAAGGACCACATCAATCGGTGGAACGGCGTTGAGACATTGTAGTGTGAGTGTTCCGCGCGGGCTGCTTGGCCGATGATGTACGCCATCTCCACGAGACAGGCGGCAAGAAACGCGGCGGCAACGAGGGTCATAAGCAGGCTGCTGCGAAGGGAGGGGGCCAGCACCGTCATCACCAGGGCCAGTGTCGCTGCGTGGATCGCCAGGGACAACTCGAACTTCAACGGTTTTGCCCACACGGAGACGGCTCCGTCGATTGTCCGTCCATCAAGCGCCGCGAGTGCCAAGGTGACCACAAAGCACGCAATCATGGACGCACACACACCCCAGTACACAAGCTCGGGTGTGTGCCACTGTTCGCGGTACAGTACCGCTTCAGACATTAAGCAAACCTCCAACGTGTGCGTTCCCCAAGTGAAACGCTCGCGGGAGGGTTTTGGTTTTCAATCGCCTTTGATTGGGCCTGCGTACCGCATAAACACGGGGTCATTTCTGCTTATCTCACCGACCTCCCGGGCTTTTTTGTCCTCAGGCGTGTGCCAGGTGGACAGTTCGGCCGGGGAGGCCGGTGAGAACGATCGGGACCGGTGCGCCTTCTTGGCGGGCGCTGCGATCCGATCTGTTAATTGTCGTCTTTGGGACGCTTGCGTTTCGGGGCAAAGGACCAGGTGACGCGGCCAACCTCCTGCCTGCGGTAAAGCTGGCGGACGTAAACCTCGTAGGCGTTTTCCCGGTGTGCCTTGGGAATGTGCACATGCAGTTTGAGCTTAGCCCGCGATTTTGCAGGGAACAGCATGTCACCGAACCGCCGGCAGCCATGCGGGCTCACCGGAACCAGCGCTGTGTCTTCGCGTTTGTTCACTTTGACCGACGCGGATGCCAAATCAAGCGCATCGATGAAGTAGAGCGGCATTTCCAGCCAGGCGCGCGCGTCTTTCGGCAGGCGTGCACAAATCTCCAGGCTCATCTTGCGGCCCTTGTCCGGCGCGCCGGGCGCAAGGAAATCGACCACCACCGGCGCTTCCGGATCAGGACCGGCAGGCGCGCTTGGAACAACATTGAAATTGCGCCAGGTGACGTTGTTGTTCTCGCGGATGAATGTCCTGAAGTTGTCGAAGTTGAGGAA
>JBCDDQ010000085.1:0-16494 GCA_039180225.1 Pseudomonadota bacterium
AGACAATGCCAGATGACCGCCTGGAAGGCCTCTGCATGTGGCGTAATCAAGCGTTGGTCAACCGTGGGCACCAGCACCACGGCATCGCCCACTTGGGCGGTGTAGCCGCCGTCGCGCCCCACAATGCCATAAATCTTGCAACCCCTGGCCTTGGCTTCTTTAAGGGCCTCGACCAAATTCATGGAAACATTGTGCTCGGCATTACCGCCGCCCACTGAGAACACCAGAATGGCGTCTTTCTCGCAGGCGTTGGAGATTTTGAGCCAGCCTGCGAACACCGTTTCCCAACCTTCATCATTTGTGCGCGCGGTCAGTTCGGACACATTGTCAGTCGGGGCGTAGGTTTCCACTCCGCACAGCTTGCGGAAATCGTTCACGGCGTGAGACGCATTCGCTGCGCTGCCGCCCACGCCCAGCACGAACAGCCGTCCACCATTTTCGCGCGTGGCGGCGATCCCTTGGGCGATCGCCTCGATCTTTTCCACATCCAGCATGGCACAAATCGATGCGGCTTGTTCAAGGTAAGTCGCAATATGGTCGATGCCGGAATTTGCCTCAGCGCCCATGGAGGTGTCCTCGTCTTGTCAGGAAAGTGCCGTCGGCGGTCTAGGCTGATCTGCTTGCGGTTGCAAGGTGTTTGCGCCGGTCGGCTCAGATAATCAGGCGCAAAAGGTTCACTTTGCAAAAGAAAAAGGATCTGAGCCCCACTCCGGACACAGATCCTTTAATCTCAATCCGACGGAGGAGATCTCCGCCAGTTATGGTTAGCTGGCGCGTTTGCGGCCCAGACCAATACGCTTAGCCATTTCTGAGCGCACATTGGCGTAATTGGGAGCAACCATCGGATAGTCTGGTTTCAAACCCCACTTTTCGCGGTACTGCTCGGGCGTCAAATTAAACGCGGTGCGCAGGTGCCGCTTAAGGGATTTGAACTTTTTACCGTCTTCAAGGCAGATAATGTAGTCGGGGGTAACCGACCGGCGAATTGAAACAGCGGGTTTCAATTCTTCTTTGGGCTCTTCTACAGCGCCCTCAACAACACCTGCCATGGCGGTGTGTACGTCTTTGATCAAGGCGGGCAATTCAGCTACAGGAACTACATTGTTCCCGACATATGCCGCGACGATCTCCGCAGTGAGTACGGCCATTTCGGTTTTGTCGGTTTGGTCTTCCATCTAGATACCTTCTATTACGTTCACGATGCCCGGCTAGCGAGAATGAGCCCGGTTCCATTTTCGTTAAGAATGGCCTAGCCTATGTTCAGCTTATTCGCAACAACTTCTTTCATCTTACTGTCACGTTTTGTTAACTGCTTAGTGAAGACATGCATTTTTAGTGGCGTATAGTGCCGCAGATTCTGAATTAAACAATGTGATTTCCCCAGAAACAGTGATGGATCATTGTTAGCGTCTTAACGTAGGGTCAATTACACTTATAGATTGAACCTGTATATTTAAAAAGTTGTAGTTCGCTTTGGAGGGGAGAATAGCTCGCTATTGGCTCTGTCGCGTGCACCACCGACGCTCCATGATTGGATGCTCAACTCTCATGGAGTGCGATTTATGACTGATTCGGCAAAACCCACAGTGCATATCGACAATGAGCGGACCCGCGTTACGCAGTGGCACTTTGACAAACGCGGCGACAGCACGGGCTGGCATCGTCACGAATTTGACTACGTGATTGTACCATTGGCCGACGGCACTCTCCAAATCGAGGGGCCAGACGGCACCACCAGTCATGCAGAATTGACGTCCGGTGTTCCCTACTACCGCGACGCTGGAGTTGAACATGATGTTATCAGCGCAAACGACTTTCCGTTCGCGTTTATGGAAATAGAAATCAAACAATAGACAAAGACAAAAATAAAGGAATGCGCCAGATTTTGGCGCATTCACTTGTTGTTTTACGTTACCGGCAGAGGCGATAACGACCCGAATAGGTTTTGTAACGGCCCGTTTCAGCGTTAAACGAGCGGTACTTCGCCCGGCAATAGGCATACCATTCATCGGTCCACGGCTCAGGCGCCTCGTCGTAAGTCGGGCGTACTCTTGCCGGTTCGGCGCTGTAGCCTGCCATGCAGTCTTCAAAGATTTCGTTGTAGATCCGATCTCTTTCCGACGCGCTGGCCACAGCTCCGCCCACGGCGCCAACGGAACCGCCGATCAGGGCGCCGCGCCCGGCGCCTTTCCCGCCGCCAACGATACCGCCGATAATGGCGCCCACAGCGGCACTACCTAGGCCGGAGCCCACGGCTGCTTCACCCGGGCGCTGGGCCTGGTGAGATCGGCGTTTTGCTTGCCGGTGACAATGCTCCTCGCGCGACTGTGCGCCGGCTTCGCTCACCACAGTGTCGGTGGTCAGGGCGACCAAGCCCAAAACGGCTGCACTGCATGTCCAAATCGCAAACTGCTTCATGAATTGTGTTCCTTTGCCCAAATGCCCGCTCTCATCCTCATCCCTAAGCTCTTCCATCAAACTGCGGCTGGAATTTGGCGACCGCAGATATAGTGATCGCAATCCAACTTACCAGTTGACTTAAGGTTAATGCTCAAAGATCAGGTTAACCGTTCAAAATCGCCAATGATTCTTCCACCATTTTCTCCAGCAGCTCCCCGGCGGGCCCTGAACGGTTGAGGCTCATGGCCTGGCCGGACCATAGAGCCACAAAGTCAGGAGAGCCTTTCTCCACGCTCGCTTTCCGCAAGGGTGCGGTCACCGTGTTCATCAGGGGGAAGTCAGGCAACTCGTCCTGCCGTTCTGCCATCTCCTCAATGTAACGGTTGGAGAGGCCGCGCGCTGGCCGGCCGGAGAAGGCTCGGGTGAGTCGAGTATCTTCATCTTTGGCTTCCAGAAGGGCTTTTCTGTAAACCGCCGGCGTGGCGGCTTCCTCGCTCGTCAAAAACGCCGTTCCGGGCTGCACACCTGCTGCACCGAGGGCAAAGGCAGCCGCAATGCCCCGGCCGTCGGCAATACCGCCTGCGGCGATCACGGGCAGGTTCACTGCGTCCACAATCTGCGGCACCAGCGCCATGGTGCCGACCCGGGCTGCATCCATAGTTGAGGCGAAGGTGCCGCGGTGGCCTCCGGCTTCCCAGCCTTGCGCAATCACCGCATCGACACCACCATCGGCCAGGATAACCGCCTCGCGCACAGTGGTGGCCGAGCTCAAAACCACAATGCCGGCCTCCTTCAGCGTCTGCAGCATGTGCCCGGCCGGCAAACCGAAGTGAAAACTGACCACTCGGGGCCTTAACTCCAGCATGACCTCCAACATGGCCTCATCAAAGGGGAAGTTTGTGGGCACCACCTCGGGCACATCGCCCAGATCATACTCGTCGAAATACGGCCGAAGCTGATCCTTGGCGGAGGCGTTCTTCTCGGCGTCGTCTTCCGGCGGCTCATGGACAAAGAAGTTGACGTTGATGGAGCGGTTTGTGGCCATCATCGTTTTCGCGATTTCCTCGCCGGTGCGTTCCGGTGTCATGAACGCGCAGCCCAAAGACCCAAGGCCGCCGGCGTTGGAAATGGCGGCGGCCAGGGCAGGGGTGGTGGCCCCCGCCATGGGGGCCTGGATAATGGGGTGTTCAATCGCGAGAAGGTCAAGAAGCGCTGTGTTCGGCCACATGGGGTCTGCTCCGTTAGGATCTGAGAACGGAGCAGATTTGTGCAGCAGAGCTTGGCGGCGTGCAAGCCCCTCCCGCTTTAGTGCAGCCGCACTCTTTGGCCACGGCACCGGCAGCGTCGCGGCTTCACGATCACGCGCGTCGGACCTGGCACGCGCTTCACCACGACCCGAACAGGGCCTGGCACGCGCTTGACGATCGTCTTGACCACACGTTTGATGCGGACCGGTCCGGGCACTTTCTTGATCTTGACCACCCTCTTAATCCGGACGGGGCCAGGTACGGTTTTGACAACCGTCTTGATACGCACCGGGCCGGGAACTTCTTTCACCACGGTGCGGATCACTTTTTTGATGCGAACCGGGCCAGGGACTTTCACAATGCGTTCAGGACCGGGCACGTGCACAATCCGCTCCGGGCCAGGCACATTCACCTTCCGCACGATCTCCTTGATCACAGGCTTGGCCAGGCTCTGGGCGGCGATGGCCAGCACGCTTGGCGAGTTCAGTGCGGCCAGTGCGCGCTGCTCTGCCCGTTCAGCAAGGGTTTGGGCCGTGTGTGCAAGGTCACTGTTCGGATAGCGCTTGAGGAATGCCTGGTAGGCTTCGGGAGTGTCCAGCGTGAGGGCATGGAACCAGGAATACATCTCGATGCGGCGTTCCGTGATGCCGCGAATAATCTCACCGAAGGGCGTGTCGCCATAGAGCGAGACGAAGATCTGGTAGACCGTCACATTGTTCTGGACCACGACCACGTCATAGGCTTCTTCAGCGCTCATCGACCGCAGCTCGTGATGCCATTGACCATCAGATTTCTGCGGCAGATGATCAGATTCCACGCCGTCAGCACCTGGAAAGAACGAGAAAGGCTCGGTCAGAGCGGTCACTTCCCACGGCGTTTGCTTGCCGTTGGAACTTTTGTGGACGGAGAGACGGATGGTGCGCAGCACCGTTTCAATGGATGCGCCAGGGGTTTTCGCGGCGTCCACCAAAGCGGCCGTAAACGGGCTGTTTGTGCCCCGTCCGTCAGACGCTGTAGCGCCCGGCGAGGTTGAATAAACCACCAGGGAGCCGGGAGGCGCAGTGACCACGGCCAGACCCTTGGGCACAGAGTTGGACCGCGCCCCGGCCAGCAGCGCGCCGGCAATTGCCGAACCGCTGGTCAGCGTGGCGCCGGGAGCGCTCTCAACGCGCGCAAGGCCGCGCTGGGACTTTTCAATCTGCTGTTCAAACGGATTGTTCCGGCAAGCATCCAAGATGACGATCCGCGTCTTTGAGGGGATGCGGTTGATCACGTCCATCACATCGGAGAGCCTGAGAGCTTGAAGTGCAAAATCGGAGGCCCGTTCGATGTTCACGTCCACAGGCAAAAGATAGTTGGCGCCATTGATCTGGACGCCGTGACCTGCAAAGTAAACCAGTGCAACGCTGTCTTCACCCTTATCAGCCAACTTGCTCGCAAAGGCGTTCACCGCCTGGCGCATATCTGCTTGCCCCACATCCAGGGCAGAGGTGACATCGAAGCCAGCCGATTTCAGAAGGTCTCCAAACGCGTCGGCATCCCGGGTCGGGTTGGCCAAAGGGATTGTAGAAGTGTAATTGGAATTGCCGATCACGAGAGCAAAACGATCTTTTGCCCAGGTGGTGACAGATGTTCCGCAGAACATCACTACGGCCATAAATACAAATAGGGCCCGCTTTATCATTTCTTCCTCCAGGTGGCTGCCGCCGCAGCCTTTTTTGTTTGCCCTATTCAAAAAAACGTTATCACACGCAAAATGAACCGCCGCTGAATGGACGGCGACCGGCCTTGCGCATGAGCAGAGCCTTCGCTCACACGTTCTTCTTGGTTAAGCAGGTCCCTGCATTCGTGGCGGTGACGAGGGGGGGACTTAGAGGATAAGGCGATGCGCGGGTTATTTGCCCTTGGCTTCCTTCACAAGGTTAAAGATACCTGGCGCTGCAGCCTGGGCAACGAACCTCGCACTCGGACCAAAACCGCGATCCACCGACCCGGCCGGCACACGGTTGGCTTGCTTCACCGTGCCCAGCACATCGCCAGTGGGGTCCGACACCACCCAGGCCAGGGTGATCGGTTGTTTTCCCTTCTGGGTCCGGCCCACCTCAACCTTGCCCCTCACGGTTAAGGTGTCGTCACCCGGCTTGCTCCGCACAGGCCACCCTGCATTGCGCAGCACCTCGCGCATGGCGACCGTCAACTCCTTATTGCCGGCACCAGGAGCACCTTTCACCTGGGGCACAGCCACAGCCTTGATGGCTTTGGTGTTGGGCGCGGGCTTGGTGGTTTCGGGGGGCGCTGCGTTCGCTATGCGTTTTTTTGTTGAGCCGGTGGTGAGATCGCCAGGGGGCGCATGGGTGCCGGGCTCATCCGCAGCGCCGGGTCCGCCAGGCAGTTCGGCCATGCCGGTTTCGATAGCAATCAAATCAGCCGCATCGCGGTGGGTGGGATCAATTGGTGATCCTCCGATCGCCTTGGCTTGCTCAATGGCGGCGGCGCTTGGGGCCACCACAGGGGTTCCGCTTCTGAGGCACCCGGTCAGAAGCAGAGCCAAGCCCACCATAGTCAAACGCAGCGCCAAGCTTGCCCTTGCTTTGATCATCACCGACCGAATCGCTCCCTCTGATGACCGCATAGTACACAAACGTGTCTGATTAGCGGCAAATCATCTCCACTGGCAGCTGAGACACGCATTCCGGCCCCTCTTCACCGATAATGTATGTGCGCCCCGGACACATGGCATTGCCGCTGTTGGCATCCATCAAGATCATGTGGGCAAAGAACACCATTCCAGGACCAAGCGGCGCATCGTTTCCGGTGTAGAACATCGGCCAGTCCATCCAGCTCGGGGTGAACTTGGCGCCCAATGAATAACCGCAAGCGTTCATGCGGTGATCGCGCATGCCGTGGCTGTCCATGGCGGCGGCATGGGCGTCGAACACATCGCCTGCTGTGTGCCCCGCCTTCAAAACGGCCTCTCCCGCGCGCAAGGCATCCTGGCAAGCAGCGAGCATCTTTTCGTGCTGAGATGTGGGTTGCCCAATGATCACTGTGCGCATCATGGCGGCATGGTAGTGGCGGTAGCTTCCAGCCCATTCAAGGGTCAGCTGATCGTCGGCGTCCAAAGTGCGGCGGCCCGACTTGTAGCGGCACAGCAAGGCATCAGGCCCGGATCCGATGATAAATTCATTGCCGGGATAATCCCCACCGCCCGCAAACACGGCCCCTTGCATAGCTGCCAAAATGTCGCCTTCATCGGCTCCGGCCCGTGTGAGCTTAAGTCCCTCTTCAAGGGCCTCGTCTGCCAAAGCGCCTGCCTTGCGCACGTAAGTGAGCTCTGCCTGTGATTTCACCACCCGGATGCGGTCCACCAGCCCGGAGGCATCTTCCAGTTCCGCAAAGCCCTCCATGGCTGCATCCACAGCCTTGCCGTTCTTTGCTGTCAGGCCATAGGAATCATACTCAATCCCCAGCATCTTCCCTTTAGCTCCAAGATCGTCCAGCATGTCACGGAGCTGGGTGGCCGGGTTAGCGCCGCCTTCATCCTTCCATACCCGGATGTCCTCAAGCAACGAGGTGTGCTTGGCCTGCAAATAGTCCGGGGCGCGGGTGAGCAACGCCAGTGTTCCGTCGCTCCCCAAATAGAGGCATTGGAAGAAGCAGAAGCCAAACGTGTCATAGCCGGTGAGGTAGAACATGGACTCTTGTTGGAACATCAGAAGTCCATCCAGCTCACGCGCCTTCAGTTCTGCCGCCACCGCTGCCTTGCGCCGGTCAAACTCAGCACGTTCAAAATGCAATGCCATGTTGTCGTGTCTCCTAATCGCTAATGACAATGGCCGAGAGTTGGCGGCCGTAATCTGGTTCCTTGCGGTGTGTGGTGCGCCGGTAGCTGAAAAACCGATCCTCATCTGAATAGGTGCACAGCTTCAGATTCTCCACCGTTCCAACTCCAGCTTCTTGGAGACGCAACTCGACGAAGCCCGGCAGGTCAAACTTGAAGTGGTCGTCACGCTGGGAGGGAACAAAAAAACGAGCGAACCCTGCGTCCTCCTCAAGAAAACGCCGCCGGTACTCCGGTCCAACCTCGTAGGCGTCTTGAGAGATGGTGGGCCCGATGGCTGCGCCGATATTCGTGCGCGCCGCGCCCACCTCCTCCATGGCGGCCACGGTCCACTTGATCACACCGCCCAGCGCACCCTTCCATCCGGCATGAGCGGCGCCGATCACCTTGGCCTTGGGATCCGCAAAAAGGATGGGCGTGCAGTCGGCCGTATTCACCGAGATGGCAAGGCCCGGTGTTGCCGTCACCACGGCGTCAGCCTTTGGCCCATGTTGAGCGGGCCACGCTTCTGTGGCAATCACCGCATCCGAACTGTGATGCTGATAGGGCGCAATCAGCTTGGACACAGACACTCCCAGCTTCTCAGCAATGAGTGTGCGGTTCTGCATCACTGTTTCGCGGTCATCATCCGATCCAAGACCGGTGTTCAGGGACGCATAGATGCCGGAGGAGTGTCCGTTTTCACGTGTAAAGAAGCCGTGGCGCACAGCCGATGACGTGGTCAGGCTTTCAGCTTCAATCATGGGCTCAATCCTTCAAACGGTGCAGGTATGGGACAGTCCGGGTGTGTGAGGGCCAGCACTTTGAACAGGGCCCCCATCTGATCGCGCCCAGCCAGGCGCTCCACGGCACTGTCGATCAGGCGCTTCTGACGGCTCATGGCTTTTTCTTTAAGCTTCTCAGCGCGCACTTCAAGCCCCATGGCGTGAAGGAACGGTCCTTGGGGCACAGGCCCGTAGGTTTTAGAACCGCCTGCCTCGATGCGCCTCGCCAAGCTTTCAAAGTCCACGTGGCTGGTGACATCGCAGTGGCCGGGCCGGTGCAACACGTCAACATAGCCATGCTTGGACATAGCCTGCAGGGTTTCGCCGGCCGCAGACTGCGTGTGCCCATAATCAATGATCAGTCCGCAGCCGCCCTGGGCAGCCATCCGGGCACCAAAGCTTTCTGCCAATTGGTCCCGTGCCGCGGAGATCTCAACGATGGTTTTCTCAGGCGCCGCTGCATCGGCAAACGCAGGCGGGGCTTCACTCTGCGCGAGGCCGAAGCTGAGATTGCCGGCTTCAAGTCCGACCACCCGCTCGTGCCAGCCGGCCTCGGCCTTTTGGATCTGACGGATGGGGAGAGCGTCGAAGAACTCGTTCGCCAGCAGAACGAGGGGTATCTCAGGCACGCTCTCAAAGCTCTGGTGCCAACTGACCGGCACACCGGCACCCGCCAGTTTGATTTTCTGGTTCTGAGCGAGAAGCGGGCTGGTTTCCACCAGGTGAACTTCAGCGGCAGCCAGGAAGCCTGGCATAACCTTGGCTGCACGCAACACGTCGCCCATCAACGTTCCGCGGCCCGGCCCGAACTCTACCAGAGCAAAGCGCTCCGGCGCACCGATCATTTGATAGCCGGCAGCACACCACACACCGATCAACTCGCCGAAGATCTGGCTCACCTCAGGCGCTGTAATAAAGTCGCCCCGCCCGCCAAATGGATCCCGGCTCATGTAGTAGCCATACTTGGGATGACCCAACACTTGGGCCATGTAATGTGCGATGGACATAGGTCCGTCTTGGCTGATTTGCGCCTTCAGTTCAGCTTCAAGCGGGGTCTCGCCGTCCGTGATCATTCTCGGCTCCAGGCCCACGCCATCAGGCCGGCGCCCGCCAAGACCATTGGCAAAGAGAGCACCATGCCCATGGTGATGGGCCCGGCTAGGTATCCAATATGAGCGTCTGGCTCGCGGAAAAACTCAACAAGTATCCGAGAGATGCCGTAGCCCACTGCAAACACGCCGGCAATGTATCCGGGCTGATGAAACTTCAGGCCCCGATGCACCAGCCACCAAATGACGATGAACAGCACTAATCCCTCCAGCACTGCCTCATAGAGCTGGCTGGGGTGACGCGGTTCCGGTCCACCGCCTGGAAAGACAACACCCCAGGGTACGTCGGTGGTCCGGCCCCAAAGTTCGGCATTGATAAAGTTTGCAAGCCGCCCGAAAAACAGGCCGATGGGAACCACCGCTCCGGCTAGATCGAAGGTTTGGAGAAACTCCACTTCCTTGACCCAGGCGAACAGATACATGGCGACAATCACGCCCAAGAAGCCGCCATGGAAAGACATGCCTCCTTGCCAGATCGCCAGAGCTTCGACCGGGTTCGCCAGATAGTGACCGGGGTTATAGAACGCCACGTAGCCCAGCCGCCCACCGACAATCACCCCAACCGCGCACCAGAACAACAAGTCATCCACCAATTGGGGCGTGAGGGAATTGTGATCCCAGAGCCGATCCTTGGCCACGAGCCTGCGGGCGTACCACCAGGCGAAGGTCAGGCCGGCCACATAGGCCAACCCATACCATTTGATCTCAACCGGGCCGAGTTGCAGAGCCACGGGGTCGATGGCAGGAAAATTCATCTGGTGATCCAGCTTATCAGTTGGCGCGGCATCCTTGCCGGTGACCATGATGTGCTTCGCGCGACTCCGTCAAGCCCTTGAAAGCCTGCGCTCTGGGTCCCATAACAAGAAGACAAAGCTTTTACCTGGATCGATCTTATGAACACCTCGTCAGCCCGTTTCTTCGATGAACTTGCCAAAATGATGACCAATGCCGCCGGCGCCGCCCAAGGTATCCGCGGGGAGCTTGACACTGTGTTCCGCAATCAGGCCGAACGTGTCTTGAATGATCTGGAGGTGGTGCAGCGCGAAGAGTTCGATGCGGTGCGCGACATGGCCGCCAAGGCGCGTCAGGAAAACGATGAGCTGCGCAGCAAGGTGGCCGCCCTGGAAGAACAGGTGGCTGCGCTTACGGCCAAGAAGCCAGCTGCGCGCACCCGGAAGGCCCCGGCCAAGGCCAAAACATCAAAACCGGATGCCGGTTAGAGCGTTTACCCTTCGTTAACCATCGGCATGCCTAGGCTGTCTTGTGGACGGACTTGAGCGAGGTGTGGATGGGCTCTTGCGCCGATTCAGTCACTCGGGCAGTTTCGCTCCCGTAGTCGGTTGCTTGATTCGAAACGGAAATCTTGTGGCGGCCTGCATTGGCGCTCTAGGTGCCGGTCGGGCTGTATAACCGCTAGGCAAGGGAATAAGGAATGTCGGCTCTGCCTGCTTATATTCTACCAGAAGCAAATCCCATGGATGTTATGGAGGCGCTGGCCTCTTTACGCGGTTGGTGTTTCGACCGCCCTGGGGACGATGAAGTCAACATGACCGTGGAGGGGTCCTGGAGCGATCTGCATGTGTGCATGAACTGGCGTGATGATTTGGAGAGTGTCCATCTCGCCGCCACTTTCGATTTGCGCGTGCCGGTGAGCCGGCGTGAAGAAATCAGCCGGCTTGTCTCGCTGATCAACGAGCAACTGTTCATCGGACACTTCGATTTGTGGCGTCAGGACGGCGCGCTGATGTTCCGTAACGGGATGTTTTTGACCGGCGGTGCGGAAATCCTGCCTGAACAATGCGAATCCCTTCTTGTGAGCGCCCTGGAATCATGTGAGCGCTATTACCCTGCCTTCCAGTTTGTTCTGTGGGCAGGACAAAGCGCGGAAGAGGCGATCCAATCCTGCCTGCTTGAGACCCAAGGCGAAGCCTAATGACGTCCCGCGCCGGCATGCTGCTCCTAATTGGAGCCGGCAAGATGGGCGGGGCCATGTTGGATGGCTGGTTGAAGCAGGGAACACCACCGGACCAGATCGCTATTTCCGATCCGGTCGTCTCCGATGAGATGCTCAGCCTTGCGGATCAGTATGGCTTCGCGGTGAACCCGGATCTCGCCAGCCTGGACAATGTGGACGTGGTCCTACTGGCAGTGAAGCCGCAGATGATGGATGCGGTTCTGCCACAGCTTGAGACGTTGAACCAATCCAAGCCTCTTTACATCTCCGTTGCCGCCGGGCGTACCATTGCCGGATTTGAGGCAGCGTTGGGCAGCGATGCCACCATTATTCGCGCCATGCCCAACACACCGGCAGCCGTGGGCCGGGGCATCACGGCGCTTTGCCCCAACGCCAATTGTTCCGACGGACACGTGGAGCTGGCCATGAGCTTGCTCAGTGCAATCGGCGAGGTGGTGGCGATTGACGACGAAAAGCTGATGGATGCGGTGACCGGCGTCTCCGGCTCAGGGCCGGCCTATGTGTTCCATCTGATCGAGTGCATGGCGGCAGCCGGCGAGGCGGAAGGTCTGCCAGCCGATATAGCCATGAAACTTGCCCGGGCCACGGTGGCCGGGGCTGGGGAGCTTGTGCATCAGTCGCCACTCTCTGCTTCAACCTTGCGCGAAAATGTGACTTCACCTGCAGGCACCACGGCAGCTGCGCTTGACGTGTTGATGGCCGATGACGCCATGCCCCGGATCCTGCGTGAAGGCATTGCGGCAGCAACCAGGCGCTCAGAGGAACTGGCCGGCTAGACGAAACGCGCCGTTGACCGTTAGACTGCTGCGCAGCCATGCGCAAACTCTTGAAAATTCTTCACACCCTGTCTGCCAGCGGCCTGATCGGCGGACTCGGCTGCCATATGCTGTTGCTGGTCTATGCGCCGCAGGATACGCCGGCCGCTTATGCGGACATGCGGCAATCCATTGCGATGATCAGCAATTATGTTTTGTTGCCATCTCTGGGGGTGGTCTTGGCCTCCGGTCTTTTGGCCATTGCCGTACACACGGCCTTTCAGCCGTTGCGCTGGGTGTGGTTCAAGGCTGCCATGGGCTTGTTGATGTTCAAGGGCGTTCTGACGCTCGTCGGCGCCATGTCAGATACCGCGGCGGACCTGGCGCGAAAGATTGAAGGCGGCACCCAAGCGGCATCTGCCTTGCAAAAAGCGATTGCCTACGAATGGTCCATGCTTTGGGTGATCATGGCGCTTTCTGTTCTGAATGTTGTGCTTGGTGTGTGGCGTCCGCGGCTGGCCTCAAGCGCCCACAGCAAGCGCGGCTCAAGCCGGACGGCCTAAGCTGCCTGGGTCTTTTCGACCGAAGAGGGACGGTAGGCCGCATAACCCCTTTGGATCGAGATCTGGTCTGCCAGAAATTTCGCATCGTGCCACACACCCCAGATGAACGACGACCCCCGGCGCGAGAGCCATGGCATACCGAGGAAGTACACTCCAGGTTCTTTGGACACGCCGCGCTGATGCTGAGGCTTGCCGGCGTCATCAAAGGCATCCACGTCCAGCCAGCTATAGTCCACGGCATAACCGGTTGCCCACAATACCGTGCTGACGCCAGCCTCCGCCAAGTTGAGCTCCAGCAGCGGATCAGTGGCGCATTCCGGCATCGGCCCGAGAACCCGCGCTTCAGGTTCTTCAGGTAAGTCTAAATCATTGCGGGCGATGTAGGCATCGGCCTCATCCAGCACGGAAAGATAGTTGTCATCTCCATTGGCAATGTTCTGCTCAACATCAGGAGCAAACTGAACAATTCCGTCCGTATAAGATTCGGTGCGCCCCACCAGGGTCATTCCTTGCGCCGCCAGATCGCGGAAATCGATGGTGTGCCCACCACGGGCGCCGCTCACCGAGATGGTTACATGTTCCGTGCCTGGGCCGGGGGTTGCCATATCCCATTTGCCCAACACGCCAAGCCACCACACATTGTCTCGTCCCCGGTAGCGCCGGGGCGGGCGGTCGTGCGGGCCAACGGAGAGATAGACCCGTCGCCCGGCGCGGCGAAGCTCATCAGCAATCTGCACCCCGGACGAACCGGCCCCCACCACCAGGACGCTGCCCTGAGGCAGTTGCTCAGGATTGCGGTAGGCGTTGGAGTGCAGTTGTGTCAGGCCAGCGTCTTGCGGAATTATGGGCGGGACAACCGGCTTCTGAAAAGGTCCGGTGGCGGCGATCACATGATTGGTTTCAATCACCCCGTCTGAGGTCTCCACTCTGAAACCGGCCCGGCCTTCATTGCGGCGGACCTGTTGCACGTTCACTCCGCAGCGGATGGGCGCGTTGATCTGCTGCGCATATGTCACGAAGTAATCGGCAACCTGTTCCTTGGGTACGAAGGCATCCGGGCAGGTGTTTTCGAATTCCAATCCCGGAAAGCGGTCGTGCCACGCCGGGCCATTGGCCACCAGACTGTCCCAGCGTTCCGAACGCCAGCGTTCAGCGATGCGGCTGCGCTCCAAGACCAGGTGTGGCACCTCGCACGCGGCAAGATGCTCGCTCATCGCTATGCCGGCCTGGCCGGCACCCACCACAAGCGCTTCAATCTTCTCGATCGACATGTGCTGGTCCTTTCGCCGTGTGAATGCTTGCGAAGGACTCATGCACCTTTGGCTTGCTTTTGAAAATTATTATTTTTTGACCTATTGATATGATTCAAACTATTCATGCGAAAAAACGGCCAACGGCATGTGGGCCGAAACAATCCAGTTGGGCTGGTCCACAATCTCGCTGATGTGCAGATTGCAGGCCGCGCTGCACAGCACGTAGGCCTGCTCGCGTGTCAGTCCATGGGTGTCTGTCAGCCAACCAATCATGTAACGCACAGCATTCTGGGCGTTTTCATAAAGATCAGGTCCATGGGCGCTGGTGGCATGATAGCCGGCACTGTCCACTTTCGAGATGGGGCTCGGGCGGTGGTACTGCAATTCCTTGACGGTCATGTCTTTACGTACCTGGAACCTGAGGGTGACGGTCATGGGACACTCAATGCCGGTGCCACAGACCTCGCCCTGGCCTTGGGCCGCGTGGCAGTCGCCGGTGGAGAACAGGGCACCCGGCACAAGCACAGGCAGCCAGAACGTAGACGCTGTGGTCAGATCACGGATATCCACATTGCCACCATTCACCCGCGGCGGAATGGTGTCAAACCGCCCGTCCTCAGCCAGCGCGACCCCCACACAGCCCGGCATGGGCTCAAAGGGCACAACGATGTCGTTGCTGCCAAACAAGCAGTCATCGCCATCGAGCTGCCAGACGTGGAAGTGAGGGTCGGGAAAGTCATCGGCCAGCAGACCAAAGCCTGGCTTGAACCCGGTCCAGCCCCAGCCCTTATGCTGCATGTCCAGAATCTCCACTTCCAACACATCGCCTGGCTCGGCACTCTCCACGAACACCGACCCGTTGAGTGCATGGACCATGGAACGGTCCACGCTTAGATAATCTTGAACAGTAGAGGAAGCCGAGAGCTGGCCGGAGGCCTCGCGGCAATCGAAGACCACGGTGTCTCCCGGAGCGATCACCAGACGAGGCTCTACTGAGTTGTCCCAGTAAGGTTGGATCGCGCTGTCATCCAAATGATGGGTTGTCATGGGCCACTGCCTCCTCAAGTGAGCTTTTCGTCTTGCTATCGGCAGATATTGAAGATCTGGGTGGTTTTGTCGAGATGCTGCAGATTCGCAGCCACTAATATTTCTTTTGCAGCATGACAGGCAAAGATGCAGCATGGCATAGGAGTGTCTGGTTTCGATATTGGCGTTTCATGACACACATCAACGAAAGACGGCGTGAGGCGGGCCTGGGCAGGTGGGTCGCAGGCGCGCTCATGACTACGATGACGCTGTTCGGCGCTCCTGCAACGGCGGCCGACATCAAGACCCGTATCGCAATTGAGTGCCAGGTGACGGACGGCAAGGGAGCCGTCAGTTATGGGCCCAGCAGGTATCTTGGTGAGTTGGCTGGAACCCTTAGCTTCGCGCAATGGGTGTATCACCGTGACGGTGTCGCGCTCGGCGACCAGATCGGGCTCTATTGGAACCCATCTCTTGGACCGAAGACCGCTCTGCGGGCTACCCTTGACGGGCCAGTGTCGAAGCCTGCCCAACTGGTCTCATCCACTGATGACACGATTGTTGCGGTGGCGTTTACGTCCGATCAATACACCACCCGCTCATGGCTCATCACGGTCAATTTCCCGCAAGAAACGGTAATGGTTATGGCAACATCCTCAGGCGCGGCCGCAGTCAGGGGGCAACTGATGATCTTATCATGCACCTTTCACGTTCAACGGGGTTCGAGCGTGGCGAAGTCGGCGGCAGATGGATGGCGCCGATGACGTCAGCACATGTCAGATCCTTTCGACAGTCAACCCCACCAAGGAGACCCGGGATGCCTCTTAGCTTAGCAACCAAGCCGTTTCGCGTGATGCGACACTGCATCTTGCTGTTGGGCTTTCTCATTGTGTCCACGGCGGCCCACGGCGAGACGCAGGTTGTGTTTAAGCGCGTGGATACACAGTACATTGCAGCGTTGGGCGACCCGACCGCCGCCACCGGCACCGGTGCACAAACGTGGGGACTTTGGCGCAAGGATCCCGGTCCGCGCGGTGTGTGGCTGAGGCGGTTTGACAGGTTAAAGACCACCAGCGGCGTGGCACCGGCGAAATGGAAATTTGATCAGAAGGATTGGTGGCTGGATGAGAACGGTTTGATTATGGAAAAGCCGGAGTTCTCCGTTCCACCCGGCAAGTATCTTGTGACCGGCGACCGGGAGACCTTATCCATCCTTACGGTCCATCCGATGGATGATGCTGGTGAAATGCGCTGGGAGCTTGAGTTTGGGGCCAAGCTGTACGATGTGACCCATCTGCCCTGTCGCTCCGCCCGCTATCGGCCAGTAACCCAGGGGGCCGTTTGCTCGCCGGACAATGCTCTGAAGGGGGCTTTCCCGGTCTTGCCAGGTCATTCCATGCCGGCTGTGCCCGGGTGCCGTAAGCAGGATTATGCGGTGCTCTTCGTCGTTGGCGTGGGCACCACAACTCCGGTCAGCGCGTCTGCCCAGACCACTTGCCAGAGCTCTGGAAAGAAGCACCCCGGCCTCAAGGCGCTGGAGAGTGCAGATGGCTCACTTGTC
>JBCDDQ010000086.1:0-16449 GCA_039180225.1 Pseudomonadota bacterium
CCGATGTCCTCTTGGCTGGCCGGCATGCCTGCGCCTTCTTCAACGGCCTTCTTATAAACCCCTTCCCGGGCGGTGAAGATGCGCCCGTCCAGATAAACGACGGTGCCGATGTCTAGCCCGCGCAGATCCTCCGTTGTGGCCGGAAGCTTCAGGCGTGCTGTTTTAAGTTTTGTGGCGTTGGCAGCCATTCCACCGTCTCCCGTCTTGAGTAATCTGTGAACCAGCCTGGATCGGTTCGGTAGGCAACCTTGCCGTCCGGCGTCACCTTTGCGGTGGCCCGTCGTGAAGACAGGCAGAACATATGGACGCTCATGGGCATGCCGCCGGTGTGGCAGTAGCCGGCCTCAATGTGGCAATCGACCACCATGGATGATCCCATGAAACCCATAGCACCCATGCCGATATTGTTTCCGATCTCTTTGAGCTCGTCCTCAAGCTTTGCAATGCCGGGATCTGGGTTTTTGGAACCCACAGTGCGTAAACACGCAGCCTGCTTGCCCAGCGTCATGCAGGCATCTTTCGAGCCGCCCAGGCCAATACCCACAATGGCCGGCTGGCAGGCCAATCCGCGTTTGCCAAAGGCAATGAGCGTATCAAGATAGAAGCGCTTGATGCCGTCAATGCCATCGCCCGGGAACAGCATGCGGTAGTCGGAACCGAACAGGCCTCCCTTATGAACTGTGGTGAGTTCAATCCAATCCGCATCGGGATGGAAGCTGTACTCGATCTCAGGGGCGTTGAGCCCCACATTGTTGTCATGGTCAGTGCGCCAGAGCGGGTGTACCCGGTTGGGCCGCAGGGGCACATCTCTGGTGGCGCTGGCCGTGGCCCGGCGAAGCGCTGTTTCCAACGCAACCGGTCCGCCTTCAATGCGCGCTTCGTTGCCCATCTTCACATACCAGCGCGGCACGCCCGTATCACCGCACATGGCGCTGCGGTCTTCCTTGGCCGCTTCATAGTTTTCCAACATGGCCTGGATTACGAACGCTGAAAGTTCGCCGCTCTCAATGTTGGCAAGACCGCGCAAGCCGTCCAGATAATCCTCCGGTATTTCGATGGCGGCTTTGGCCATGAGCTCTTCGGCCGTGGATTGCAGGGCAGATATGGGGATCATGCGGGGCTCCTATTCTGCAGCCACTACTTCGTCTTTGATCAACGTCTCGCCGGGGCGCACGTGGGTGAACTGGACCGGCTCATCGGAAATGATGAGCTTGCCGCTGTCAAGCCGGGCCGTGGTGAACCGGCTGTCTTCCGGAGCACCGGTGTCCGGAAAATCTTCGCGGAAGTGGGCGCCACGACTGTCTTCGCGCTGGAGGGATGTGCGAGCGATCACTTGGCTGGTTTCGATGAGGCTTTGAACGTTGAGCCAATCGTGCCAGGTGAGATTGAAGCGTAAATCCATAGTGCTAAGGCCCGTTTGGCTCAGCTGATCGGCCAAATCGTCAAGCTGGCTGATGGCCTGCCGCATGCCATCGGGTGAGCGGATGACGCCAATCCCATCCCACATCACGTCCTGGAGTTCATCGCGCAATGCATGAAGATCTCCCGAAGGACGGTCGAAGGGCGCTTGGGCCCGGGCCATCTCGCTTGCAAGCACGCTCTCATCAGGTTCAGAGTGAGCCCGGCGGCTGGCCGCATAGTCTGCCATCACATCGCCCGCGATCCCGCCGAAAACGGTAGAATTGGCGACGCCGTTGCCACCAAGGCGATTGGATCCATGGGCGCCGCCGGCATCCTCGCCGGCCACAAAGAGACCCGGCATCGCCGTACTGGTATCAGTCTCGCAGACCACGCCCCCCATTAGGTAATGTGCCGTGGGCACCACCTCCACCAAACCGCCGGCGAGATCGAAGCCGCAATCGGCGCAGCGTTCCACCATGCCCTTGAAGCGCTTGCGCACATCTTCGGGGCCCAGATGGCTCATGGCAATGTGAACGCCCCCATTGGGCGTGGTGCGCCCCTCGCGCATTTCCCGGTAGATGGAACGGCTGACAATATCGCGGGTGGCCCGCTCAGCCTTCTCTTCTTGCGTGGCCATGAAGCGCTCGCCCTGGCCGTTCAGCAAATGGCCGCCCGCCCCTCGCAAGCCCTCTTCCAGCACCGTGCCGGTCATACGGGTGTCGGGGCCGGCGAGCAATCCGGTCGGATGGAACTGCACCATTTCCATGTCGCGCAAGGTGAGCCCGGCGCGGAGCGCCATGGCAAGGCCATCCATGCTCTTATCGCCGGAGGGCGTGTGGTAGCGGTACATGGTGGGTCCGCCGCCGGTGGCCATCAAAACCGTCTTGGCCTGAACCAGCCGGAACGCGCCGGACCGGATGTCAATGAACAGTACGCCGGAGATGCCGCCGCCGTCTGCTGCAGGGATGAGGCCGATGGCGCGGTGTTCCTCTAGCTTGGCCACGTCCCGGGCCCAAACTTGCTCCATCAGGCGTCCGATGATTTCGATGCCCGTGAGATCACCCTTGTGCACCGTGCGATCGAAGGTTTGGCCGGCAAAGGCCTTTCCGTGCATGGAGCCGTCCGGATTGCGGTCGAAGAAGCAGCCGACTTCGTTCTCCAACTCGTGGATGCGTTCAACGGCTGTCTCGCACAAGGTCCAGGCCATGCCTTGGTGGGGCAGCCATTTGCCGCCCACGACGGTGTCCATGAAATGGCGCTCAACACTGTCGCCCGGGTTCAGCGCCACGTTGTAGCCGCCTTGCACCATGCGGGTGCAGCCGCACTTGCCCAGAAGGCCCTTGGTGGCGATCGTCACGGATAGATCGGGCCGCGCATCCTTGGCGTGAAGAGCCGCGAACAGGCCGGCACCACCGCTGCCCAAAATGAGGATATCGGTCTTGATACGCTCCATCAGACCACCTGAAACAGGAAAGCGAAGGCGGCAAGCACGGACGCGCCGGCAGCAAAGGTGGCGATGGTTTTCTGGCCCTCATGCCAAGCGAAATTCTCCAGCACCAGCAGACGCAAGCCTCCCAGAAGGTGGACAGTGAGAAGGAACACCAGGCCCATCTCCGCCACCTTGACGAGTGGACTGTCGGTCCATTTCAGAAAGCTGTCCAATTCGGCTTCCCCCTCAATCGCCAGTCCAAGAACAAGGAAGTGGAAAGGCAGGAAGATCGAGAGGGCGAGACCCGACAGGCGGTGGACCATGGCCGCGTACCAAAGTGGTTTCCGGTGAGGCTTGAGCATCAGAACACCACCGCATAGACGGCCCGGAAGCCGAGCAGCATCACCACCAAGGCGAATGTGTGCGCAATGTTGGCGGCGGCGATGCGCTTCAGCGGGGTCCATTCTTGTAGAATGTTGGCCAGTCCTATGGATACATGGAACGAGGCGCAGAGCACGAAAAGGCCATAGATGCCGCCCCAGAAAATGCTCCCTTGGGTGCGGCCGAGGATCTCCTGTGCACTGAGCCCGCCCTGTACAGCGTAGAGGATCAGGGCCAAATGCAGGAACACCAGGGGCACCATGATGGCCGCTGTGACGCGCTGGACGAGATACAGCCGCAATGCCCTCATTTCAGCTCACCTTTCAGATAGGCTGATGTGGACAGCCGCTTCAGCCCGGCGATGGAAGCAGCGGGGTTGAGCTGGTTCGGACAGTGCGCTTCGCAGGATTGGTGGCTGCGGCAGGAGTGGCAGCCACCGTGCTGAGACACAGCTTTCAGGCGTTCTGCCCAACCGCCGTCGCGTTCATCGTTGGCGAGTGTCCAGGCCCGATTGAGTGCAGCAGGGCCCAGATAATCCTGGTTCCAGTGCACCGTGTCGCAGGCCGCATAACAGACCCCGCAATTGATACATTCGATGCCCGCATTGGCTGCTATCCGCGCCGGGGTGTCGGGCCGGATCGGCTCCATAGGATTCTTGCGGGTCTTTGTGGGCACAAAGCGGCTTTGCGCCTTCTGCCATTTTTCAAAGAACTCGGTCATGTCGCAGGCGAGATCTTTGATGATGGGCATGTTGGAGAGGGGGCCAATTTTCAGCTCACCGCCGCCGGTGACTTTCGACACATGGGTCCGGCAGGTCCAGCGCGGCACCCCGTTGACGGTCATGGCGCAGGAGCCGCACATGCCCACCCGGCAGGCAAAGCGGTAGGTAAGGGTGGGGTCCAGATGGCGCTGCACATAGGTTACCACATCCAGCACGGTCTGGCTTTCCCGCGCGGGCACTTCGTAGTGCGCATAGGTCCCGTCGGCGCCGCCGCGCCAGATGGAGACTTTGTGGGTGGTGGTCATAGATCGATCCGAATAATTGCTCCAATTATACTGGCATTATCGAATTCATAAAAATTCATAAATTTTTTCTTTTAAATGAATTTTATTCACGCTTAGTCCTCTCTGCAGCAGCGCGCAGTGTTTCGAGCAAGGGCGCGGAGACGACCTCCGTCTCTCCACCTGCGCGTTCCACGAGGCCTAAGGTGCGATACCGCGTCGACTTGCCGAATGCCATACGCCGCACCGGTGGCCGCGCGCTCTTCAAATGATCACGCGCCGGCACCACGGACACACCGAGCCCGGCAGACACCATGGCCTCGATCGCCTCGATCCAGTCCAGGCGCATTTGCTCGCGTGGCTTCAGCTTGGCGGCGCGGATGGCTGCATCGATCACCTTGCCGACCGAGGCTTCCGGCACGTATCGGATAAAAGGATAGGTTTCCACAAGTTGCTGGGGTGTGATGTCCGGTGCATCGGGCGGTGCGATCAGCACAAGGGGCTCGCGCAGGAACGGCATCCATTTGAGGCCCGCCGGCGGGTCCTTCAGATCGCTGACGATGGCCGCATCCAATGCACCGCGGTCGACCAAGGTCACCAGCTCTGAGGTGAAGCCGGAGGCGAGCTCGATATGCAGGCGTGGATAACGCTCCTTTAGGGTGAGGAGCACGGAGGGTATGAAGCCGGTGAGCAGGCTGCCAACCGAGCCAAGGCGGAACGCGCCTTCATAAGCGGTATCGTCTTTGATGTGATCGCGCAGGCCATCATATTCGGCGATGAGTTTTCGTGCATGGGGCACCAGAGCACGACCGGCCTCGTTCAACACCGGCGGACGCTTGGAGCGGTCAAACAAGTCTCGGCCCATTTCATCTTCGATGTTCTTTACCTGAACGCTCACGGCCGACTGTGTTAACGCCATCGCTTCAGCCGCAGCCGCAAAGGTGCCATGCTCGGCGATGGCCACGAAGGTCTTGAGTTGGCGGATGGACATTGTTTCGGATATTTCGATCAAGCTGTAATTTATATGAAATAATTTTGAGTATTTCCCGGGTGATTGACAAGGGGGTATTTGGAGTCAATAATGGAACAAAATAGGAACATTATGGAATATCGAGTGTGCTTCAAACCGTCAAGAATGCCCGGGTTGAAACCTTGCGCCGGGAAGTGGCGGCGCTCGAAACTCCTGTGCGGCGTAAAGGGCCGGGGCATGTTTGCTTTGGCGTTCAGGCGATTGATGAGGCTGCCGGCGGTGGCCTGGCACTCAGCCGCATGCATGAGGTGAACGGCCGGGCAGCTTGGAGCTTCGCGGTGCTGATGGCCGGACGAACCGCGGGGGCGATTTTGTGGTGTGCCCGGATACGCCACGATCATGGGCTTTATCCGCCCGGTCTCAACGCTTTGGGCTGTGATGCGCGCCGTTTGGTGATGGCGGACTGTTCAAGTGAAACTGATGCGCTCTGGGCGGCTGAGGAAGGATTGCGCTCTGGAGCTGTTGGCGCCGTGGTGCTGGAGGGTGAGCGGGCGTTGGATCTTACGGCTGCCCGGCGTCTGCAACTGGCGGCCGAAGAGGGGGGTGCCTTGGGGCTGATGGTGAGTGCGGGGAAGGAAGCTTTGTTTCCGGCAGCTTCTACCCGCTGGTGTTTGGCGCCGCTTGAGGGCCGGCGTTTTGACTTGGCGATGACGCGCAACAGAAACGGCGTGTCCGGAGCTTGGCGAGTAAAATGTGATGAAACGGCGTATTGTTTATCTCTGGCTGAAGAGCCTCAGCACGGACCGGATCGCGCGGCGCACCCCCGCCTTGCGTGACCGGCCGTTTGCCCTGGTGGCCGAAAGCGGCAACCGGGTGTTCCTTTATGCGGTAAACCTTGAGGCCGAGGAGGTCGGTATTGGCCGCGGCATGCTGTTGGCCTCTGCGCGCACCATTTGCCCGGAGCTTGCCACCCGGCCGGCGGACATGCGGGCCGACTGGACGTTTCTTGAAGCCATCGTGGCCTGGTGCCGGCGCTACAGCCCGCTGGTGGCCCGGGCAGGGGGCGATGGGATTTTCATCGATATCACAGGCTGTGCCCATTTGTTCGGCGGCGAGCGGGCCATGTTGGATGGACTGTTGTCGAAGCTGCGCCTGTTTGGGGTGGAGGTCTCCGGTGCTCTGGCAGATACGGCTGGCGCCGCCTGGGCCCTGGCGCGTTCAGGTCTTAGCGGTGAGGTGGCTGCCCCGCAGGATACAGCCAATGCCTTGAGCCCTCTTCCCGTAGATGGTTTGCGTTTGGGGACCGAGACCACCGAAACCCTGCACCGGCTGGGTCTTAAAACCATCGGGGCGCTTTATGGGCTTTCGCGGGCTTCTTTGGCGGCGCGGTTTGGCCGGGAAACCGTACGCCGGCTTGATCAGGCTTTGGGGGCTGAACACGAGCCTTTACCGTTTGAGCCGGAACGCAGCGTGCATCAGGCGGTGGTGCGTCTGGCCGAGCCCATCTTCACGGTTTCTGCCGTCGAGGCCTGCTTGACCCGTCTGCTCGACCAGCTTTGTGTGCGTCTTGAGAAGCATCAGATCGGCATCCGCCGGCTGGAGCTCAAACTCATCCGGGTGGATAACACTGAAGGTGTCGTGACAGTGGGCACGGCAACGCCCAACAGGGCGCCCAAAGAGCTCTTCCGCTTGTTTGCCGATAAGATCGAAAAGGTTGATGCGGGCTTCGGGATTGAGCGCCTGGTGCTGGAGGCAGCCGTAACTGAACCTTTGAACGCCGCCCAGGAGGTTCTAGAAAATGATTGTGCGCCGCAAGCTGGACCCTTAGGCAACCTGGTTGACCGGCTTGCCAACCGGTTGGGTTTTGATCGTGTCTTGCGATTTGCTCCTGCCGACAGCCATCTGCCGGAAAAGGCCTCTGTGGTTTCCTCTGCCGCGTTTGGTCCGCAAAGCCCGGGCGTCTTTCCGCACCAGCCCGTGCCGCGCCCAGTGCGGCTGTTCAAAAACCCTTTGCTGCTGCACGGCTTTGAGGCGGAGGCCGCCGGCACCTCCGGCTTCACCGCCCGCTTTCCCCTGTGGCGGCGCCCTGTAATCGCGCGCAGCCTGCAGGGGCCGGAGCGCATCTCGCCGGAATGGTGGCTGGACGATCCGGCCTGGCGCGGCGGGGCGCGGGATTATTGGTGGCTTGAAGCGATGAGTGGGGAGCGGTTGTGGGTTTACCGGCAAAGGGACCGGCAGACCGGTGAGAAATGGTTTCTGCATGGGCTGGGGGCGTAAAGCATGAGTTACGCTGAGCTGCATGTTCGCACCAACTTCACTTTCTTGGAAGGCGCGTCCCATCCGGGGGAGTATGTGCAAGTGGCCGCCGATCTGGGCTATGCAGCTGTGGCCGTCACAGACCGGAACTCGCTGGCCGGGGTGGTGCGGGCCTATGAAGAGGCGAAGAAGTCGGTCACCAATCCCAAGCTGCTGGTGGGCGCGCAGCTTGATCTGGCTGATAGGCAGAGCCTCATCTGCTTTCCCAAAGACCGGGCTGCCTATGGGCGCCTGTCCCAGCTCATCAGCCTTGGCCGGCGCCGGGTGGAGAAGGGAGCTTGCGAGTTGCATTTTGAAGATGTGATGGACTGGGCCGACGGGCAGATCTTCATCATCGTGCCTCCCGAAGCGCCGGACGAGGTGTTCCAGGGCCAACTCCGCCGATGGGCGACGTCTTTGCCGGAGACGGTTTATTGCGCAGCCAATCATCTTTACCGGGGCAATGATGCAGACCGTCTTGAGCGCCTGGCCGTCATGGCCGAGGCCGCCGGTACGCCGCTTGTGGCCTCAAACGACGTACTGATGCACACCCCCCGTCGGCGCCCCCTGGCCGATGTGCTCTCCTGCATCCGGGAAGGGTGCACGATCGATACTGCCGGCCGGCTGACCCAGAAGAATGCCGAACGTCATTTGAAAGCACCTGAAGAGATGGCCCGCCTGTTCCACGGCTATCCGGATGCCATGGCCCGCACCCTGGAGATTGCCGGTAAAATCTCCTTTTGCCTGAGCGATCTCAAATACGAGTATCCCGATGAGGTGTCCGGTGGCCAAGATCCGCAAGATGAGCTGGAGCGCCTGGTGGCCAAAGGCTTCAAGCAGCGCTATCCCCTAGGTGTGCCGCAGAAGGTGCAAGACACCGTGGAGCGCGAGCTTAAGATCATCAAGGAGCTGCGCTATGCGCCCTACTTCCTGACCGTCCACGACATTGTGCGCTTTGCCCGTTCCAAGGGCATCTTGTGCCAGGGGCGCGGGTCGGCGGCCAATTCCCTGGTCTGCTACATCTTAGGCATCACCGCCATCAGTCCGGACCGCATGGACATGGTGTTTGAGCGCTTTGTCTCTGCGGCCCGCAACGAGCCGCCGGATATTGATGTGGACTTTGAACATGAACGCCGCGAGGAGGTGATCCAGTATATTTACGGCAAGTATGGCCGTGAGCGGGCAGGGCTCGCTGCAACCGTGATCTGCTACCGCGCACGTTCCGCGGTGCGCGAGGTGGGCAAGGCCATGGGGCTTTCAGTGGATACGGTCTCCGTGCTGGCCTCGCAAATCTGGGGCTGGTCTACGGAAGGCCTGCCGGAAGAACGGGTGCGCGAAGTGGGGCTTGATCCCTCAGAGCCGCGCCTTGCCATGTGCCTGGCGCTGGCTCATGAGCTGCACGGCTTCCCGCGCCATCTGTCGCAACATGTGGGCGGCTTCATCATCACCCGCTCCCGGCTCGATGAGGTGGTGCCCATCGAGAACGCCGCCATGGAAGACCGTACGGTGATCGAGTGGGACAAAGACGATCTGGACACGCTCGGCATTTTGAAGGTGGATGTTCTGGGCCTTGGCATGCTCACCTGCATCCGCAAAGCCTTCGGCCTGCTGCGGACCCACTATGCCAAGATGTATGAGCTGACCACTGTGCCGGAAGGCGACAGTGAGGTGTATGACATGTTGTGCAAGGGCGATTCCATCGGGGTGTTTCAGGTGGAATCCCGGGCTCAGATGTCGTTCCTGCCGCGCATGCGTCCGCGCACCTTCTATGATCTTGTGATCGAAGTGGCGATCGTGCGCCCGGGACCCATTCAAGGCGATATGGTGCACCCCTATATCCGGCGGCGCAACGGGGAAGAGGAGGTGGTCTACCCTTCAGAAGAGCTCAAGCAGGTATTGCACAGAACTCTCGGCGTGCCTCTGTTTCAGGAGCAGGCCATGCGCATTGCCATTGTGGGCGCAGGCTTTGTCCCTGATGAAGCCGATCAGCTGCGCCGGGCCATGGCCACTTTCCGCAAGACCGGCACCATCCACACCCTGCGCGGCAAGTTCATCGAAGGCATGCTGGCCAATGGCTATACGTAGGATTTCGCTGAGCGCTGTTTCCACCAGATCGAAGGCTTTGGGGAATATGGCTTCCCGGAATCCCATGCGGCCAGTTTTGCCCTTCTGGTCTATATCTCCGCCTGGCTGAAATGTCATTACCCGGCGGTCTTTGCCTGCGCCCTGCTCAATGCCCAGCCCATGGGGTTTTATGCCCCGGCGCAGATCGTGCGCGATGCCTGCGAGCATGGGGTGGAGGTGCACCCCCCTGATGTGAACCATTCTGAATGGGACAACACCCTGGAGATGGGGTCTGGTGAAGACATGGCTCTGCGGCTGGGCCTGCGCCAGATCAAGGGCATGAAGGAAGAAGATGCTGAGTGGATCGCCGCGGCCCGGGGCAACGGTTATGCCCAGCCGGCCGATCTGTGGCGCAGGGCAGGGGTGCGCCCGGCGGCGCTTAAGGCGCTGGCCCGGGCCGATGCTTTCGGGTCTCTGGAAATGGGCCGCCGGGAGGTGTTGTGGGAGATTGAGGCCATCAAAACCGATCAGCCCCTGCCCTTGTTTGACCGGGTAGGGGAGAACGACCAGGGCGAGGAGGATCCCGTTATCCTGCCGCCCATGAGCCTTGGCGAGAATGTGGCCCAGGATTACCGCTCTATCCGCCTGTCACTGCGCGCCCATCCCATGGCGTTGCTGCGCCAGCATTTAAGCGGGCTCACGCTCAACAAGGACCTCCTTACCGTGAAAGCCGATCGCCGCTATGCGGTTACCGGTCTGGTGCTGGTGCGCCAGCGTCCGGGCACGGCCAAGGGGGTGGTGTTCATCACCCTGGAGGATGAGACGGGTGTGGCCAACATTGTGGTTTGGAAGCATGTGAAAGAGAAATTCCGCCGCACGGTGATGACCGCGCGTTTGATCCGGGTGAGCGGGAAGCTGCAGCGCGAGGGTATTGTCACCCACCTTGTGGCCGAGCATTTGGAGGATGTGTCTTATCTGCTGGATAAGCTGGACGAGGGGCTTGGCAGCGGGTTTCAGCCGCCTCTGGCCCATGCCGATGAGGTGGTCAATCAGCCAAGGCCGGATCTGCGCGGCGTAGATCAAGCAAAGCTGCGCCACCCACCCCGGCCCGTACCACGGGCACGCCACCCGCGCGAGCAGGCGAAGACACTGTTCCCTTCGCGGGATTTTCATTGAGCCTCAGCGCTCACTTCATGAGGGCCTTGCCGGTCTGGTCAATAGAGCGCAAACTCTGAGCGGGAACGGCGGGCAAGAAGGACAGGAGACCATAAAATGTGGAAGAATGTTGCAAAGATCGCGATGCTGGCCGGCGCAGCGGCCGTCGCCTTGGTTCAGCCCTCGACCGCGGACACCACTGATGTCACATGGCAGACCAAGGTGGTGGTCGCCAAGAAGGGCGATCATTGCGTGGACGATCCCAATTGCTTCAACCGCTATCATCCAGCCATCCCGCCGGTGACAAAGGCCAATCCCGGTGACATGATCATTTTCCATACGCGCGATGCTTTGGATTCTGATTTGAACCTTACGTCCAACGCCGACGACCTTGCCGCGCTTGACCTGAACCTGGTGCATCCCATGACCGGCCCGGTTCATATCGAAGGCGCAAAGCGGGGTGATGTTCTAGCGGTTACCCTGGTAGATATCGCACCTGACGAATATGGATACACTGTTATCGTGCCGGGCTTCGGCTTCCTGCGCGACATCTACACCAAGCCGCATCTGGTGAACTGGAAACTCTCGCGCACCCATGCGGTGTCCGATCAGATGCCCGGCATCAAGGTGCCGTATGAAGCATTCATGGGCTCCGTGGGCGTGTTGCCGGGTGAACAGGAAACAGAGGCTTGGCTGGCACGGGAAGCTGCTCTTGGCGCGGCAAAAGGTGTTGCCCTGCCGCCCCAGCCCATGGGCGCGTTGCCCAGCGCGGTGTGCGGGCCGGACGGCTCCCACAAAGACAAATGCCTCAGAACCATTCCGCCGCGGGAAAATGGCGGCAACATGGATGTGCAGCAAATGCAAGTTGGCACAACCCTTTTGCTGCCGTGCTTTATTGACGGATGCGGACTGTTTGTGGGCGATGTGCACTATGCCCAAGGCGATGGCGAGGTCTCCGGTACGGCAATTGAAACCGGCGCTGTTGTGACGCTCAGAACCGAAATCCGCAAAGGCGAGGGCGCCAACATCAAGAGTCCCGCAGTGGAAGGCGGCACACAAATCAAGAATATTGAGCCGTCCAAGTTCTACCAGACGATAGGTCTGCCGATTAAGCAGGCCGGTGAAGTTCCCCCTCCGATGCAATATCTGGAGAGCGAGAAGATCAAGAACCTGGAGAACCTGTCGGAAGATCTGACGCTTGCTGCTCGCGACGCGCTGATCAAGATGATCGCCTATATCCAACGCGAGCATGGGCTCACTGCCGAACAGGCCTATATTCTGGCCAGCGTAGCCGTGGACCTGCGTGTGGGGCAGGTGGTCGACGTGCCCAATTATGTGGTCACAGCCGTCTTGAACATGGATGTGTTCGAAAAGTGAGCGTTTAAGCCATGGACCGGCGTGACATGTTGTGGGTTCCGCTCGCCCTGGCATTTAGCCAAGGCGCGTGGGCCCACACCCCCTACGGTCAATGGGTGGTCTACCGTAAGAAGCACCTCTTGATCGGTTCGCACCGGGCGGACCCTCCCACTTATGCTGAGGCCAAGCGGCTGGCAGCCGTGCTGGCCGAGCATCTGCCGAAATCGCGCAGCCGCGTGGCCCGCGCGCCCACGGCAGGCAGACTGGCGAGCCTTTTGGGCACCGATCAGTTGGACGTGGCTGTGCTCAGCCGGGAAGACGCCGTGGCGATGCGAAGCGGTCAGGGCAAGTTTGCACCCTACGGCAAGATCCCGTTGGCGCTGCTTGCGAGCCTGGGAACGTATGTGCTCATCGCGCATGAACGCTTTCCCTCCCGGCATGCTTGGTTGGTGTCTAAGACGTTGAGCGAAGCGGTGATTTCGTCTGACCAGGCTGAAATCCTTGATTGGCACCCTGGCACGCGGATGTTCCTGAACGGTGAGCCTGAGCCGCACTAGGAGGCGATCAGCGCCACGCCATCGCGCCGGCGATCTCCGGCGCCGGAGAAACTGCCGTCTGCATGCAGTTCCGCGGCATGGACACCGCCAAAAAACATGTTGGGTTCCGGCCAAGCCCGGTGGTCCGGGCAGAGGCTCTGCAACGTGCGCGCGACTTCGGGTTCGAAATCAGCTTCAAAGTCCAAGTGTCCGCCTTCAATGTGCAGGCGAGGTCCGGAGACGGCATCGCCCAACCCGGCGCCGCGCAAACAGAGTGCCACCACCACTTGGAATATGGCCGAACGGATGCGGTTGGACCCGCCGGAGCCCAAGGCGATCAAGCTGCCGTCGGGTTTTTCAATGAGCGAGGGACACATCATTGATGCCAGGCGCGTGTTCACCGGCCATTCGGTCGTGCCGTGAGTGTTTACATCTTCTTCGCCCAGAATGTTGTTCAGCATGAACCCGAACTTTCCAACGAGTTCACCGTTCCCCTCACCATTGGAGATGGTCACGGCGCAGGCCGTGCCCTCGTCATCAATCACCGAAAGATGAGTGGTGCCTCGCTGGCGCAGCAGAACCGGCTGCAGACGCGCCAGATCGCCGGAAGCCGCTTTGCGCGCTTGACTTGTGGCCAGAAGGGCGCGGGCAATGTCCACGGGGCCGGCTGTTTCGAGATGTGCCAAACTGTGCGCGATCAGCGTTCCGCTTGCCGCCGGCAGGGGGTTCATGTGGACCTGACAACCGGCCTGTTCTATTGAGACTGGCGCCCGTTCCACGGCTTGATAAGCGTCAAAATCCTGTTGCGTCAGGTTGCCTGATTCCGTCTGCGCGCAAATGGCCATCTCTGTAACGGTGTTGCGATGAGGCGGTGTGCTGGCGATGATCTCCAGGGCGTCAGCCAGTCCCGGATTTCTGAAGACAACCCCTGGCTCCAAGAGGGTGCCGCCAGGCGCGAACAGGTTCGCAGCGTCCGGCGTTGCGGTCAGGATGGGGGCGACCACCGTGCAGAGGAAATGCTGATAGGGGGTCATTGTGATACCAGCTCTGGCAGCGTCGGCGGCCGGCTGCATCAAATCGGCCATGGCCAAACGCGCGCCCTTGGCATGGAGCGCCTTAAGACCGGCTGCAAAGCCCGGGGTGGCGGAGGTGCCCGGTCCGATATGGAAGGCTTGAGTGGCGGTCCCGAAGTCCACCACCACTTCCTTGACGCCTTTGTTGTCCGGTTGGCGCCGCACCAACGGTGTGTGCGGGAAGAAGTCGATAACGGAAATCTCGCCCGTGCTGCCGTCTCGCAAGGTGGCGAAACCACCGCCGCCTGGAGAACATAAAACGGGCTCGCAGACACATGCCATCGCAAGGCCGGAGATTGCAGCATCGAACGCGTTTCCGCCACTGCGTAACGCCTCCACCGCTGCTGTGGCGGTCAATGTGTGACCCGCGGCGACCACACCTTTTCGTGCAGACTGGCTCATGCCCGACCTAAGCCTTCGCCTGTGCAACCAGAGCGACCAGAGCCTCTCGGGCGTCCCCGGCTGTCCTGACGGGGGATGGAAAAGCCAACCGCACGCTGCACTCGGCATTGGAGAGATCTATGCCATCCTGATCAATTGCCGTCATTTGCCATGGGCCCGGCTCCTGGCCGAGCAGCCGGGTTGCATAGAGATGTATGGCGTCGGAGTGGTCGTCGTTCATGTGATCAATGATGCGCTGTTCTGCCTGGTTCAGTGCGGCACATTGATCAGAGCTGAGCAGGATTTCGTTGGCCGGAATGGTTTCAATTCGGCCGAACCCGGCAACCGCATGGGCCTCGCTTGCGTGCAGCGTCCAGAACGAGAAATCACCGAAATCAACATAGAGTGCCGCGCCGGGATGCCTTGCGAGATAGCGCTTGCGGACCAACTGGTCTTCGGTCTTTTCAAATTCACCCATGATCGTCACACGCGGGCCGGTGAGCGGGTCGGCGAGCCCATCCGTATCGTCAAAGAGTACGGAGCCGCGCGCGTCGTTGAGAAGGTTCTGGGTGTGCCAGGCCAAGGTGGAGATCAGGATGATGGGTGCCCCTTCAGCGGTCGTCGCCACGTTGATCAGGGAGCCGTACGGCAAGCCGCCCTCGCGGTTCAGGGTGGCGAGTGCTGCCTTGGGCCGGGCTCTCATCAGGTGGCGGGCCTCGTCGCCCGTAAAGGTTCTGGCTTGCTTGGTCATGTTATCTAAAATCAGGTTTGCCGCTTGAAGGCTTATCGGGCAAGCCCCAAGTTTCAATCAGGTTTTTGTACATCCATAGTACAACACGCTGATGGACACAAAAGAACTGGCAGACTGGTTGGTGGGCGAGGCGCGTCTCAGCGCTGATGGCATCGCTATCGTGGAAGAGCTGGGCCGCCGGCTGGTGGAGGCCGGCGTGCCCCTTTGGCGATTTCGGGTGGCGCAAAGGGTTTCGAACCCGCTGCTTGCTGCTTGGGGTGTCATCTGGCGCAGCGATGCACCGACCGAAGACTATGTGGTGCCGACAGCATGGCTGGACACACAGACTTGGATCGGCAGTCCGTTCGAATATGTGACCGAGACGCGCTCGTCCTTACGCAAACGCCTGCGCAATCTCGATCCGCAGAAGGACTACCATCTCTATCTGGAGCTCGCGGCGGAGGGCGGCACGGACTTCTTTTGCCTGCCGCTGGAATACGGTGACGGATCCGTGCAAGGCACCAGCATCACCACAAACCATCCAGATGGCTTCAGCGATGACCACCTGGCGCTGTTCGAAGCTATCCGGATGCCACTGGCCGCGGCCATGGAGCCGGTGGCCATGCGCCGCTCCACGGCAAGCCTTCTCAAGACGTACTTGGGCAAGGGACCGGCCGAAGCCGTGGTGGCCGGCGCAGTGCGCCGCGGGGGCTTATCGGAATTGAAGGCGGTCGTGATGTTCTCTGACTTGAGGGGGTTCACGGAAAAATCGACAAGTTGGGGTGATGCGAAGTTGCTGGAGGCGTTGGACCAGTACTTTGAGGTGGTCGTCGATGCTGTGCACGAGCATGAGGGCGATGTCCTGAAGTTTCTTGGCGATGGCGTGTTGGCAGTCTTTCCGATCTTGGAAGGCACCAATGTGCCGAGACGCTGCGCCGATGCTCTGGCTGCTGCCCGGCAAGCTCAGGATAAGCTGGCTGCAGTCAACGAGGTTCGATTGGCGGCGGGTGATGAGGCTATCGAATTCGGCACCGGATTGCATTTGGGCATGCTCACCTATGGCAATATCGGAAGCGCAGATCGCCTCGACTTTACGGTCATCGGCGAGACGGTGAATCTGGCCAGCCGGATCGAAGGTCTTTGCAAGATGCTGGGCCGCAGGGTTCTGTGCAGCAGCGCCCTGGCCAAGCATATGCCGGAGACACTCACCTCGCTGGGATCCCACCAGGTGCACGGTGTTCGCGAACCGGTGGAAGTGTTCACCGACCGCGCCTGAAACGGCATGTTGTCGCGCCCGCTCAGGGCTGCCCAGACTGTTATCCAACTGTCATAGACCGTTCGTACCGTTTGGCGAGGATCTTTGCGTGCCGGTGCAAAGTTCAGTGAAATCATGCTCTTGAATCTTGCCTTAATTCGGACCAAGATCGCCCTTTGGCGTCAAATGAGTGGGAGAACATCACAGTGAAATTAAAATGGTATATGGCAGCTGCGTTTGTGGCAGTTTCCTCGGCGGCTCATGCAGCCTGCCCGGCGGTGACTGTTGCGGACATGAAGGGCGTGGCCCCTGGCGCGTTCCCGCAGCAATATGATTTGGCAGAGTTTGAAGCTGCCGCGAACTGCAAGATGACGTTCAGCGAAAACCCTGCGGTCAAGGAGCTGAACGCAAAAATTCAAGG
>JBCDDQ010000087.1:0-16393 GCA_039180225.1 Pseudomonadota bacterium
ATGAGCGCCACCATCACGGCCATAGCCATCAAGGAACCAAACATCTTCATTGCGACAACCAAACCTCTCCTCAAAGGCTCACCATTTCGTGCATTTCAATCCGGATGTTTCAGACTATGCTCGCGAGCGCTATTCCAAGGAGGCACAACGGATCTATGGTGTGCTGGACAAGCGCTTGGCAGATCATGAGTTCGTGGCCGATGAGTATTCGGTGGCGGACATTGCCATCTGGCCCTGGATTTCCCGCTTTGAATGGCAAAAAGTTGACATGAATGCCTTTCCGAATGTGAGGAGGTGGTATGTTCAACTTGCTGAGCGCGAGCCTGTGAAAAAGGGTTATAATGTGCCCACCTCCGGTTTGGATATCCCCATGCCGTAGGGCGCCTTTGAGGAGAGGTTTGGTTGTCGCAATGAAGATGTTTGGTTCCTTGATGGCTATGGCCGTGATGGTGGCGCTCATGGGCGCGCCCGGGCCCGAGCGCGCGTTTGCGGCAGAAGCAAAAACCTCGCCCACTCAGCAGCTGGACAAAAAGAAGAAGGTCAAATCCGCGCAAAACAGCGGCGCCAAGGCGTCCCTCGTGGGCGTGGATCCGGCGCGTGTTGAGCCGCTGTCACAAACCGTGCCGATCATTGGGCGCCTTGTGGCCGTGCGGTCGGGCAGGGTGTCGGCGGAGGTCGGCGGCGCGGTGCGTAAGCTTGCGGTGGCGGTGGGCGATCATGTGGACGCCGGCGATCTGATCGCGCGGCTGGACAACGCAACCGTGCAGGGCCAATTGGCGGTGCAGCAGTCCCAGGTCGATGAGGGGCTTGCCGAGCTGGCTGCCCTTCAGGCCGAACTTCTCCTGGCCGAGCAAGAGCTCGGTCGCCAGAACGATCTGAAAAAGAGTGGTGCCTTCTCGAAAGCAAAGTACGAAGACGCCATCCAGAACGTGGCGAAGGCGAAGGCCAATATCGTGCGGGCCAAGGCAATGATTGAAACCCGCAAGGCGACGCGGCGGCTGACCAAGATCAATCTGGACAAGTCTGTGATCAGGGCCCCCTATGCCGGTGTGATCTCAGAGAAGTTGACGGAGATCGGTGCTTATGTGCGGGCTGGCGATGCTCTGGTCGCCCTGATCTCCGATACCAGTTTGGAAGTTGAGGCCGATGTTCCGGCCACGAGGTTGGGTGGCCTTCAAGCTGGTGTAAACGTCATGTTTTCGCTCGTGGATGGCCGCTCGTTTGAGGCACAGGTGCGCGCCGTCTTGCCCACTGAAAACCCCATGACGCGCACCCGCCCCGTGCGGTTTTCGCCCAAGTTTGAAAAGCCTGTTGCCGGCCTTGCCGATGCGCAAACCGTTACGGTGAATGTTCCGCTGGGGGCAAGCCGCAACGTGCTGACCGTGCACAAAGACGCTATCATCAAGCGCGGCGAAAAGAGCGTTGTGTTCGTGGTTGCCGACGAGGTGGCCGAGGCGCGCACGGTTCGTTTGGGCGAGTCCACTGGCCCGCGCATTGAGGTTACCTCCGGACTTAAGGAAGGTGACAGTGTGATCATTCGCGGCAACGAACGGCTGCGTCCCGGTGCACAGGTGAAAATTCGCACCGGATCATAGAGATAAGCCACAGACTGGAAGGTCTGAATGAACATTATCAAGACGTCCATTGAGCGGCCCATCGCGGTGATCGCCGCAGTGCTGATGACCGTGCTGCTGGGCTGGTTGGCGCTGCAGACCATCCCCATTCAGCTGACGCCTGATGTGAACCGGCCGGTGATCACCATCAACACCGAATGGTTGGGCGCGGCCCCCATGGAGGTTGAGCGCGAAATCACCAATCGCCAGGAAGAGGTGCTCAAGGGCATAAACGGTCTGGCTTCCAGTGAGAGCTCGTCGCGGCGGAACGCGGCCCGCGTCACCTTGGAGTTCGAGGTGGGCACCAACATGGACCGGGCGCTCCTGTTGGTGGCGAACCGCTTGGATCGGGTATCAGGATATCCTGATGAAGTGGAAGAGCCGACGCTGTCCCTGGCCGGAGCTGAGGACAATGCGATCGCCTGGTTCTACATGACCCGTCAGGAGGGCAACGACCGGCCGATCCACGAATATGGGCAGTTCCTCAAAGACGTGGTTCAGGAGCGTATTGAGCGGGTTCAGGGTGTGTCTGAGGTGACCGCCTATGGGGGATCAGATCCGGAATTGCAGATCATCGTGGAGCCCGCAACGCTTGCGAGCTATGGCCTCACCGTCAGCGAGATGGTGCAGTCTCTGCGCCGCGCCAATGCGGCGTTGAGCGCAGGGGATGTGGATGAGGGCAAGCGGCGCTATGTGGTGCGCACGGAAGCCGAACTGAACACGGTTGAAGCCATCAAGTCCGTAGTGCTGCGCAGCGAGCGCGACCAATCCACCGGCCGCATCGGGCGCGTGACCGTGGCCGATGTGGCCGAGGTGAAGTTGGATTACAAAGACCCCACCTCGTTGATCCGGCAGAAGGGCTATTCGGCCATTGCTTTCAACGCCAAGCGTGAAACCGGGGCCAATGTCATCGAGACCATGGAGGGCATCCGCCAAGCCGTCAAAGAGCTTCAAGCAGGCCCGATCCCTCAGGCCGGTCTGGAGCTGAGGCAGGTCTATGATGAGACCGATTACATTTCCTCGGCAGTCAATTTGGTGCGCCAGAACATTTGGTATGGCGGCACGCTGGCGGCTGTGGTGTTGCTGATCTTCCTGCGCTCCTGGCGCGCCACGCTGATTGTCTCTATTGCCATTCCCGTTTCTGTGATTGGCTCGTTCGTGGCAATGGCTGCCCTTGGCCGCTCTCTTAACGTGATCTCTCTGGCCGGGCTTGCCTTCGCCGTCGGCATGGTGGTGGACGCGGCCATTGTGGTTTTAGAGAACATCTATCGGCACCGGGAGCGCGGCATGTCGGCTGCGAAGGCCGCCTATGAGGGCGCGCGCCAGGTCTGGGGGGCGGTGTTTGTCTCCGCGCTGACAACCGTAATGGTTTTTATCCCGATCCTGGTGATGGAGCTTGAGGTGGGGCAGCTGTTCCGCGATATCGCGGTGGCCATTTCCGTCTCCGTGATGCTGTCGCTTTTGGTCTCCATTACTGTTTTGCCGGCGTTGTCTTCAGGGCTCTTGTCGACACAAAAATTAAAGGCGGATGGCAGCTATTCGCGCCTCTTCCTGCCCGGCATCGATCACTTTGCCAAAGGCTTTGTGTCTCTCGTGGTCGGTTACGCACGGCTTATGCAAAAGAGCCGCATGGTGGCGTTCGTGGTGGTGATGATGGTGTCGGTTGGCACGACCGCCACGGCATACCAGTGGCTGCCTAAGCTTGAATATCTGCCCACAGGCAACCGGAACCTCCTGTTTGGCTGGTTGGTGCCGCCGCCCGGCTATAACCTTGATACCATGACCGAGATCGCCGGGCGCTTTGAGGAATCCACCAGGCCCCTTTGGGCCAGCGAAACCGGATCTGAGTCAAAGCCTGGGGAGCCGCCCAAGATGGAACGGTTCTTCTTTGTGGCTTTCGCGGGCGGCACTCTGATTGGGGCGGCTGCACAAGACCCTCAACGGGCGAGCGAACTGGTTGGCCCCTTAAATGGCATCGTGGCTCAGGACCCCGATATGTTGGGCGGCGTGAGCCAGTATTCTCTGTTTGGACGTGGGTTTGGCGGCAGCAGGCGCATTGACCTGGATATTATCGGATCTGAGCTGGGGCCAATTTACGATGTGGCGGCCAGGGCCGCCGGGCAGGTGTTTGCAGCCTTTCCGCGTGGGCAGGGCAACAGATTGCGGCCCTTGCCGGCGCTCTCGCTTGGCGAGCCGGAGCTCAGGGTCATGCCAAACCGGTCGTTGCTGGCCGATGCGGGTGTCTCAACGTTGGAGCTGGGCCAATCGATCGATGCGTTCAATGATGGACTGAGGGTGGCCGAGGTAACGGTGGGCAACAGCCGCATCGATCTCGTGCTCAAAGGCAAGGCCAACCAGGTCACCCAGACACAAGGCATTGAGGCCCTACCGGTCGTGACACGCCAAGGGCAGATTGTGCCGGTGTCCTCTCTGGCAAAGGTGGTTTTGACGGCGGGTCCAAACCAGATCCGACACACGGAGCGGGTGCGAACGGTCACACTGCAGATCACGCCCAATGACTCCATTCCGCTTGAGACCGCACTCGACAAAGTGCGCACCGAGGTGATGAAATCGCTGGAAGAACAGGGGCTTCCCCCAGGGGTTGAACTCAGATTGTCAGGCAGCGCAGACAAGCTGGCTGTCACGTGGACAGCCATGCAGGGGCAACTCCTCGTGGCGTTGATTATTGTGTATCTGGTGATGGCGGTGTTGTTTGAGAGCTTCATTTATCCCTTGATCATTATGCTGTCGGTTCCCCTGGCTGCCGCGGGCGGAGTGGGCGGACTGGCGGTTCTGAACCTGTCCGTGTTCCAGAAGCTGGATATGCTCACCATGCTGGGGTTCATCATCCTCATCGGAATTGTGGTGAATAATGCCATCCTCCTCATACACCAGACGCTGTATCACATCCGCGAGGAGGGTCAGGCGCCATCGGACGCCATAGTGGAGGCAACGCGCAACCGGATCCGGCCGATCTTCATGTCGACCCTCACATCCGTGTTCGGCATGCTGCCGCTGGTGCTGCTGCCGGGCGCGGGCTCAGAGCTCTATCGCGGCCTGGGGTCCGTGGTGGTGGGGGGCTTGTCCCTCTCTGCACTCTTCACCCTGGTCGTCATCCCGCCCATGCTGGCGCTGGTGGTCGGGCCGCTTGAAGCCCGGCGCAACCGCCGCCGCGGTCTGGAGGATGCGCGCGCTCAGCCCGCTGAATAGGTCAGCTGCGGTCGCGGAAGGCGTTAACGATGGGGTAGCGCCGGTCACGGCCGAAGTTGCGCGATGTAAGCTTCACCCCTGGCGGGGCCTGACGCCGCTTATACTCAGCCACATATAGAAGATGCTCAATCCGCTCCACCAACGCGCGGTCGTGGCCGCGCTCGGAGATCTCATCGATGGACTGCTCATGCTCCACCAGCCCTTCCAGAATATCGTCGAGCGCCTCATAGGGCGGCAGGGAATCCTGGTCCGTCTGATCTTCGCGCAATTCGGCCGTGGGCGCTTTGGTGATGATGTTCTCCGGGATCACGCGTCCTTCAGGGCCGAGACAGTTCTTCGGCCGTTTCTGGTTCCGCCAGCTTGACAGGGCGTAGACTTGCATCTTGTAGAGGTCTTTGATGGGGTTGTATCCGCCATTCATGTCGCCATAAAGGGTGGCATAGCCCACGGACATTTCCGATTTGTTGCCGGTGGTGACCACCATGGAGCCGAACTTGTTGGAAACCGCCATGAGCAGGGTTCCGCGGGTGCGGCTTTGCAGGTTTTCTTCGGTCACATCGGCCGGCAGGCTGTCAAATATGGGTTTGAGAGCGCCCAGGAAGCCCTCCACGGGGTCTGCAATGGGCACCACGTCATACCGCACCCCAAGGGCACTGGCGCAGCCTTGTGCATCGCTAAGGCTGTCCTCAGCCGTGTAGCGGTAGGGCATCATGATGCAGTGCACCTTGTCTGCCCCAAGGGCATCTACGGCAATGGCGGCACAGAGAGCTGAATCAATGCCGCCCGAAAGACCGAGCACCACACCGGGAAAGCCGGTTTTGTTCACATAGTCCCGCAAGCCCTGGACGCAGGCGAGATAGATGGATTCAAGGCCTTCTTCCACGGGAACCGGCGTTTGCGGCACGCATGACCAACCTTCATCTTCGCGCCGCCATTCGGTGAGCACGATGGATTCTTCGAACGCAGGCATCTGGATTGCCAGCGAGCGGTCCGCATTGAGCACGAGGGACGCACCGTCAAACACCAGTTCGTCCTGTCCGCCTATCTGGTTCAGATAGGCCATGGGGAGGTTGGTTTCCGTGACCCGCGCCACAATGTGGTTCAACCGCGCGTCTTGCTTGTCGGCCTCGTAGGGGCTGCCATTGGGCACAAGGAAGAACTCAGCTGCCGTTTCTTCCAGGCATTCGGTGACTTCGTCGGTCCAGATGTCTTCACAAATGGGAACGCCGAGACGGACGCCCCGGAAGTTCACCGGTCCGGGCAGGGGGCCTTGTGAGAAGACCCGCTTCTCGTCGAACACCCCATAATTCGGCAGGTCATACTTGTAGCGCACGGCGGACACCTTGCCGCCATCGAGAAGCGCAACCGCGTTGTACAACTGGCCGTTATCGGTCCATGGGGTCCCGATCAGCACCGCCGGGCCGCCATCGCCGGTCTCGGTCGCCAGCTCCTTCACGGCAGCCATGGCGGCCTGCTGGAACGCTTCTTTCAAGATGAGATCTTCCGGCGGATAACCGGTGATGAAAAGTTCGGACAATAAGACGAGATCAGCGCCCATATCAGCCGCCTCAGAGCGGGCCCTGCGCGCAAGCTCAAGGTTGCCGGTGACGTCGCCGACCCGGGGGTTCATCTGGGCCAAGGCGATGAGAAGTTTATCTGGTGACTGTGCCATGGCGTTCTCTTAACGGCTGGCTTTCGCGCCCGCAACATATGCTTGTTTGAAGGTGGCGATTGGGGCTTGCGGCTTGAAGCCCCAATGGGTCGTTAACCGTGCGTATGAAGTTTTAATTGAACAATGTTCATAATAATGTTACAACCTGACCATGGGTCAATCTGGAGGTTTAGAAATGAACTTGGTGCCTTTGATGTACGCGGAGGCCGAAGCGGGCCGGGAGCAACGTGCGTTCTACCTGCTGGGGTCTTTGTTTATGGCCTTCCTGGCGGTTGCGCTGTTTGGCCTGGATCCGATCCCGCAGGCCCAGGAGATACATGACTATGCCGACCCGCGCAGCTGCTTTGGTCTGGCCAATTGCGGGGACGTTCTGTCAAACCTGGGCTTTACGGTTGCGGGCCTCATCGGCCTTTGGGTCCTCGGCCGCAACAATGCTCTCTTCGGACCGGAAGAAAAGACCTTAAAGGTACTGTTTTTGCTCTTCTTTATTGCAGTCGTGATGGTGAGCGTCGCTTCGTCCTACTATCACATCGTGTTGCATGACCAGGGTCTGTTTTGGGACCGGGTTCCCATCACGCTATCCTTCCTGACACTGTTTCCGGCCATTCTGGCCGATCGGGTGACAGCCAGATTTGGCGTGTGGTTTGCAGCCTTGGCCATCCCCGCAGGATTGGCATCGTTGGTCTATTGGATTGCCACCGAAGCTGCTGGCGCGGGCGATCTGCGTTTTTATGGCCTCGTGCAGGCCTTCCCACTGTTTTGTCTCTTGATCATGCCCTGGCTTTTCCCCAACGCACGGTACAGCCAGACACCCTATCTGTATGGCATGGTGGGGCTATATGGCGTGGCCAAGCTGGTGGAGGTGTTCGATGCGCGCGTGTTCGAACTCACCGGTCAGCTGGTGAGCGGTCACAGCTTGAAGCATCTCCTGGCAGCGGCGGCCTGCCTCGTGGTGGTGCCCATGATCCGGGCCGGAGCCGCTAAAGGTCCGGCCACTGACGGAAGGTTGTCTGGCCATTGACGATGCGCCCGTCCGCCTTCACCTCAGGGCCAACGCAGGACAGCACATACCCCACATTAGGATACCTTGCGCCAACCGCCTCGAACACGCCCGCCCACCATTGCGGGTGCTGCACGGTCTCATGGGCGTTGGAGCCATCTGGCAACCGGGTCACCGCGGGGTAACAGGCCACATTGGCATAGACGAACTTGGAGGCCAGGGAGAACATCTCCTCCACCACCCATACGGCGTCAGCGCGGGGCAGGTGTTCCAGCACATCGGTTGAAACCAATCCATCGTGCTGCTCGTCAGGCAGATCTTCGTACATGGGGATGCCTGGATCATAGAGGGTGATGGTTTCCACGCCCCAATAGTCAGCAAGACTTGTGGCCACGACCTCGCCGGCGCTGTTCTTGATCTCAACGCGGCCGTAATGTGAGCCCTTTCCGGAGCCGTAATCGATGAGGCTCTTGGCGCCCGACGTTTCGATCAGCTGTTTGATCTGCGCAATATGCTTGGGCAACTGGTCTCCGGAAAAGGCATTTTCGGCGGCGACCTGGCGGGTTCTGCCGTTGCCAAGGTTCTGCTGATAGCCATTGGCGTGCATCTGCCGGTAACTTTCCAGCAGTTCCACGTAACGCGGACTTGGGTTCTGACGAGACAGCATGATGTTGCCCACTCCTTCTGCCTGGCAGTATGGTTGGGACGAACGATGGGGCAGGTGGGTTAATTCTTTCTTGCCAAGCTTGTATGGGAGCGCTGATGAAGCTGAACGAAGAAGAACAAGCCATGCTGGCCGGCGAGATGGGCGAGCCCAAGCGCTGGGCGCTGGACCATATGCTGAAAGTGGGGGCCATGTTCGATGCAGCCGACTTGGTGCCCGTCTCGCAAGCGCACATGATGGCGGACCCGGAATCCCTGGGCGATGCCGGCGTGCGTTTCATGGAGGAACTCGCCGCGCACGCGGTCGAGGAGATGCGGGTGGCCGTTCCCATGATCACAGATCCCCGGGGGGTGGACCTGGAGCGCTACCGGCCCCTGGGCCAGACCGAGGAGATGGCCGACCTGGAGCGCCGCTTCATCGCCGCCTGCGCGGCCATGGGCATCCTGATGACCAACACCTGCATCAACTATCAGACCATCATGCCGCCTGTGCAGGGCGAGCATGTGGCCTTTGGGGACACCGGGGTGGTGATCTATTGCAACAGCGTGCTCGGCGCCTATTCCAACTTCGAGGGTGGGCCGTCCGCGTTGGCGGCGGGCCTTACCGGCCGGACCCCGCGCTATGGGCTTCATCTGCCGGCCAACCGCCGCGCCACGAAGCGTTTCGTGGTGCGCCAACAACCCGCCGAACTCACGGATTGGGGGGTTTTGGGCGCCGTGATCGGCAAGCTCTCCGGATCCTACTGGGAGGTGCCGGTCGTCGAAGGGCTTGAGAGCGTGCCCACGTCTGATGAGGTGAAGCACTTCGGCGCGGCCATGGCGAGCTACGGCTCCACACCCCTGTTTCATCTGGTGGGCATCACGCCGGAAGCGCCCACCCTTGCTGCCGTAGGTGGGGAGAAGTTGGGAGCGGTGGAGGTGACCGAACAGAACATCTCGGCGCTTCGCTCCAATTTTGGCGCGAAGGGCGACAAGGTGGATGTGGTTGTGTTCGCGGCGCCGCAATTGTCGCTCGTGGAAATGCAGCAGGTGGCTGATCTGTGCGCGGGCCGCGAGGTACATGCGGATACCGCGCTCATCGCCTGTACCTCGCCCAGCATCTATTACGAAGCTCAGCGCTTGGGCCTGGTGGACACCATCGAGGCCGCCGGGGGCAGAGTGCTGGAGGGGACTTGCTTCTACAATCAATATGCGCGCGAAATCGGCGAAGCCAACGGGTGGACGCGGCTTTTGAGCAACTCAGCCAAGATCGTCAACATCCTGGGTGGCTATGGCTATAAGCCGGCGCTGGCCAGCATGGAGAGATGTGTGGCCTCGGCCTGTGCAGGGGAGATTATCTGATGATCACTCTGAAATGCCATACCGGGATCGGTGAGATGGTTGAGGGTGAAGCTCTGGTGGCGGCGGACGACTTCTCTGCGCGCTATGACCTTGACCGGATCAAGGGTGTGTTCTCCAGACCGCAGCACAAGCTTTTTGGCCAGTCCTACGTGGACAAGGTCCTCGTGCTCAACACCTCCAAGGGCGGTGTTGCCTCGGCCTGGATGCTGCACGAGATGAAGTCCCGCAACCTCTCCCCCAAGGCGATCTTGTTCAACCGGGCCAACACCATTCCGGCCCAGGGCGCGGCGTTGGCCAACCTCACCATGTGTGACCGGTTTGAGGATGGGGACATTACCGCTCTCATCAGCACGGGAGAGCAGGTGCGCGTGGATCCGGCGAGCGGGTTGGTGACCGTGGAGCGCAAGGATGCGGGGTGAGTGTTACGCCCCAAGGCGCGCGGCAATCGAATGCGCGGCGGCTTCCAGTTGGGCGCGCTCGCTCTCATCAAGCGGAACATCGACCACCTCTAAGAGCCCCGTCAGGCCCAGCCGGCAGGGAACGCCCAGCACCACGTCGTCAATGCCATACTCGCCTTCCAACATCACGGACACCGGCACCAGGCCAGCGCGCGCGCCGCGCATATGATCGATCATCTCCACAATGGCGTGCGCGGGCGCCAGCGCGGCCGAGCCGGTCTTGCGCAGCGCCACCACTTGCCCGCCGCCGGTGATGGCGTCTTTCACGCACCCCTCGATCACCTCGGCGCTCAGATAGTGCGCCAAGGACCGGCCGCGGATCCGTGCGCGTGAGACGATTGGCGCCATCTCGTCGCCATGGCTCCCGAGCGTCATAGCCTCCACGTCAGCGGCAGGAACACCGGCGGCTGCAGCAAGTGCATGGCGGAAACGGCTGGAATCCAGTGTTCCTGCCATGCCCAGCACCTGATTGCGCGGAAACTGGGTGGCGCGGAGCATTTCAACAGTCATCTCATCCAGCGGGTTCGTGACCACAATGACCACGGCGTTCGGCGCGCTGGTGCGCACCGCGTCGGCCACTTGCTGGATCACCCGGCGGTTCACTTGCAAGAGATCTGCGCGCGACATGCCAGGCGTGCGTGGACGGCCGGCGGTGACCACCACCACCTGGGCATCAGCCACATCAGACAAACCGGTGCCGCCTGTGATGTGGACGTTGGAGCCTGTGATGCCCGATGCGTGGCTGAGATCGAGCGCGACAGAAGCGGCAAGCCCTGGCACCACGTCGATCAGAGCAATCTCGTCGGCCATGTCAGAACTCGCTGCCAAGTGGGCAACAGCAGCCCCCACGCCTCCGGCGCCCACCAGGGCCAAGCGGCGGATCTTGCTCACCGTGCGCGCGGTGTGGGGCTTCGGAGATGTCCATTTCGGGTTGCGCCGGTAGAGCGAGCGGCGGGCGGCAGTTGCCCCATCGGCCTGGATGGCCTGAGGCCGCTCCAATGGTCCCTCGACCAGACGCACGCGCAACCGTTCGGCAGATTCGCGCGCTGTGGGCGTGACGATGTCTCCAGGTAGGATCTCAATCGTGCGCCGACCGCGCGCGGCCGCCTCTGTGATGTGTTCTGAGCCTATGACCCGCGCTGCCATCAGCCGGCCTCAACACCGCTCACCGCGTTGATCGCCTCCACGGCTGCGTCCATTGCGGCCTCCACGGAGGCTTCAGAGCCGGTCATGAAGAAACGGCCATAACGGCCCAGGGCGCGCACTTCCACAATGTCGATATCGGCGCGCTTTTCGGATTCGTTTGCGGCAATGGAGATATAGGCCGCCGGCGCGCACTCGATGATGCCCAGCGTCTGGCCCGGCACAATAAGAGAGCCGGAGGCCCACTGGTTCAGAAGTTGGGCCTGATAAGGCTCAACGGAGTTGATCAGCTGGGTGGATTCCACCCGCGGTTTGATCCGCGAACCCAGGCTGAGGCCCAGCTCGGAGAGAATGGCTTCCCGCGCCGCTTCCACCTCGGTCATCACAGGCGAGCGCAGAATGAAGAAGCCGAACTCACGCTCCACGATCTGGCTGGTGGCCTCGCAGCGGCTGGCCTTGAGCGCAATGTCGATCAGGGAGAACACTTCGTTGCCCGGCGCTAGTTCGCCGACCAGGATGCTGTCGCCCGCCAGCGGGATGGAGCCGCGCACGGTGGCGCCGTTATAGGCTGCGAAATTCGGCTGCAGACCGTCAATCTGCATCAGTGCGCGAATGGTCAGGTTAGAGGCCAAGATCAGTCTCCAAATTGCTCGTAAAGATCGCGCCAGGGCCGAGACTCATAGGCCACGCGTTTGATGTTGATGAGGTGGAGCGCGTTCACATTGTCTGAGACAATGGAGCCCGACGAGGTGCCGGTGCCCAGCATGAAGCTGGGCTCCAGGTCAGTGGAAAAGCCCATGCCGCCGGCAATGGCCGGCGTGTTCACCAGCACCCGGCCCGTGGGAATCTTGCTGAACTCAGCCACCACCGCCGGATCGTCCGCGTGGATGACCGCCGTGTGGCCCCAGCCGCCGAAGCGGGCAATTTCATTGGATTTGGCAATGCCTTGGGCCGTGTCGGGCGTTTCATACCAGGCAAGCACCGGGTTGAGCTTTTCCGCGGAAAGAGGCACCTGACGGCCCACCTCGGTCTCCTCGCACACCAGAACGCGGGTGCGCGGCGGCAGATCAAAACCCGCCACCTCCGCAAGACTCTGGGCCGATTGGCCCACATAGTCCGGCTGGATCAGGAGGTTTGAGGTGAAGAGCTTTTCCGCCAGCCTGTCGGCTTCCTGACGCGTGCAGAAATAGGCGCCGCGCAGCTTCATCTCGTTGCGCAGCTCGCGCGCTATGGGCCGGTCGGCAATCACTGCCTGTTCGGAGACGCAGGCCGTGCCGTAGTCGAAGGCTTTTGAGGTGAGGATCTGTTCGGCGATCTCGCCAACATCGTTTGCCTTGGAGCGGTGCACATAGCAGGGCACGTTGCCGGGGCCCACAGCGAGGGTGGGCTTGCCGCAGGAATAGGCTGCCTTCACCATGGCCGACCCGCCGGTGGCGAGCACCAGGGAGGTGCGGCGGTGGCGCATCAGCTCATCCGTGCCGGCGATAGTGACTTCATCTAGGCATTGGATCAGCCCGCGCGGGGCGCCGGCCTGCTCAGCGGCATGGGCCAGCACGCGCGTGGTCTCCAGGCCGCACTTGACGCCACGCGGATGCGGGGCACAGACAATGGCGTTGCCGGCCTTCACCGCGGAGAGCACCTTGTAAAGGATCGTGGAGGTTGGGTTGGTCACCGGAATGAGGGCGGCCACAACGCCCATGGGCTCGCCAATGGCAGCCACTTTGGTCACGTCGTCCTGCCAGAGCACGCCGAGCGTGGTGATGGAGCGCAGCCAATCGGCTACGGATACCGAACAGAAGAGGTTCTTGTAGCGCTTGTCCTCCGCGTTGCCATAGCCGGTCTCTTCAGCGGCAAGGGCGCCAAGGCGCGCGCATTCCGGCTCGGCAGCCCGGGCCATCGCCTGGACGATCTCGTCCACCAAGGCGGGGTCTGCGCCCAGGAACTTGTTGTAGGCCTCCCACGCCGTGTCGGCGGCTTTCCGGGCAGCAGCTATGGAGCGGAGATCTGCGTCCATCAGGCTTCTCCTGCCGCAATGGCTTCAAGAGCACGGCGGGCGTCATCGAGGTTGGCGGACGGGATCCCGATCGCTTCGAGCCGCCGGCCTGCATTCAGAAGGTCGCCGCCCAGAACGGCGCAGGCGGTGGAAACCATAGCCTCAGTCGTGGGGGCCGCAACGCCGGCAATGTTGGCCGCAGAGAGGAGCGGCACGAGAGAGCCGATCACCGCACAGCGCACCAGGGCCACCGCTTGCTCTTGGGTGGGGACGGGCCGGGATCCTTCGCCTGAGTGCGCGCCGGTGTTCAATTCGTAGAGTTCTTTGTTCTCCGGCACCGTGCGCACGCCCCACTTGGCGGCCACTTCGCGGCGTTCCGCTGCCATAGCGCGCATCACCCTGCGGTGGTGTTCACCGATGAGGTTGCGGAACGTGGCCTGGCTCTCCAGCGGGACCCCGCCCACCGGCAGCTCTGGACCGCCGGGCGGCATGGCCGGACCGCCCAGCACAAGCGCGCCCACTTCGATGAAGCCGCTGGCATCGGAAAAGCCACTGTCGATGATGTTCGGGGCAGAGACCATGTTGGGCAGATAGGCCTGCAACGCGGCCAGCACCTGCTGGCTGCCGCCAGGGATCACGCCGCACTTGGCCGCGCCAATCGCGCTGAGGTTGAGCGTGTTGCCGTCTTTGGTGACCCACCAGGGCAGCTGTCCCGGCTCAACAATGGAGACGTTGGTGGTGTTGCCGCCAACGCGCAGGTTCCAGGCCATCTCCACCGCGCCGAGGCTGCGGCCAGGCGCAATCACGATGATCTGGCCCTCTTTCAGATGACCGGCCAGCACCAGCGAATAGGTGCGCTGCTTAAGCACCGGGCCGGTGACGAAGATAACGTCCGCATGGTCTACCGCCGCATCCAGCTCTGAGGTGAGGCGGATTGAGGGTACGCCCTCCTGGTCGATCTGGTAGTTGCCGACGGGGCCCTCACCGCGCACCGAAATGCCACCCGATGACCGCAACGGCTCCAGCTCTGCTCGGTAGGCGGAGAACATGAGCACATCTGCCCCTTCGGACAGACACATACACGCGATCGCTTGGGCCTCCACCCCGGCGCCAAGCACGGTGACCTTCTCCACCGATGGCAGATCGGTGAGCGGACCTCGCTTGTCGCCGGCCAGGGCGCTGGTCATTTTCTGAAAGTCGGCCGTGCTCATCAGGCGCGTGACCTTTCCCTCAACTGGGTCGAAACCGGGCAGAGTTCAGATCAGTCGCCACCGCCGGCGAGGGCGTCGAGCATGTCGTTGACCTCGTCATGGGGTCGCGGGATCACGTGCACGGCCACCACTTCTCCGATCTTGTTGGCCGCCACGGCGCCCGCATCGGTGGCCGCTTTCACCGCGCCCACTTCACCGCGCACGATGGTGGAGACCAGGCCGCCACCGGCCTTCTTGTGGCCGACAATGGTGACGTTTGCGGCTTTGACCATGGCATCAGCTGCTTCGATGGAAGCAACGATGCCCCGGGTTTCGATCATGCCGAGGGCCGATTGGCCGGGTGCTACTTTCTGCGCCATTTGGTTCAAGTCCTCTCAAAGTTAAGGGGCATTGTAGACGGTGCTGCCGTCCACTGTGACTTCATCAACAATCGCGATCACGGTGGCGTCGGTGCCAACGCCGCTGGTCTGGGTGGGCAGCCGGGCGGCTGAGCCCATGGTCACCACCACCAGATCGCCAGGCCCGGCGCTGCACACATCAAGCGCCACCACGGCCGGCTCCAGCACCACCCCATCTGCATCCACAATGTCGACCAGCAACATCTTCTGGGCGGAGAAGGGGGTATCTTTGACCGTGGCGGTGACGGTGCCTGTGACGCGGGCGAGTTTCATCAGAGATTTGTCAGATAGCGTTCAACTTCAACGGGGGTAACCTGATTGGCCATGAACTCCAACTCCCGTTCAGCCTGCTGGATCAGGATCGTCAGCCGATCCTCGCCAATCACGGACTTCATGAAGTCAGAACCCTTGGCCAGTTCCACCGCCGTTCCGAGATCGGTCGGAATGGGGTCGGCATCTTCGGTCTCATAGCCATTGCCTTCGCACATGGGCGCAGGCTCCAGGCCTTGCTCAATACCGTCGAGGCCGGCGGCGAGCTCGCAGGCAATGTGGAAATACGGATTGCAATCGGCCGAACCGTCGCGCTTTTCAACACGGGTGGAGTTGTCCGATCCGTCTATCACGCGCAGGCCAACCGTGCGGTTGTCATGGCCCCAGCAATTGTTAATGGGGCAGAAGGTGTAGGGCTGGCGGCGGCGATAGGCGTTGGGCGTGGTGGCTGAGGCCAGAGACATTTCACACATCTTGGCTTGCATGCCGGCCAGATAGGCAAGACCCGTCTTGTTCAGCTTGCCGCCATCGGAGAAGGCATTCTTGCCGTCCTTCCAGAGGGAATGGTGGGTGTGGAAGCCATTGCCGGATTCCTCCGCAAAGGGCTTCGACATGAACGTGGCGATATAGCCGCTGTCCAACGCCAGCTCTTTCACCAGGTTGCGGAACATGATCACCCGGTCGGCAGCCAGAAGCGCTTCGTCATAGCGGATGTTCACTTCCACCTGGCCGGCGGCATATTCCGGGTTGGATTGCTCAATCGGAATGCCCATCTCGTTGATCTCGGTGCGGATAGGGCCAAGCACGTGCTCCAACTCGGCGGCGCGGGCAAGACTGTAGACCTGAATGCCCTCATCGCGCGGCTTTTTGGTCTCAGGATCCAGAAGGTAGAATTCCAGCTCCGTGCCCACATTCACGGTGTAGCCCATGGCGGCGGCCCGCTCCACCTGATCCACCAGGGCACCGCGCGGATCGATCGGCACCGGCTTATGGTCCATGCCTTCGGTACGCCCCATACAGAACGCCACGCCGTCTTCCCAGGGCACTGGCACCGGCTGGGACACCGGGAAAAGATGCATGTCCGGATAGCCATTGTCGAAGTTCACATAAGGCGTGTCCCAGACATCGCAGGTCATGTCGATGGCGTAGGTAGCGATCGACATGGCGTTGCCGTTTTTGCAGATGGTGGGCCAATGGCTGGCCGGGAACCGCTTGCCCCGCATCACGCCGTTCAAATCGCCCGTGCCCATGACCACGGTGTGGGTGCCTTCGGGCAGCTTTGTGAAATCGTCAGCCATGTGTTTCCTCCCACTCGCCACACCTCTGCCATCCCTCAAGGCAGATGTGCTTGTCGACCATCTTTTCTTTGTATACTGTATTCAAAACAGTTCCTATGCAAGGGATAGTTTGTGATGTCGCTC
>JBCDDQ010000088.1:0-16360 GCA_039180225.1 Pseudomonadota bacterium
ACGAGGCTGATCCCGATGAGACGCAGATTGGCTTGCCAGTACGCGTTCTTGGTGTCGTCTTGTTGGGACATTAGCTTGTGACTTTCTCCATTTGTCTGGTTAGGTACAGAAACGGTGGGTCGGTACGGGGGCCTTTGAGCTTTAGGCGTCTGACCTGTTCATGCGGTTCTCAATCAAATCATCAACCACTGATGGATCGGCGAGGGTGGACGTGTCGCCCAGGCTCCCAAAATCGTCTTCTGCTATCTTGCGCAGGATGCGGCGCATGATCTTTCCCGACCGTGTTTTCGGAAGACCCGGCGCCCATTGGATGAGATCGGGCTTGGCGATCGGACCGATCTCCGAGCGCACCCAGGTTTCGAGCTCTTTGCGCAAGGCATCAGACGGCTCTTCGCCGCCCATCAAGGTGACATAGGCGTAAATGCCCTGGCCTTTGATGTCGTGCGGGTAGCCGACGACAGCGGCCTCAGCCACCTTGGCATGCGCCACAAGCGCGCTCTCAACTTCGGCGGTTCCCATGCGGTGACCTGAGACGTTGATCACATCGTCGACCCGGCCGGTGACCCAATAGTCGCCGTCTTCATCGCGGCGGCATCCGTCACCGGAAAAGTAATAGCCCTTGTAGTCGCTGAAATACGTCTTTTCGAACCGTTCATGATCCCCCCAAACGGTGCGCATCTGCCCCGGCCAGCTGTCCTTCATGCATAGGACGCCTTCAACACCATTACCGTTGATTTCGGCGCCGCTTTGCGGGTCGAGAACAACCGGCTGAACCCCAAAGAAAGGTGTCTGTGCCGCGCCGGGCTTTAGCGTCGTGGCGCCGGGCAGAGGGGTCAGCATGTGTCCGCCGGTTTCGGTCTGCCAGAAGGTGTCAACGATCGGACATTTTCCCTTGCCGACAATATCGTGATACCAGTTCCAGGCTTCCGGATTGATCGGTTCACCGACCGAGCCCAGCACCCGCAGATGCGAGAGATCGTGCTTTTCAACCCATTGGTTGCCGGCGCCCATCAGGGCACGAATAGCCGTAGGTGCGGTGTAGAACTGGTTGACCTTGTGCTTGGCGCAAACCTCCCAGAAGCGCCCCGCGTCGGGGTAGGTCGGCACACCTTCAAACATGATCGTTGTGGCCCCATTGGCAAGGGGGCCATAGACGATATAGCTGTGGCCGGTAACCCAACCGATATCCGCCGTGCACCAGAAGACATCACCTTCATGATAGTCAAAGACGTACTCGTGGGTCATGGAGGCATAGACGAGATAGCCGCCGGTCGTGTGCACCACGCCTTTTGGCTGGCCGGTGGAGCCGGACGTGTAGAGAATAAACAGCGGATCTTCCGCACCCATTTCCGCAGGCGCGCAATCATCAGACGCTTCCAGCGCCAGTTCGTTGTAGTCGTGATCGCGATCGGTCCAAGTGATCTGGCCGCCCGTCCTTTTCACCACCAGGCATTTCACGGTGTCCTTGCAATGCAGCAGCGCCGCATCAGTGTTGGACTTAAGCGGCGTTTCCCGCCCGCCGCGAGGCGCATAGTCGGCCGTGATCACAAGTTTTGCGTCGCAACCATTGATCCGCGCGCCGAGCGCGTCGGGAGAAAAGCCGGCAAAAACGATGGAGTGGATCGCGCCGATTCTGGCGCACGCGAGCATCGCATAGGCGGCCTCGGGGATCATGGGCAGGTAGATGACCACCCGGTCTCCCTTTCGCACGCCCAGCTCTTCAAGGATGTTCGCCATTCTGCACACCGACTGGTGCAGCTGGCGGTAGGTTATGTGCTGCGGCGCGTCCTTCGTCGGGTCATCCGGTTCCCAGATGATGGCCGTTTGATCGCCACGGGCTTCCAGGTGCCGGTCGATGCAATTTGCGGCCACATTCAAAGAGCCGTCATCGAACCACTTGATGTCGACGTTGCCGAAATCGAAGCTGGTGTTCTTCACATTCGAATAAGGCGTGATCCAGTCTAACCTCTGACCATGCTCACCCCAGAAGGCGATCGGATCTGCAATCGATGCGGCGTACATCGATGCATAGGTGTCTGCATCGATATGCGCCCGGCTCATTGTCTCAGCGTAGGGTGATCTGTTTTGTGCCATCGGTTTTCTTTCAAATTGATGGCGCAAAACTAGAGGTTCGAGCGCATATGAAAATGCAACAATAGTGGATTGAACCTTAGTGGTACGACGTCTGGAGGAGCACACTGGAGCAACGCTTCGCGTCCAGCTGTTTCAAATGTCACAGGCTCGACGCGTGCAAACGGCGGCCGTACGCCGCGAGCACGATGCCTCAACTGACGACAACGAGACGGCCAGGATTTTGTTTGATTGAGACCCTATAAGCGTTTGATTTTGCGAGCCCAGTGCCGGTAGGATTTCACATCCGCGGGGGCTTGCGTTCAACACTTGCGATTGGACTGCACATCCCTAAACCCCAGCCCGATACCGGGCGACGCCGCCAACCTTCAGCGGGCGCAGTTTGAGAAAGCACCGTCTTGCAGGCACCTTTTTCCCGCTATGGCCCCTTCGTCAGTGGCACGATCGTCATTCTGACGGCCATCTTTCTGTTCAGCGTCATGGGGGCCATTATCAAGTATCTGGGCCCGAGCTATGGCGCCCAACAGCTATCCGCCTTTCGAAATGGATTCGGCCTCATTCCAAGCTGCCTTGTCTTGCTGTTCAGCCGCGATTGGCACGCTGCTGGGCGGCCAATCATCATTCGCCAATGGAAGCTCGGCCTGTTGCGCGGCGGTTTCGTGGCCGTGGCGCAAGTCTGCTTCTATGCAGCGCTCGTACACATTGAGTTCGCCACCGCGTCCACGCTTGCCTTCGCCGGTCCGCTGTTCATTACTGCGCTGTCGGTGCCAGTGCTGCGTGAACATGTGGGAGGGTGGCGCTGGACGGCCGTCGCGATTGGGTTCGTCGGCATCCTCTTCATCATGCGGCCGGGCAGTGAGATCTTCACTCTCTACGCCGTGTTGCCGATTTTGGCAGCGTTCTTCTATGCCTGCTCCAGCATCACCGTGCGCTTGATGGACGATGATGTCCCAAGCGCGACACTCAACATTTACTCCACCAGCGGGGCCCTGTTGGGCGCGCTGCTCATCTTGTTCTCCACTTCGAGATACACACCTGTGGCGTCGGCGCAGGACTGGCTATGGCTCATCGCGCTCGGGATTGTTGGCGGCTGCGCCGTTCTGGGCCTGATCGTCGCCTATCGGCTGACATCGCCCAGCAATCTGGCGCCGTTTGAGTACTTTGGCATACCCTTTTCCTTTGTCATCGGCTGGTTTGCCTTCGGCGAAGCGCCGTTTGAGCGCCTGTTTCCAGGCGCGTTGCTGATTGTTGCCGGCGGTTTGCTGATCTTGTGGCGCGAACGCACGCTCGCGCCACCGGACAAAGCCGGCCCCTGAGACACGCACCTGTCTGAAACGTCAGTCGGTCTTATAGCCGTAGTCGCGTTTTGCCGCCTCAGCGGAGATATAGCCGCCCGCCACATCTCGTGCGACCAGTGCCGGGTCCCGCTCTTTGGGATCGCCGTAGCCTGCGCCCCCAGGCAAGGCCAGCATCGCCTTGCGTCCAGGCGGAATGGCCTGCTTGCCCTTGCCGCGCATCACCGTGCCATCATCCAGCTCAAACCGGGTGGCGCCGCCCTCAAGCCCGCCTTCGCGGCCGCGGGCGGGGTGCCGGATCCGGTCAAACATGGCGCTGAAGTCAAACTCATGGCCTTCGGTGGTGCCGATCTCCATGTATTGGCCCAAGCCGCCGCGGAACTTGCCGGCGCCCCCAGAATCGGGTCGCAGTTCTTTGCGCCAGATGATCACCGGCCCGGTATGCTCCGTGGCCTCGATGGGCATGGTCATCACTCCGCTGGGGAAGGCTGTGGCATTCATGCCGTCCAGCGAAGGCCGGGCGCCTGAACCGCCGCAATTGAACATCAACACCTCCGCCCGGCGCGCATCCGGCGGCGCGTTGCCGCCCGATTGCGGGCGTATGGAAAGCTGGAAGTTGCACAATGATCCGGCACCTTCCGCCGGCACGGTGCCCGGCAGAATGTCGTGCAAGGCGCCCAGCACGGTGTCCGGGATCATATGGCCGATCACGTGGCGCAGAGCCACCGGCGCGGGATGCTCTGCATTGAGGATCGAGCCCTCCGGCGCACTGATTTTGAACGGCGACAGAGAGGCTGCATTGTTCGGGATTTCCGGGGCGATGGCGCATTTCAGTGCGTAACACGCATAGGCCATTGTATAGACGTGGGGCACGTTGATGGCCTTCTTGTCGAGGCCTGAAGTGCCGCTGAAGTCAGCCCGGATATGGTCCTCTTCGATGTCGAGGCGCACACACAGACGGATCGGATCAGAGTAGCCATCAATGGTCATGTCGTTGGTGACCGACTTGCGGGGCAGGGCCGCAATGCGCTCCACCGTTGCGCGATAGCTGTTCTCCAGTATGAACGTGCCAATGGGCTCAAGGGTCTCCAACCCAAACTCCTCCAGCATCTCCACCAGACGCCGATGGCCGATCTCGTTACAGGCGGCAAGCGCATAGATGTCGCCCACCACTTGGTCGGCCTCGCGCACATTATTGCGGACGATCTTCACCAGACCCATGTCTACCGCGCCGCGCTCCGCAAACTTCATGATGGGGATGCACAAGCCCTCTTCGTAGACCGAATTGGCGTCGGCACCAAAGCCGCGCCCGCCAATGTCCACCACGTGTGCGGTACAGGCGAAGTAGCCCACCATCGTGCCCTTGAAGAAGGACGGACTCACCACGGTGATATCATGCAGATGGCCGGTGCCCATCCACGGATCGTTGGTGATGTAGACGTCGCCATCGAACATGTTGTCCGTGCCGATCTCGCGCATGAAGTGTTTCACGGATTCGGCCATGGCATTCACATGGCCCGGCGTGCCGGTGACCGCTTGGGCCAGCATGTTGCCCTCCAGATCGTAGACCCCGGCAGAGAGATCGCCTGCCTCGCGCACGGATGTGGAAAACGCCGTGCGCACAAGCGTTTGCGCTTGTTCTTCAACGACAGATATCAACCGGTTCCACATCACCTGATTGGACACCGCAGAGAGGGCTTCGGTGCTCATGCTGAGCGCTCCATTTGGTTGGGTTCCACCGCGCGGGCGGGAGAGGTTTGTGTCACCAGCAGGCAGCCGTCAGATTGCATAGCGGCCTGAAAGCCGGCCGGCACGATGATTGAGGTCTCGCGTTCGGTGATGAGGGCGGGGCCATCCACCGTTTCTCCGGTCTTAACGGAACCCCGCTCTACCGTCTGGGCGTTCACAAAGCGCCCGCTCGCCGGATCAAACAGCTCCCGCGTGCCGTCCGCTATGGCAGCAGATCCGGCGCTGGCGGGGGCAATGCTCTCAGGCTGCGGAACTTCGGTGCTGCCCTTCACCGCCCAACTGGTGATCTCAATATCGAGCCCGTCGACAATGCGCCCGAAGAGGTTCGCATAGGCAGCCTCAAACTGGGTCTGATAGCGCTCGGCGGTCGGGTCATCGGCTTCGTCTTGGGTAAGATCCACCGGGATCTCCCAGCCCTGACCCACGTAGCGCATATAGGCCCGGAACTCAAAGTGCACCCGTGCATCAGGCTCACAAGAGCGCACGAAGTCGCCTGCCTCGGCCTTGAGCTCGGCCAGAACCTCTTTCACTTGAGGCGGGCTGAACTCGGTGAGCCGGGTATAAACACTGCGGGTGGCTTCGAAGCTGAAAGGTGCTTTCAGGAACCCGATGGCCGATCCCACACCAGCCCCTGGCGGCACCAGCATCTGCTGGATCCCCAGTTTTTCGCACAGCCGGCCCGCATGGAGCGGCGCTGCACCACCAAAGGCGATCATCACGTATCCGGAGAGATCCTCACCACTCTCCACCGCGTGCACACGGGCCGCATTGGCCATGTTCTCATCCACCACTTCAGAAACGCCAAAGCCTGCCGTCGTGGTGTCCAACTGCAAGGGCTGCCCCACATGGGCGTCCAGAGCCCGTTTTGAGGCATCGGTGGAGAGTTTGATGGTGCCGCCGGCAAAATTATCCGGATCAAGCCGGCCCAGGACGAGGTCTGCATCTGTCACCGCCGGTCTCTCCCCACCCCGGCCGTAGCAGGCCGGGCCGGGCTCAGAACCGGCGCTTTCCGGGCCGACGCGGATTTGCCGCATGGCATCCACGCTGGCAAGGGACCCCCCGCCGGCGCCGATTTCCACCATCTCGATGACCGGGATGGAGATGGGCATGCCTGATCCTTTCTTGAACCGGTAGGTGCGGGCAACTTCGAACACCCGGGCGGTTTTCGGATTCTGCTCTTTGATCAGGCAGATTTTTGCGGTGGTGCCGCCCATGTCGAACGACAGCACTTTGTCCAGGCCGTATTTCGCGGCCACGTGGGCGGCAAAAATGGCGCCACCGGCAGGACCGGATTCCACCAACCTCACCGGAAACTCAGAGGCACTATCCAGCGAGATGATGCCGCCGCCGGAATGCATCAAAAACACCGGGGCGTTGGTGCCAATGCCGGCCAGCTTCTCGGTGAGCCTGGTAAGATAGGCCCGCATGCGCGGCTTCACATACGCATTGGCGCACACCGTGTTGAAACGCTCATACTCGCGCATTTGTGGCGAGACCTCTGAGGACAGCGAGAGCGTCACCTCGGGAAGCGCATTAGCGAAGATATCGCGCACCATGATCTCATGGGCCGGGTTCAGGTAGGAATGAATGAGGCCGATCGCCAGGCTCTCATAGCCGCCGGATTTGATCTGTTCGACCAGAGCTTCCACCTCGGCCGGATCAAGCGCTTTAAGCACCTGGCCGGAGGCGCCCATGCGTTCGTCCAGCACGAACCGGTGCTCGCGGTCGATCAGGGCATCGGGAAGCTTCAGGTTCAGATCATACTGTTCAAAGCGGCTCTCGGTGCGCATTTCGATCACATCGCGAAAGCCCTTGGTGGTGATCAGGGCGGTCTTCGCACCATTGCGCTCGATAAGCGCATTCGTGGCCAAGGTGGTGCCGTGGATGATGCTGGAGATCTCAGAAGCGTCCACACCGGCCTGGGTGCAGACCTGGTTGATCCCGTCCAGAATGGCGCGCTCCGGCGCATCATAGGTGGTCAGCACCTTTACTGTGGTCAGCGCGCCATGATGCTCCAGCACCACGTCGGTAAACGTGCCGCCAATATCCACGCCCAGCCTTACCTTTGGATCACTCATTAGCTCACCATTCGCCAATATTGTTTGTGAGGTGCCCAAAAAGTCAGCATCAGCTCAGGGCAGCGCCCTATCTAGTAGAAGGGGCGGGGCGCTTGCAAGCGTTGTGAGATCGGCCACAGGCTCAGTCAGGAACCGTGAACACAAAGGGCTCATCCAGAGAACTCCCGCCGGGAACGGCGGAGATCAGATCGCGCTCTTCCGTCTTGAGGCGCGAGAACATGGCGCTGGCCTTTTCGCGTATGGCATTCTCAAGAAGCCCCATGTCCGGCTGCGGCTGCGCGCCCGCGGCCTCGGCCACGAATTTCCGCCCGGAGCTATGGTGGAGCGTCACCCGGGCCCGCCATTCCTGCGGAAACCGCATGGAGATGTCCAAGCTGCGGGCCAAGGTGACCCGCTGACAGGCGCCGGCGAGGGTTTCGCGGGCTTTGGCTTCAAAGCACTCCAACGTCACCTCATCGAACATCATGGCCACAATTGCCGCGTACTGCAGGGAGAACATGGCCGTGCACAGATTGCTCACAACCGGTCGGTCGCACAGATCAATCGCCGCCTGATAGGTCTCGATCTCAACCCGTGAGAAGTTCTTCGGATCAAGCTCGTTGTCGAGGATCTCCTGGCGGATGGAGCGCAAGGCGCTGATGGTGGGGTAAGTGTGTCCGGATGTGGGCCATTGGCGCAGTGAGGTGGCGTGGATCTGCCACGGTGCGTCCGGGGTTTCCAGTACAGCATGTGGGCGACCGTCGGGGCAGGTGGCGGCAAACAGGCCCTTCGGGCTCTCCAGAACAAAGGCCGGACCTGTGAACCCCACGGTTGCCAGGGTAGCAGCAACGAGGCCGGCCTCCGCCGCGCGCCCGGCATGCAGGTGGATGGCATCCACCCCTTTGTCCAGATACTCCATAAAGCCGGCTGATTGGGTGCCGGCATTGCCAAGGGCATTGACGGTCTTGTCTTCATCCAGGCTCAGCAGTTCCGCAGCAGTCATGGCCGCGCCGAACGGGCCGATCGTGCCCACATTGTGCCAGGTGCGGTTATGGCCCGCGCCGGTGGCCTTGCCGATGCGGGTGACCGCTTCGTAGCCGTGCAGAAGTGCGGTGAGCACCTTGCGGGCGGGGAGATCTTGGCCAAGCGCCAGAAGGGCCGGCACTACCGTGCACCCGGGGTGGGTGGAGGAGGGCACATGCACATCGTCCAACTGCACCACATGGCCCAGAGCACCGTTGAGGAAGCCACCGCGGGCCGGGTCCAGCTGTTGCGGGCCCTGTTCGCCGGCCGGATCGCGCAATGCCTCCCCCCAAAACAGGAGTTTGCGTCCGGTCTCACTGTGACGGCCGGCCATAATGTTCAGCACACCGTCCACCAGGAAAAGGTGTGCGAGCTTCAAATCTTCATCTGTAACCGGCTTGCTTCGGATGAGTTCCGTCAGCCTCGCGGTCAAGGAGCGCCGTTCTGCCATCACTAAAAAGGTGTCTTCAAGGTCCCTCGTTTACCAAAAGGGCGGATTTTAATGTTTCCGTCAACGACTTGTTTACCAACCCCCGCGATGGTTTGAGGCAAGTGGGGCCAATCTGCGGCCGTTGGGCGACAGCCGTCCGTGTAGTTGTGTGAGTTGCGTATCATGAGTCAAAGCTGGACCGACGGTCTTTACGATACGGCTATAGACCGAATTTCCTCATTATCAAAAGCAGTGCCTGTCATCATCGGCTTGTCCGTGGCGCTCGCCTTGCCAGGATGCAGCGGCAAGAGCGGCAAAAAGACCGCCGATCTATTCGCAGGTCAGGGCAGTCCCGTCTACCCTGGAAAGGGCCCATTGCCCAAGGGCGGTGGCCGGCGCCATATCGGCAAGCCCTATACCATTAACGGAAAACGCTACTATCCCAAAGATGTTGCGTCTTATGAGCGAGTTGGCGTTGCCTCTTGGTATGGACCGAAGTTCCACCGCCGCATGACGTCGAATGGCGAATGGTTCGATATGCATGATCTGACCGCGGCCCACACCACGCTGCCGCTGCCCAGTTATGTAAAGGTCACCAATCTGGCAAACGGCAAGGAAGCGGTGCTGCGCGTAAATGACCGTGGTCCGTTTGCGCACAATCGTCTCATTGATCTGTCCAAGCGCAGCTCGGAAATTCTGGGCTTCAAGGGCAAAGGCACGCAGAAGGTGAAGGTGGAGTACCTTGGAAAGGCGCCGTTGGAGCACGACGGCGCCCACTTGGCGGCCATGAACCGCAAACACCTGCGCTCTGGCGATTATACCCGTGTCGCGTCCGCCATGAGGTATCCGCGCGGCGCCAGCACCCAGTTTGCCAGCGCTGAACCTGAGCTCGCGCGCCAGCCCATTCAAGCCCGGGCCCAGCCGGTGGTCGCGCAGGCGACCCCAACCGTTCCAGTGCCGGTGAGCGTGAACGGAGGTTACTTTGTGCAGGCTGCGTCCTTCTCCAACGTGGACAATGCCGAACGCGCCAAATATGCGTTGGGCTCGCTTGGGCCGGTCTCCGTAAGCCCTGTGACCGTGGGTCTAAACACCTACTACCGCGTGCGCGTTGGGCCGCTGGACAATGAAGACTTCGCCTATGAGATAGCTGATCTGGTGCGCGCGCAAGGCATGCACGGTGCGCGGGTGGTTGCCGACTAAGGCTTGAGCGTCCTCAAGGCCGGCGCTTTGGACGGTTGTTGCGCCAGGTTCTGAGCCAACGGCGATCCCAGCTCCTGCGAGACCTCACAGAAGCGCTTATTGGTTTTCAGCCGCGCGCACCGCAGCCTCGCTTCGTTCTGTGAGGAGAGAGGGCCGGCGATCAGCCTGTAGAGGGTGCCGCCGGAGGACGAACGCACCGCCTTGGCATGTGCGGTCAGCTCACCCAGAAGCGTCTTTTCAAGCTTTTGCAAAGATGCCCAGCCTTTGGCGAGCGCCACCGGATCGCGGAAGGTGGCCAAGTGCAATCCGACCCCACGTTCAGAGCCGCTGGGCCGCACCGGCACCGTCAAGGCATTGTTTTGGCGGCGGGTCGATTGTGGCGCCGCGGCGGCTCTGGCTGCATTGGGAATTGAGGCGGTGGTGAACTCCGTGCGTTCGGTCAGTTGCCTCACGGTGCGGCTCAGAGCGACGTTTTGGGACTGAACGGCCCGAAGTTCTGATTCCAACGCCAGTATGCGCTTATTCAGCTGGCCAATTTGGTTGTAAACAACCTCACTGTTGATCTTTTGCTCCTCAGCCCGATCGCGCAGAGTGCTGGATTCTGCGAGCAGCACATCCGGCGACGGGCCGAGGCTACGGTAAATGGCCAACCCAATCACGGCGCAGAAAGCCAGCACGATGCTCACGTAATGCAAGTAAGGCTCCGAAACAGTTTTCGGCGGAACGCCGCCAGTTTTTGCGCAAACGCGCCCCGGTCGCCTCAGTGCGAATCAGGAGCAGAGATGTGCCTAAACTGAAGTAACCGCGCTGCTTCGTCAAACGTCCGATAGCCCGATGGGCACTTGCCACTTTCTTAAACTTCCTGCGGCACAAAAGTTGCAACATTCTGGGTCTATTCGAATGATAAAACTACTGACCGGCCGGACGGCTGTGCTAAAGCAGCCCGGCACAACTTAGAAGAGCTTTCGCATGGGATCAGCTGCATACATTGTCCTGGCCGCCGGCATGGGCACGCGCATGAAGTCTTCGCTGCCGAAAGTGCTTCATAAAATTGCCGGTCGCTCGCTGCTTGCACACGTGTTGGCCGGTGTTCAGCAGGTCGAACCGGCCGAAGTGGTCGTTGTGGTGGGCCCGGACATGGATGCGGTGGCTGAAGAGGCGCTGAAAGCCTCTCCAGACACGAAAATAGCCGTGCAAACCGAACGGTTGGGCACAGCAGATGCTGCCCGTGTGGCTTTGCCGGAAATTGAAGGATTTGAGGGTCCGGTTCTCGTCCTTTTTGGCGATACGCCTCTGATCACAGCAGAGACGCTTGCCGCAATGAGAGACCGGATTACCGATGGTGCCGATCTTGCGGCTCTTGGTTTTGAGGCGGCCAATCCGACCGGTTACGGCCGGCTGCTGCGCGATAGCGGGGGGAACCTAACGGCTATTCGCGAGGAGAAGGACGCATCAGATGAAGAGCGCAAAGTGACCCTTTGCAACTCAGGTGTCATGTCGTTCCAGGCCACGGCGCTCACCAACCTGATCGGCCGGATTGACAACCACAATTCTCAGAACGAGTTCTATCTCACCGACGCGGTGGAATTGGCGGCCGCAGATGGCCTCAAAGTCGGCGTTGCCACATGTCCCGAAGATGAAGTGATGGGCATCAACGATCGGGTGCAGCTGGCCGAAGCTGAGGCGATCACGCAAAACCGGCTGCGCCGAGAGGCCATGCTGGGTGGCGCCACGTTGGTCGCCCCTGAGAGCACGTTTCTCAGCGCCGACACCCGCCTGGGCAGCGACGTGGTCGTTGAGCCCCATGTTGTGTTTGGACCAGGTGTCGTGGTTGAGCATGGCGCTCATATTTTCAGTTTCTCCCAAATTGAAGATGCCATCGTTCGGGAAAATGCCTTGATTGGGCCTTACGCGCGCCTGAGACCTGGTGCTGATATTGGCCAAGGCAGCAAGGTGGGGAATTTTGTTGAGGTGAAGAAGGCGGTGCTTGAGGCGGGAGCAAAGGTCAATCACCTGACCTATATTGGCGATGCCCGTGTGGGCGAGAACGCCAATGTGGGGGCCGGTACGATCACCTGTAACTATGATGGCACCTCCAAGCATCACACAGATATCGGTGCAGGGGCCTTTATCGGGTCCAACAGCGCCCTGGTTGCACCGGTGAGCATCGGCGATGGCGCCTATGTGGGGTCTGGCAGTGTAATCAGTAAGGATGTGAAGCCCGGGTCTCTTGCTGTCTCCAGGGCGAGGCAGGTGGAGAAAGAGAACTGGGCCTCAGGCAAGTTGAAGAAATAGGGTCAAGCGAAGGAAGCATTGTCATGTGCGGGATTGTTGGAATTCTGGGAACCGGTGAAGTGGCGCCCGACATTCTGTCTGCTCTGAAGCGGCTGGAATATCGCGGCTACGATTCCGCCGGCATCGCCACCCTGGTGGACGGAAAGATCGAACGGCGCAGAGCCCCCGGCAAGCTGTTCAACCTGGAACAGGTGATGTCGGACAGTCCGCTCACCGGCTCATCCGGTATTGGCCACACCCGCTGGGCCACCCATGGCGCGCCGACCAAAGGCAACGCCCATCCGCACCACGCCGGTCACGTGGCGATCGTCCATAATGGCATCATTGAGAATTACCGCGAGCTTCAGGACAGCCTTGCCGCCAAAGGCGTCACATTCGCCACGGAGACCGATACCGAAGTGGTGGCGCACTTGATTACTGCTGAACTGGAAGCCGGCAAAACGGCCCGCCAAGCGGTTCCGGCCGTCCTCAACCGCCTGGAAGGTGCCTTTGCCTTTGCCATTCTGTTTGAGGGCCAGGACGATCTGATGGTGGCCGCGCGGAAGGGCAGCCCCCTGGCGATCGGGTACGGCGATGCGCAGGTTTTTGTAGGCTCTGATGCGACAGCTCTTGCCCCCTTCACCAACCGGGTGAGCTATTTGGAAGATGGCGATTGGGCATTGTTGACCCGCTCATCGGTTGAGATTTTCGACGACAAGGGCGATCCGGTGAAACGTGCTGAGCACTTCACCCAGCTGTCAGGTGCGCTCGTGGACAAGGGGAGCCACCGGCATTTCATGGCCAAAGAGATTGCCGAGCAGCCCGAAGTGATTGGCCATACCATGAGCGAGTACGTGAACCTCGCAGACCGGGTTGTGGACTTGCCGGCGAACCTGCCGTTCGACTTCGCCAACTTAAACCGGCTCACCATTACGGCCTGCGGAACCGCGTTCTATGCCGGCCTGGTGGCCAAGCATTGGTTTGAGCATTACGCGCGCCTGCCGGTCGATGTGGATGTGGCCTCTGAATTCAGATACCGCGAGCCGCCCCTGAGCGAGGGCGGCCTGTCCATTGTGATCTCCCAGTCGGGCGAGACGGCCGATACCCTGGCAGCGCTGAGATACAGCAAGTCGCAAGGCCAGCACACGGCGGCCATTGTGAATGTGCGGGAATCCACGATTGCGCGGGAATCCGACTGCATACTGCCGACTTTCGCGGGACCGGAAATAGGTGTGGCTTCCACGAAAGCCTTCACCTGCCAGCTGACCGTGCTGGCGTGTCTGGCGATTGCCGCGGCCCGGGCTCGCGGCACCATCGATACGGACCGTGAAAAGGCATTGGTGAGTGCGCTGGTGGAAACGCCCAGACATATTGCTGAGATCCTCCATCTTGAGCCGCACATTTCAGAAGTGGCGCACAAGATTGCTGGTGCCCGCGACGTGCTGTATCTGGGCCGGGGCGTGAACTATCCCATCGCCTTGGAAGGGGCGCTGAAGCTTAAAGAGATCTCATACATCCATGCAGAAGGCTATGCGGCTGGTGAGCTGAAGCATGGCCCGATTGCGCTGATTGATGATCAGGTACCGGTGGTGGTGATAGCACCGCGCGATGAGCTCTATGAGAAGACGATTTCCAACATGCAAGAAGTGGCCGCGCGTGGCGGGCGCATCGTGTTGATCAGTGACGACAGCGGCAATGGGGATGGTGAGTTTGAGCGGATTCTTATTCCGAGCGCTGATCCGTTCATCAATCCGCTGCTCTATTCCGTGCCGGTTCAGCTGTTGGCGTATCATGCCGCAGTGTTCATGGGAACGGACGTGGATCAGCCCCGGAATCTGGCAAAATCGGTGACCGTGGAATAGTGCCTAACAAACCTTGTAAGCTGTGTTGAAAATAACACAGCTGTTTTAGCGTTCATTAACCGAAACTGCCGATGATGGGATCCATGAAACTCGTCGGCATAGTAGGCGCATCGTGTGTTGCGTGCACAGCACTTCTCTCCTTTCAGGGCGGCGCTGTGGCAAGTCCCATTGAAGGTGAAAAAGCCCCAAAAGCCGCCGTTTCCGCGGCTTCTAAAAAGGCTTGGAGCACCGATCTGAAATTCGGTCGTTACAAAGCTGCGATCACCGCATTGGACGCAGCTCTGTCTGCCAAGGACCTCGATGATGAGCAGCGCGCCGTTGCTCTCATTAACCGGGGTTTGGCGCTGCAGCAGCTTAAGAAATACAAGCAGGCTGTACGCGACTATTCGGCAGCGTTGAAATTCGATGCCTTGGCGGCGAAAACCCGCGCCACGGTGATCTACAACCGGGGGATCGCCTATCACAAGCTGAAGCGAGCGGCGCTTGCCATTGAAGACTTCACCAACGCGCTTTACCTTAATGTGGAGTTCTCCCATGCCTATTATGCGCGTGGTCGTCTGATGCAGGAGGTGGGGCGGCACGAGTTCGCTTTAGCCGACTTCAAGATGGCGATGAAGTACCACTATCCGTCGCCTCATTTGCCGTTCTACGGCCAGGCTCTGGCCTATCAGTCGACCCAGCAAAAGGCGAAAGCCCGCAAAGCGTTGTCACGGGCTCTTCTTCTGAAGCCTGATTTCAAGCCGGCGCTCGACCGGTACGCTGAACTGACCGGCACCCCTTACAGCGCCAACGGTTTTGTGCTTCCGGCCAGCAAGATTTCTCCGATCATCGCTAAGCGTGAAACCGCAGTCAAATCCCGGGTTGCCGCCCGCAACGGTCGCAGCCAAAAGGCACAAGGGGACCTGCCAAAAGCGGTTGCGCCCACGCCAGAGTTGATGGCCGCCGCAGGCGGGGCCGAAAAGCTTGTTGGTGTTGACCCGATCGTCACCGGCAGCATACCCAAGGCGGTTCAAACGGCACAAAAGCCGGTGGAGACCAAACTGCCGTTCCGGTATCCGGGCATGGTGGGCGCCACCAAACCGGTGCCGACGAAAACCCCGAAGATGGTGATGACTGACCTGAGACCCCAGGCCCAGAAAAAGGCCAAGAATGCTGCAGGTCCGGTTATCCTTGATCCCGCGCAGACCACTATTTCTGAACCACCTGCCGAAATCACCGCACAACCTGGTGCAGGAACACAGCTTGCCTCACTCGGCGGTGCGGGCGAACTTTCGTCCGATGCGACAGCACCTGAACAGAGCCCTGAAACCGAGACGGAGCAACTGACGGGATGGTTCATTCAGCTCAATGCGCAGCGCAGTGAAGATGCCGCAAAACAGGTCTGGGAAAAGTACAAGGCGAAGTACGGGCGTGCTCTGAAAGGCACGCAAGTGGTCTATCAGCGCGCCGACTTGGGCGACAAAGGCATCTATTGGCGCGTGCGGCTTGGCGCTTACGACGATAGATCTTCAGCCCACAAAAAATGCCGTTGGCTGAAACGATCTGGCCTGCGCTGCTTTGTGGTCCGAGCCGGTTAAGCTGGAACCCAAGGGGACGATGACGTTGCGAAGGGCGGGGCGGGCCCGGCTTTTCCGCCTTGTCTCTTTGGCAGTTCTGGGAGCGCTCTTAGCAGGGCCGGCCCAGAGTGAAGACCTCTCTGAAGCACTGAGGCTGTGGAAGTTCACCTTCAAGCTGGAAGTGGACGCCTACGGCGTTCAATACATGAGCGAAGATCTGTTGAACCTTGCGGCAGATCAGTTGGAAGAAGCGGCCGGTCAAACCCGGGTGACCAATTCTGAGATGACGGTCTGCTTGGAGGCGTCACGGCAACTGTCAAAATACTTCCGCGCGGCGGGCTCCCAGGGCAGCGCAGAGAAACGACGCGAGATCCGAGCGCGTTATGAGCCGGCTCGGGCGGGATGTTTGCGCTTGCTGGGCGCTGATCCACAAAACTATCCCCTTGGCTGGCCAAACTAGTCCTATCCCGATCATGGACCTCCGGAGGGCTCAGATGGGCGCCTCACCAGCCAGATGGCCACACAGACGAGTATAACGCCCACCACGGCGACAACGACCCGGTGAGCTTCACTGAACACTGCGAGCCAAATCATACTCGCGCTCATCATCGTGATGGCCAGCGCCTTTGCCTTCACGGGCACAATGCCATGATCGCTCCAATCGGTGACGTAAGGGCCCATCACTTTGTGATTTCTGAGCCAGTGCGCCAGGCGCGGAGAGGAATTCATAAACCCCCAGAGCGCGACGAGCAGAAACGGGGTCGTGGGCAGAAGCGGGAGAAAGATTCCGAGCACACCGAGGCCCACGCACAGCCAGGCCAAC
>JBCDDQ010000089.1:0-16289 GCA_039180225.1 Pseudomonadota bacterium
CCTGTTCAAGCATGGCCCGGTCTACGGGGAGTTCTCCGCGGGCGTGGCGTTGGGCGAATGGGGCACGGCGGACCGGTTTAAGCTCGGTGACCGCACCTCGCTCTCCACGGGCGACTCGCCCTCGGGGCGCTAGGGACCCATGACCTTCACCGGCAAACGGGTCATCGTGACCGGCGCCACGCGGGGCATCGGTTATGCCACGGCCGAGGCGTTCCTGGGGGCCGGCGCCCAGGTGGCCATCAATGGGCGCTCGCAAGGCTCTGTCGATAAGGCCATGGCCAGCTTGAGTGGCCAGATGGTGCCTGCGCCAGGGGATGTGTCGAAGGCCGATGATTGCCACGCCATGGTGGAGCATGCGGTTGACGCCCTGGGCGGGCTGGACGTGCTGGTGACCAATGCGGGCGTCTTCTTCCGCGGCACGATTGAAGAGACCGATGAGGCGGCTTGGGATTATGTGCTGGATGCCAACCTGAAAGGCCTTTTCTTCTGCAGCCGCGCAGCCTTGCCGGCCTTGAAAGCGTCCAAGGGCAACATTGTGCATGTGGCGTCCGAGAGCGGTCTCAACGGCTATGCGGAGACGACAGCCTATTGCGCCTCCAAGGGGGCCGTGGTGAACCTGACCCGCGCCATGGCCGTGGAGCTTGCTCCCGATGTGCGGGTGAATTGCGTGTGTCCGGGCGCGGTGGAAACGGACATGGCGCGTGCCGCATTCGCCATTAATGGAGATGAGGAAGCCGGGCTCGACCAGCAACGCGCGCAATATCCCGTGGGCCGCATTGGTACGCCTGAGGAAGTGGCCAAAGCCATTCTCTATCTTGCCTCAGACGATGCCGGCTTCATCAACGCAGCGGCCCTGCCGATAGAGGGCGGGGCGACGGCGGGAGGGTGAAATAAATCCCTCTCTTGGCAAACCGTAACCGTGGCCCCTATAGTTGATGCCTTACTGCCCTTGAAAGCATCACCTGCATGACACGTTCCTCCGCGCCTGTTCCGGCCGCGAGTTCGCCTTTGCTTTACGTCATCCTGGTAGCGGTCAGCACGCTTGGACCGCTCGCCATGAACATCTTCGTGCCCTCCATTCCCGGGCTCATGAAGGAGTTCACCGCGTCGTCCGGAACCGTGCAATTGACACTGACGGTGTATCTCGCCGGTCTGGCGGTCAGCCAGTTGGCCTATGGAGCCCTGTCGGATGCCTATGGACGCCGCCCGGTGATGCTGGCGGGCCTGACCCTCTACGCCGCGGCAAGCCTGGCGTGCGCCTTTGCCACCTCCATCGAGACGTTGATGGCCGCGCGGTTCGCGCAAGCGCTTGGCGGCGCGGCGGGCATGGTGCTTGGACGCGCCATTGTGCGCGATCTGCACGGCCGTGAGGCGTCTGCCAGTATCCTGGGCTACATCACCATGGCCTGGGTCCTGGTGCCCATGTTCGCACCGGCCCTCGGAGGCGTTCTGGATGAAATCGCCACCTGGCGCATGTCGTTCTATGTGCTGGTGGCATTTGGCGGTGCGGTTCTGGTGCTGGTGTATTGGGGGTTGCCGGAGACCAACCCGCCCGCAGAAGGAGGCGGAGATGAAGCGGCCCGCCTGGCTAGCGGTGCCCGCGCCCTTCTGCGCGAGCCGCGCTTTATCGGCTACACGCTGACATTGGGCTTTTGCAGCGCTGTGTTCTTCAGCTTCATCGCCGGTGCGCCCTTCATTATGGTTGAGGTCATGGGCCGCTCGCCGCTCGACTATGGGCTCTGGTTCATGCTGATTTCGGTGGGCTATATGAGCGGCAACTTCCTCTCCGGGCGCTATTCCCAAGCGCTTGGCATAGACCGCATGATCACCATCGGCAATCTTTTGGCAGTGGCGGGGACACTGATCATGCTTGGCTTTGTGCTGAACGATGCGCTTTCACCAGTCACGCTCTTCGGGCCCATGCTGCTGGTAACCTTGGGCAATGGCCTGGTGATCCCGAACGGGACGGCGGCCGCCATTTCCGTGTTGCCCAAGACCATTGGCGCGGCAGCCGGTCTGTCCGGGTTTACGCAGATCGCCATTGGGGCGGCCGCCTCGCAGTTTACCGGCGCTCTCCAGGGGTCCATGCCGCTGGCCGCCATGTGGATTATGGCGTCGTCGGCCGTTCTCGCGGGCATCACCTACCAGTTAATGCGCCGCCGCTACCCCGCCGAGGCCCAAAGCTGAGGCGGGGGCACTCACCTGCTTGTTTGTGTACAAAATGAGGTCTCATCGCTAAGTTCCTCTCTTCGGGCCCAATCACTTGCACTTTTAGATTTCAGGAGAAACACCATGGCTTCCGCAACACGCTCAACATCCGGGCAGGGCAGATTGTACGACAGTATTGTCGACACCATTGGCAACACGCCGTGCGTCCGCATCAACACATTGGCGCCCGATGGGGTCAGGGTCTATGTGAAAGCGGAGTTCTTCAACCCGGCCGCCTCGGTCAAGGACCGGCTCGCCATCAGCATTATCGAAGAAGCTGAAAAGCGCGGCGATCTGAAACCCGGCCAAACCGTGGTGGAAGCCACCAGCGGCAACACTGGGATCGGGCTTGCCATGGTGTGTGCGGCGAAAGGCTATCCCCTTGTGGTCACCATGGCCGACAGTTTCTCCATTGAGCGGCGCAAGCTGATGCGGTTTCTGGGGGCCAAAGTGGTGCTGACACCGCGTGCTGAAAAGGGCTTTGGCATGTACAAAAAGGCGGTGGAGCTGGCTGAAGCCAATGGCTGGTTCCTGGCGCGCCAGTTTGAAACGGCGGACAATGCCAAGATCCATGAAAACACCACTGCACGCGAGATCATGGCGGATTTTGAAGGCGACCGGCTGGACTATGTGGTGACCGGGTATGGCACGGGCGGCACGGTTACCGGCGTTGGCCGGGTGCTGCGCCAGGAACGGCCTGACACAAAGATCATCCTCAGCGAGCCGGCCAATGCACAGCTTGTGGGCAGTGGAATTGCTCAGGAGCGAGGTGATGCGAATTCGCCTGCCGTGAGCCACTCCGCATTTGAGCCGCATCCGATCCAAGGTTGGACGCCTGACTTCATCCCATACGTGCTGCAGGAAGCCATCGACAAAGAGTTCTATGACGATCTCGTTCCGGTGCCGGGACCTGTGGGCATCGAATGGTCGCAAAAGCTCGCCCAGAAAGAGGGGATCTTTACCGGCGTTTCCGGAGGCTCGACCTTTGCCATATCCATGCAGATTGCAGAAAAGGCCGAACCGGGCACGGTAATCTTGTGCATGCTGCCCGACACGGGCGAGCGGTATCTGTCCTCGCCCCTGTTTGAAGGCATTCCAGAAGACATGACCGAGGAGGAGACGGCTCTGTCGCTCTCCACACCGGGTTATCATATGCTTGCATAAACCCGGGCGCCCGTCTTGCTTAACCAGAGACCCGAGGCCGATATGCCGGCCTCGGGTTTCTTTTGCCATTGATTCAGAACGATCGTTCTGTTATCGATGCTGCATGCCCAGGACAAGAACCTACACCCGTTCCGATCTGATCAAAGCCGCCATGGAGCAGTTTTGGGTGCATGGCTTTTATGCCACCTCAATCCGCGATCTGGTTGCCGTCACAGGGGTGAGCCGGCACAGCCTCTATGCGGAGTTTGATGACAAGCACGGCATGTTCCTCGCCGCGCTTGAGACCTATCTGGACACGTTTGTGGAGGAGGCGTTTGGCCGTGTGGAGGAGGAGGCGGCCTCAGTTTCTCAGATCCGGGACTATTTTGACTATCTGATCGGGCTGGCCGAAGAGAGCGGCCTGCCCGGCCCAGGCTGTCTCATGGCCAACTCAATGGTTGAGGTTGGGCCCCATGAAGAGGCCTTTAAGACCCTGATCCAGCGCCACCTCCATCGCTTGCGGGCAGGGTTTGCGCAGGCACTTAAGACCGGTCAGGAGCGTGGTGAAGTGGATCCGTCCGTGGATGCCCAGCGCTTTGCGGAGTTCCTCACCATTTCGGCACAAGGTCTGTGGTCTGCGTCGCGTATGATTTCCGATGCAGCGCACCTACGCGCCTATGTGGACACGTTGCTGGCTCCGCTGGATCCTTGAGGAAACGATGATGTCCGCCAAGTCTGCGTCGACCGGTTTTGAGCCGTTTGCTGGCGTGCCGTCGATATTTGTTGCCCGCAAAGGCAAGCTCAGGATGTTCGCCTTTGCGCTGCGCTGTGGCGATGTCTGTCTCTTCAGCCCGGTAAAGGGTCTCGCCGACAAGGTGCGTGACAGCTTGGCAGCTCTGGGTCCGGTCCGCTTTTTGCTGGCGCCAAACCATTTCCACAATCAGGGGCTTCAGGAGTTCTCTGACGTCTACGGCGATGCCCAATTGGTGGCTTCTGAAGCAGCAATCCCGAGGCTGGAAAAGGTGACGGGACTGTCTTTCGCGTCTCTGGACGCGCTTGAGGCCGAGCTGCCGGACGCCATGAAAGTGCTGAACGCGCAGGGCCTGAAGACCGGGGAGGTCTGGCTTCAAGTTTCCGTCGGCTCAGGCACAGCATGGATCGTCGTGGATGCCTTCTGCGGGGCCGATGTCTATGGAACAGGGAAGGGGCCGGAGCTCCTCAAGACGTTCAAGACCTATGGTCTTCAAGACAAGGACCGTTATCTTGCCTGGCTAAAGGCGCAGATCGATACTGCTGGCCCTGACGTCCTCGCACCTTGCCATGGCAGCGCGGTTCAGTCCTCGGACCTTGCGGACACTTTGCTGGCGTTGGTCACCGAACGCTTATGAGGCGTGCGCATTCACCAACTGCTCAACCAGTTGGGTGACTTCGGCTGACTTGGCGCTGTCCATCGCATCCGAATGCGGATTGGCGAAGCGGCCTGAATCATTGTCGAAATACTTGCCCGACGCCCTAGCAAATTCTTCCGACAGAGAAGCGCGCGCGATGATGTCGGCACCAATGCTGAGATCGCTGCCGGCCACGCCAAAGCCCTCTTTTACCATCTTGCTGCCCAACAGCGAGCCTGGGTTAAGGGCGATGATCGCCGGACCGTCTGGCAGCTGCTCGGCCAGGGTACGCGACCACATGGTGATCGCCAGCTTGCTCTGGGCATAGGCCGACATGTCCTCCAGCGCCACCTGACCGGCCAGTGCGCGCACATCGACCGGGGCTTGTGCGGCAGAAGAAAGGTTCACCACACGGCCTTTGGTCCCCAGCAGCGGCAACAGGCGATGGGTGAGAAGATAAGGTGCCAGAGTGTTCACCACGAAGCGGACGTCCAGGCCATCTGCGGTGACCGGCTTGGGTGTCTTGAAGATGCCGGCATTGTTGACCAGCACATCGAGGCGCTCGTGATCGTTCGCCACGGCGGCCGCTAAAGCGTCCACCTGGGCAAGGTCGGAGAGATCGGCCAGATAGGCACGCACATGCCCTGCGCTGAGCGCGGAGAGCTCGGCTTTTGCGGAATCCAGTTTGGCTTGGCTGCGGCCGTGGATCAGCACGGTGTGGCCGTCCTGAAGCAGCTGGCGGGCCGTTTCAAGCCCAATGCCATCGGTTGAGCCTGTGATGAGGAGTGTCTTGGGCATCTTGGATTAATCTCCTTGGGTCGAGAACTCCGGCAGAACGTCGTTTGCCAGGCGCTCAAGGGTTGTTTCAATGTCGGCTTGGTTGAAGCGCAGGTTCAACGCCACGTGGTTCACGCCGATGTTCTGGCGCGCTTTGAGGTAGGTCTTGAGGAACCGGGAGCCGGCTCTGAAGCCGAGGTGGATCGGTTGGGGCGAGGCATCCGGGTCCTCCGCCAGATCAATGTAGAGAGGTTCCGTGACGGGTCGATCATTCCGGCCGTCGGCGGCAAGGCGCGTGCGCCATTCTTGGATAATGCTGGCTTGCGTCCTGGGATCGCGGGGATACATCATCCAGCCGTCCCCGTTCTGGGCAATCCATTCCATGTCCTGTTGGCTGGAGCCGGTAATGAGCAGTGGCAGTTTGCCGGCTGCCGGTTTGGGCAGCATGTCCATGCCCGCTGAGGGCCCGCCACAGGGGTTTTGGAACGCGGCCCTTTCCTCGGCCATGAGCCGGATGTACTCAAAGCTTTCCCGGAAGCGGGCGCCGCGCTCTTCGAACGGCACATTCATGGCGGGGTACTCCTCCGGCCGGTCACCGGACGCCACGCCCAGGATGAGCCTGCCGCCAGAGAGCTCATCGACGCTCGCAGCGGACTTGGCCACATGGGCGGGATGGCGCAGTGGCAGAATGATGCTGGCGACGCCCAGGGCGATATGTTCGGTCTGGCCTGCAAGGAGCCCGAGATAGACAAACGGGTCATAGATCTGACCCGCATCCCCGAACGAGGGCACATTGAACGGCACGTCGCGCAACCAGATGGCGGAGAACCCGAGCGCCTCGGCCAACTGAGTGCGCTCGATGTGCCGCTCCATAGTGGGCACAGGGGGCATCGAATAGGCCTCCAAGGGTGCCACCAGCCCGAGGCTGAGGCGCCCGGGCTGGAACACGGCATTGTAGCCGCGGTTGAGGCTTTGGAACGGGTTTTGGTCGAGGCGCTTCAGCATTGCAGGGTCTCGGGTTCTGGCCACTATGCGGGCGTTAGTTTACGTCCTGGACGGAGACCACAAGGTCGTTCCAATTGCGCTGGTTCTCCATGTCAAACTGGGCACCAGCATCGTCGGCCCAGGCGAACCGTTTTAGCGCAGGGGTTTGGCTGGTGGCTTGATAGAGCCAATAGGCCTCTGCCTTTAGCGCGTCTTCGATCGGTCTGTCGATGGATTCATAGACCGCCTGTTTACAGGCATTGATCGAGGCGGGTGTCCAAAGGGCGATCCGTTTGGCGAGTTCTTCCACGTAAGGACCGAGCTCTTCTGGGTCCAATGTCTTGTTCACCGTGCCGTAGGCTTCTGCCTGATCAGCATCAAAATCGCGGGCGCCCAGGATGATCTCCAGAGCGCGGCCAAGACCGGTCTGGCGGGCCATGCGCGAGGCACCGCCGCCGCACGGCAGGATGCCCATGGCCACTTCCATCTGCATGAACTTGGCTTTCCCGCGGGCTGCAAAGCGCATGTCACAGGCCAGGGCGAACTCATGGCCGCCACCGCGGGCGAAGCCTTCAATCTTGGCGATCGTCGCCTGGGGCACGCGGCTGATGCGCTCCAGCACCCGTTGCAGGTCCAGAAGCTGAACCTCGTCGCGGGAGACGGCCTTGGACGACATATCTTTCAGGAACTCCGTGTCCGCATGGGCCACGAAGATGTCCGGGTTTGCAGATTGGAAGACCACCACTTTAACCGTGCGGTCGGCTTCCAGTTTCTGGGCGAGCATGTCCAGATCCGCCAGCATGGGCAGGCCTTGGATGTTGACCGGAGGGTAATCGAAGGTCACCCAGGCGATGGCATCTTCGATCTTAACGCTGAAGGTTGTGAAGTTTTCGTATTTCATTTTCTGACGTCTCCTGTTTTTGGGGTTCAGGCCAAATCGTCTTTGCCCTCAACCAGGGCATGGTGGCTGACGGAACCTGCGGCGCGGGCCTTGAGATGGGGCACGTAGTCCGGGTCGTTCATGAAGGCGATGGCCGCTTCTTTTGACGGCCATTCCAGCACAATGCGCAGCGCGGGCTCCTCGCCGTCACCTTCCAGGCGTTCATGGCTTGCGGTACGGGCCAGATATTTGCCGCCATGCTTGGCCACAAGCGCGTTGGCGGCGGGCAGATAGTCGGGGATCCAGTCTTCAGATGTGGGGGTGACGGCGAGAACGGAATAGTAGGCCATGGTGTGAGGTCCTGTGTGTGAGACGGGTGCGTTGAACTGACAGGGGTGATTTAATCATTGTAAAAAATGTATAAATACCGTATTTCTGAGTGCATAATTCGGTTTTTGGATATAATTGGATGGACACGCAGAGCGTCGAACTGTTCGTGCTGGCGGCAGAACGTTTGAACATCAGCGCGGCAGGCCGGGCGCTGGGCATGGCGCCGGCGGTGGCGAGCGCCAAGCTGGCCAAGCTGGAGCGGACGTTGGGCGCCGATTTGCTGCACCGGTCCACGCGGAAGGTGGCGCTGTCATTGGAGGGGGCGGAGTTTCTGCCCTATGCCAAGGAGATCCTGGCCCAGGAGGCCGCGGCCCGGGCGGCGCTTGGACTCAGCCGTCCGGAGGCCACCGGCATACTGCGGTTCGCCGCTCCCAGCACCTTTGCCCAGCTCTATATTGCGCCGCTGCTGCCGGAGTTTCTGGAGCGCCATCGCGGCATCAGTCTGGATCTGCGGCTCTCCGACACACCGTTCGACCTGATTGAAGGCAGCTTTGATCTGGCCTTGCGCAACGCGGCCCTGGAGGACACCAGCTTAAAGGGTCGCAAGCTGGCCGATGACACGCGCATTTTGTGTGCATCGCCCGACTATCTGGCAACGCATGGCGTTCCGGAGCGGCCTGAGGATCTGGCGGGGCATCAGGTGGTTGCGTTTCGAGATGACGGCGCCAAGCAGCTCTTACGCAATGACGGTCAAACCGGCCTGTTCGATCCGCGCCAGGCGGGTTGCCGGCTGGTGGTGGACGATGGGTTGAGCCTGAAGGTGGCCACAGCGGCGGGGGCAGGCATCTCTTCGAACTCGCTGTGGAGTGTTCATGCCGAACTCTGCAGCGGCGCACTGGTGCGCGTGCTTCCGGATTTTCACGTGGATGACGGCACGGTGTTGTGGCTGGTCTATCCCAAGTCGAACGTGCTCACCGCGAAGGTGCGGACCTTCATCGACTTCCTCTTGGAAAAGATAGGCAAGGCGCCGGCGTGGGAGACCCAGCCGGCTACCAACTGAATTCCCGGTCGATGCCGGCCAGCTTGACCCCGGTGAAGGCCGAAGCCTCCAGCGAAAGGGCGCGCAGATCCTCCACCTCAAGATTGTGGACGGTGGATTTGCCGCAGGATTTGGCCAAAAGCGAGACTTCCATGGTCATAGCGGTGAGGTAGCGCGCCACGCGCTCTGCCCCGGCAGCCACATCCATACGCTCCTCTAGAGCCGCATCCTGGGTGGCGATGCCGACCGGACACATACCTGTGTGGCAATGGTGGCAGGCGCCGGGGGAGGTGCCGAGGACGGCATAGTCTTCCGGATAGCGCGGGGAATTGCAGCCCAGCGCCATCATGGCCGCGTTGCCGATCATCACCGCATCGGCTCCCAGCGCCAGGCACTTTGCCGCGTCCACGCCGGAGCGGATGCCGCCGGCCGCCACCAGGGAGACCTTCTCGCTCATTCCGGCCTCTTCCAGCGCCTCGCGGGCGGCTCGGATGGCGGTCATGGTGGGAATGCCGGTATGGTTGAGCAATAGCTCCGGTGAGGCGCCGGTGCCGCCTTCTGCGCCGTCCACCACAACGATGTCTGCACCCGCCTTGGCCGCGATGGCCACGTCGTAGCGCGGTCGGGTGGCGCCCATCTTCACGATGATCGGAACCTTGTAGTCCGTGGCAAGCCTCAATTCCTCCACCTTCACCTGCATATCGTCCGCGCCCAGGAAATCCGGGTGGCGCACTGTGGAGCGCTGGTCCACGCCCAGCGGCAGAGAACGCATCTTGGCCACGCGCTCAGACACTTTCATGCCAAGCAGCAATCCGCCCGTGCCCGGCTTTGCGCCTTGGCCAACGGCAATTTCGATAGCGTCCGCCCGGCGCAAATGATCCAGGTCCAGCATGTAGCGTGACGGGGTCATCTGATAGACCAGAGTGTCGGAAGCCTCGCGCTCATCTTCCAGCATGCCGCCTTCGCCGGTGCAGGTCATGGACCCCACTTTGGAGGCGCCGTAACCGAGCGCTGCCTTGGCGCTTGCAGACAGGGCGCCGAAGGACATGGAACCGATATAGATCGGGATGTCCAATTCCAGCGGGTTTTCCACCAGGCCGGAACCGCCGCCCAGAACAGTTTTGGTCTCGCAGTTCTCGCGATATCCCTCCAGCGGCAGGCGCGTCATGGTGGCCGGCACGAAGGTGAGGTCATCGAACGTGGGCATGCTCTTGTTGAAGGTGTTGTAGCCGCGCACCTGATAGCGCCCGAGCTGGGCGAGCGCATGCACCTCGGAGATCGCATCCGGGCTCCAGCGGGTGGATTCGCCCTTATCGTAGGAACCTGGGACGCCAGCAGGACGGCCTTCAATAGCGCCATCTTTAAAGGCAACAGCATCCTCGCTCGGCATCTCGAAGGGGTATTGGTAGCCGGAGTTTAGATCATCAGCCATGCGTTTGCGTCCCTGCTTTCAAAGTGCCAGAGCTTTTCGCCTGATACGATTTTCTTCCAATCGCGCGCCGCATCATTGATGCCGCGGCTGCGCAACAGTTCTTCAATGGAGGCCACCTCATCGGGCTGGGGCTCAATCGCCTTGCTGTCCACGCCCAGTGACTTGATGGGGCCGGCCACCCAAACCTCACCGCCCCACAGGCTGTCGGCGCAGGCATCATCTGCCCCGCCAAGTGCGATGATGCGGCCAGCATGGGCCATGAAGCCGGAGAGATAGCCGATCTTGCCTTCAACGATAATGTCGCCGCCCTTCATGGCAACGCCGCAGCGGGGCCCCGCATCACCCTTCACATGGACCACGCCGCCCAGCATGGAGGCGCCGCACGACATGCCTGCATAGCCGCCGACCGTGATGTCGCCTTCGGCCATCGCTTCGCCCACACCCCAGCCGGCATTGCGCTCAACGGTGATGGTGGCGCCATTGTTGAGGCCGCCGCAGTAATAGCCGACGGAGCCTTCAAAATGGAGGTTGGCGCCGGCGGGCAGGGCAACGCCCAGATTGTGGCGCGAGCGGGTGTCCTTGATGACGATGTTCCCGCCCTTTTCGGCGGCGGCCTGGATTTCCCGGTGCACCTCGCGGATGTGTTGATCGCCAACAGTGATGACTTGCTCGCTCATGCCGCTTGCCTCACATCGGCCAGCGCCCAGGAGTTCATCATGCTGGGGCCGTCGTAATTGATGATGTCAACCTCGCCCTGGTAGATCTTGCGCACGGCCTGCTCTTCGGTGGCTGCGGCCAGCTCGCCGTTCTGCTCCACGGTGACCAGAGGCTTCATGGCGAACTTGTCCTTGGCAAAGCCCATGCCGTCCGTATCGGAGATCAGGTATGTGAAGACCCCGTCGATGGAGGTGATGGACTTCTTCAAGGCCTGTTCCTTGGTGAGGCCCTTGCTCATCTGGTCGGAGATCCACACCGCGATGAGCTCTGAATCATTGCCCGTCATGAAGCGGTAGCCGGCCCGCTCCAGCTTGTCGCGCCAGGTGAAGTAGTCCGTGATCTGGCCATTGTGGACGATAGCAACATCAGCAAACGGGCGCGCCCAGAACGGGTGGCTGGCGGTGGGGGAAACATCGGACTCCGTGGCGAGACGCGCATGGCCCAGCCCGTGGGTGCCCTTCATCTTGCGCACGCCGTGCTTCTGAGAGACGTCCTCAGCACCGCCGAGGTCCTTGATGATCTCCAAGGAGCGACCAACGGACTGCACCTCCAGGCGCGCGCTAATGGTGTCGGCGGCGCGGGTGAAGGTGGCGAGGTCCTTGGGGTCTTTGATGCGCATGCGCACTGAGACGTGCTTGGTGGTGGCATCATCCCAGGTGGGATCGGCCAGGAAGTCCGAGCCGTGGTCCCTGAGAATTTCCAGGAAGCTCTCCAGATCCTTCGACAAGGCGTCCCGGTCAAGGCCCATGGCCCGCACGATATAGCCCTCATCCACCGGGGGGCCATAGACCGCAAATCCGGTGGAGTCCGCCCCTCTGTGCCGTTGGGCTTCCATCAGGTCCACAAGGTCCGCGCCAACGTTGCCGCTGGCGCTCAAAATCCGTCCTGCTATGCCGCACATCTGATCACGCAGCTCCTTTTGTATACAGTATACAAAACATACTCTTCGCGGGCCCTCAGCTCAAGCACCGAAATAGGCCTGTTTGATATAGTCCTCACCCTGCAGTTCATCCACGGTTCCGGAGAGGCGGATCTCACCTGTCTCTAATACGTGAAGTTCTTCAGCTAAGCTCATCGCGAAATTCACATTTTGCTCGGTGATGATGATGGTGAGGCCTGTTTCTTCGTTGAGCTTCTTGAGGGCCGCCGCAATGTCGAGGCACACTTTCGGAGCAAGGCCGATTGTGGGCTCGTCCACCAGAAGCAGTTTCGGGCTGGTCATCAGGGCGCGGCCCAGAGAGACCATCTGGCGCTCTCCGCCGCTCTGGGTGCCGGTCTCCTGGGCCTGGCGTTGCTCAAGCACGGGGAACAGATCGAACACCATGCGCAGGTTCTCATCGATCTTGTCGCGCGAGGTGTAGGCACCCACCAGAAGATTGTCTTTAACGCCCATGAAGGGGAACAGGTTGCCGCGCTCCGGCGCATAGCCGATGCCGGCCTTCACATTTAAGGCAGGGGACTGGGCGGTGATGTCTTGACCATCGAAGGTCACCTTACCGGTGGTGGTGGTGATGCCCATGATCGAATCGAGCAGGGTGGATTTGCCCGCGCCATTGGGTCCGATGATAGCGACGATCTTGCCCGGTTCCACGCTCAGCGAAACACCGTGGAGCGAGCGGGCCTTGCCGTAAAATGCTTCCAGGTTCGAGATGTCCAAAAGAGCCATGCGCTTATCGCACCGGATCACTTACGTGCCCAGATACGCCTCCTGGACCTTTTCATCGGCCAGCACTTCATCGAAGCTGCCTTCAGAGAGAAGCGCGCCGAACGACATCGCCACCACCCGGTCCACCAGGGGCTGGAGCGAGCGCAGATCGTGGCTGACGATGATGTAGGTGAGGCCGTCTTTTCGCTTCTCCAAGAGCAGCTCGGTGATCTGGCCAATCTCAGAGACGGTGAGGCCGGCGAAGACTTCATCCAACAGCAGGAGCTTGGGCCTGGCGGCAATGGTGCGGGCCAGCTCCAGGCGTCTCAGATCGCCCATGGAGAGTTCGCCCGGGTACATGGCAAACTCGCGCTCACCAAACCCCACGCTGTGGGCAATGGCCATTTCCGCCTCCGGGTCGGGGGCTTGAGAGATCATGGTGCCGATATCATCGGGCATCATGCCGATGCGGATATTGTCCGACACGGGCATCTCGTGGAACGGGCGCGGCACCTGATAGGTGCGCACGACGCCCGCCTGGACCCGCTTGTGGGTGGGCAGTTTGGCAATGTTCTGGCCCTGATAGACGATCTGGCCGGAGGTGAGCTGTAGCTCGGCCATGATGAGGTTGAATGTGGTGGTCTTGCCGGCACCATTGGGCCCGATCAGGCCGAGGCTCTCACCCTCTTCCACGTGGTAGGAGAGGTCGTTGACGGCCGTAAGCCCGCCGAAGCGCTTGGAGATGTTCTGCAGTTCAAGAAGCGCGCTCATGCCTCAGACCTCTTAATGAGCGCGCCGTAGATCCGCTGAATGATGTGGTGAAGGCCCTTGGGCTCCAGCACGTAGACGATGAGCGCAATGGACCCGTAGATGAAGTAGCGCTCGGTGCCGGGGATTATGGGGCGTAGATACTCCAGAAGGAAGGTGAGGAAGAAGGCGCCCATGATGGGGCCTATGATGGTGGAGGCCCCGCCCAGAAGCGCCGCGATGAGGATCGTGAAGAGGAAGTTGATATCGAAGATGGCCCTGGGCGCAATAGAGCCCAGATAGTGGACATAGAGCGTGCCGCCGATGCCCGCCACGAAGGCGGAGACCATGAACGCGAAGAGCTTCAGCTTGGTGGTGTCGAGGCCGGAGCTCTTCACAGCGTCCTCATCCATGCTGATTGCGCTGAGGGCCGTGCCCAGACGCGAGCGCACCAGGAGCCAGAGGCAGATGGCAATGACGAACATGACGGCTGACGAGAGATAGTAGTTGGGCACTGCGCCGGTGAGCAGGGTGGGCAGGCCCGAGAGCCCGCGCGTGCCGCCTGTGATGTCCGGGCGCAAGACCTGGGTGAGCTGATAGATCAGCTCCATGAAGGCCAAGGTGACCAGAGCGAAGTAGGTGCCGCGAATGCGCAAGGCCGGCAGGAAGAACATGGTGCCGCCCACCATGGTGGCGATGATGCCGAGCGGAATGGAGACGTAGAGCGGCGTCTGCAGAGGGTAGGTCAGCATGGCCGACGTGTAAGCCGCGATGCCGATGAGGAAGGGATGGCCGAAGCTGATATAGCCGGTGCGGCCTGAGAGGATGTCCCAGCTCATAGCGAAGATCGCGATGAAGTTGGCGAAGATGAAGATGCGCAGGGTGCCCGCCGTAGCGAACTGGGGCAGCAGCAGCAGCGCCACGCCAAAGAGGACCCAGCCGGCCATGTATTTGCGCATGTTCGGGTCGGACCACATCTACAGCTCCTCCCGCCCGAACAGGCCCTTGGGCGCCACGATGAGCACGATGATGATGAGCAGCATGGTGAAGACGCCGCGCAGTTCTGCGGCCAAAAGGGAGGTGGTGATGGTCTCCATGAAGCCGATCAGGTGGGCGACGATCAAGCTGCCCACGATGGAGCCGATGCCGCCGATCACCACGACGGCCACGGCGATAATCAGCGGGCCCACCCACATGGAGGGGTCAAGCTGGGTGTAGGTGGCGAAGAACACACCGGCAATGGCGCCGAGGCCGCCAGAGATCATCCACGTGATAAGCGAGATGCGGCGCGCATCGATGCCGGACACCATGGCGCCCTTGCGGTCCATGGAGACGGCCATGATGGCACGGCCCAGATGGGTCTTGTGGACGAACCACATGAGCCCGCCCAGGATGAACCAGCTGGCGATGGTGGCGATGAGGATGTTGTAGGGGACCGTGATGCCGTCGGTTCTGAGCACGCCGTTGACGAGCGGCCACATGGTGCGCGAGGCGGCGCCGTAGATCATGACGATGAGCGCCTGCATGACCACGGCGAGGATGAGGGTGGAGATCTCCACCGCCACCGGATTTCCCTCCAGCCGGCGAACGAGGATCTGGTAGGTGGCCACCGCGAAGGCCACGCCTGCGCCCACCGCGATGAGGAAGCCCAGAAGTTTGGGCAGGTGCCAGACCTGGACACACTGGAAGTAAACGTAGCCGCCCAGCATGATGTAGACGCCATAGGCCAGGTTGAGCACCCGGCCTACCGAGAAGATCATGGTGAAGCCCACGGCACTGAGCGCGTAAAGACCGCTAAGCAGAAGGCCCTGGATGATGATCTGGCTCATGGGTGGTTTTGCCTGCGCCCGCCGAGTATTTCCCGCGTCCCTGCGAAAGCGGGGACCTTCTCAGCCAAAGGAAAGTCAAGAGCTATGGGCCCCCGCTTTCGCAGGGGCGCGGAATTAGGGTTGGAACACGGGCCCGGTGCCGAAGCACCGGGCCGCTTGTTCGCTTACTTCTTCACCCAAGACGGCACGGTGAACTTGCCCGTGGCGTATTTCGGTGGGTAGACCACGGCGCTTGAGCCGTCTTCGTACCACTGAATAACAACCATGGACGGTGCGCCGTCATCGAACGGAGGCGTGATGTCGAACTTGATGTTGTGGGTATATTCCCGCTTGGTGCGCGGTTCGATTTCGCCGGGCTTCCAGAAGCCGTAGCGCAGCCACATCTTGCCATCTTTCTTGATGATGACATCCTCGTTCTCCATGGCCTTCACCCAGGCATCCAGAGGCTTGAAGCCACCGGCCTTTTCAGCCGCTGCCATGGCCTGCTTCAGACCGTGATAGGCGTTGAAGCCGTTAAAGTGCGGGAACACGGGCCGCGAAGAGCCATACTTGGCCTTGTAGGTGTCAACAAAGGCTTTGGACGTGTCGTCCAGCGCAAAGCCGACCGAGGGTAGGGGGCTGAGCGAGGAGACGCCGCCGCCGGCACCGCCTGTGTCATCCCAATACTCATGGCCCATTGTCCCGACGTTCACGCCGGTCATTGCGAGGGGAACTTGCAGCTTCACATATTGCGAGGCCACCACCTGACCCTTCACCGATGAGATGGTGTAGATGAAGTCTGGCTTTAGGCTTTCTGCCTTGGAGAAGATCGGTGCGAAGTCGACCGTGTTCACATCGTAGACGATGGTCTCGAGCACTTCGATACCGGCTTCCGGCGCCAGAACGTCCTTCACCAGACCATTGATCGCGCCGCCGAATGCTGTGTCTTCCTGCAGGATGACCACAGATTTCCAACCCATCTGCTTGGACAGAACGTCTTTGCCGAAGTCGATGTAGAGCGTAGCCAGCGCTTCATCGGAGGCCACGTTCATGAAGTACATTTTGTACTTGTCGTATTCCTTCACCACCTTATCGATGATGCCGATATAGGAGGTCCAGGTGTCGAGCGTGGGGATCTTGTATTCCACCATGCGCGGCAGCCAGCCCAGGGACACATCATCGATGCTGCCG